>CP107926.1:6747500-7052500 GCA_036015235.1 Streptomyces sp. NBC_00433 | reverse complement strand
CGGCGGCCGCGGCCGGCACCCGCACCCTGCTGCTGACCTACGACAGGGAGGCCGCCGCCGCGCTGTCCGGCACCGTCCCCGGGCTCGGCGTCGCCTCGATCGACCCCGGCGCCGCCTTCCAGGACGCGCTGCTCGACCTGCAGAGCCGGGGCGGCACCCTGCTGGCGCTGCTCGGCGCGGCGCCGCTGGACCCGGAGGAGCTGACGCCGCTGCCGGGCGCGGAGGCGCTGGCGCTGCTGCGGGCGGTGCGCGCGGCCCACGACGGCACGTGGGAGCTGGCCGTCGTCGACCTGCCGCCGGTGCGCGAGGCGGTGGGGCTGCTGGCGCTGCCGGGTCAACTGCGGCGCTACCTCTTCCGGTTGCTGCCCGCCGACCGGCAGGCGGCCCGCGCGCTGCGGCCCGTGCTGGCCCAGTTGGCCGGGGTGCCGATGCCCACCGAGTGGGCGTACGAGGCGGCCGCCCGCGCGGACCGCGAACTGGCCGCCGTCCAGGCGGTGATCGAGCATCCGGGCACGTCGGTGACGGTCGTGGTGGAACCGGGCGCCCACGCCGCGGAGGTCCTCCGCACCGCGCGGACCGGCCTGGCGCTGCACGGCCTGGGCCCGGCGTCGGTCGTCGCCAACCGGCTGCTGCCCACCGACGCGGCCGACCCCTTCCTGGCCGCCCTTTCCGGCACCCAGCAGGCCCATCTCAAGGCGCTGGCGGAGGTCTGCGCGGCCGACGGCACCTCCCTCCACGAACTGCCGCACCTGGGACGGGAGCCGCAGGGCCCCGAGGAGGCGCTCGCGGTGCCTTACGACGCGGCTCCCGCGGCCGGCGGCGACCCGTGGACCGTGGAGGACCGGCTGCGTGACGAGGGCCACTTCGTATGGTCGCTGCCGCTGCCCGGGGCGACCAAGGACGGTCTCGACCTGGTGCGGCGCGGCGACGAACTCGTCGTGGACGCCGGGGGCTTCCGGCGGATCCTGCCGCTGCCTTCGGCGCTGCGGCGCTGCACCGTGGAGGGTGCCGCGCTGCGCGACGGGGCGCTGCGGGTGCGGTTCACGCCCGACCCCGGACTCTGGCCGCGCTGACCGGCCGCTCCCGGGCCCGGTTCGGGTACCGTCGGGAGTCGAGGGCTGACGCCCGAGCTGCCGCGCCCGTTTGGAGCCGATCATGAGCGAAGCCACCGACCGTCCCGACGCCGACGCGTGGGCGAAGGCCAGTGCCGAGGACATCGCGGCCGAGCACGCCAGGCGGCGCGAACAGGCGGGCCAGGCCGGCGCCGCCGAGGAGCTGCGGCGTTTCGCGGAGGCGGTCGGCGACGCGGTCGGCGACCGGCTGGCCGCGCTGCGCAATCCCGCGGTGCAGCTCGCCGCGCAAGGCGTCCTGTCCCAGGTGCGTTCTGTTGTCGAACCCATCAAGGAGCGGAATCCGGACGTCTTCGACCACCTGACGGCCGCGGGGGCCGAATTGCTGGCGGCATACCGGTCCGCAGTGGCAGGAGCGGAATCCCGCTGGACCTCGGGCGGGACCTCGTCGCGTTCAACGGCTGAACACATCGACCTCGACTGACCCCCTCTCCGGTACGGTTCTCTTAGCGGGGATCGACCGAAAACTGAGGGACACATGGGACTCACCATCGGCGTCGACATCGGCGGCACCAAAATCGCGGCCGGAGTGGTCGACGAGGAAGGCTCGATTCTTGAGACCGTCAAGGTGCCGACGCCGCCGACTCCCGAAGGCATCGTGGACGCGATCGTGGAGGCGGTGCGCCAGGTCAGCGCCGGTCACACGATCGAAGCCGTCGGCATCGGCGCCGCCGGCTACGTCGACGACAAGCGTGCCACCGTGCTGTTCGCGCCCAACATCAACTGGCGGCACGAGGCACTGAAGGACAAGGTCGAGCAGCGCGTCGGACTCCCCGTCGTCGTGGAGAACGACGCGAACGCGGCGGCATGGGGCGAGTATCGCTTCGGTGCCGGACAGGGCCATTCCGATGTGATCTGCATCACGCTCGGCACCGGCCTCGGCGGCGGCATCATCATCGGCAACAAGCTGCGCCGCGGCAGGTTCGGCGTCGCGGCGGAGTTCGGGCACATCCGGGTGGTGCCCGACGGTCTGCTGTGCGGCTGCGGCAGCCAGGGCTGCTGGGAGCAGTACGCCTCCGGGCGCGCCCTGGTCCGCTACGCCAAGCAGCGGGCCAACGCCACCCCGGAGAATGCCGAGACCCTGCTCGCACTGGGCGACGGGACCGTGGAAGGCATCGAGGGCCGGCACATCAGCGCCGCCGCCCGGCAGGGCGACCCGGTCGCCGTCGACTCCTTCCGTGAACTGGCCCGCTGGGCCGGTGCGGGCCTCGCCGACCTGGCGTCGCTCTTCGACCCGTCCGCCTTCATCGTCGGCGGCGGCGTGGCCGACGAGGGCGAACTGGTCCTCGACCCGATCCGCAAGTCCTTCCGGCGCTGGCTGATCGGCGGGGAGTGGCGTCCGCACGCCCAGGTCCTCGCCGCGCAGCTCGGCGGCAAGGCGGGGCTGGTCGGGGCCGCCGACCTGGCACGACAGGGCTGAGGCGAATGACCGTGGAGGATCTGCCGGGTTCAAGCACCGAGCCGTCCTCGGCGGTCGTACGCGTGCTCAGCTACAACATCCGCTCGATGCGGGACGACACGACGGCGCTGGCCCGGGTGATCCGAGCCTGCGCCCCCGATCTCGTCCTGGTCCAAGAGGCTCCGCGGTTCTTCCGATGGCGTAAGGCCGCGGCCCGCCTCGCCCAGTCCACCGGTCTGGTCCATGTGACCGGCGGCGCCACCGCGGCGGGACCGATGATCCTGTCCTCGCTGCGGGCCCATGTGGAGCGCACCGAGGACGTCCTGCTGCCGCACCGTCCGCCGCTGCACCAGCGGGGGTTCGCCACCGCGGTGCTGCGGATCGGCGGTGCCAGGCTCGGCGTGATCAGCACCCACCTCAGCCTCAGCCCGGCCGAGCGCTACGAACAGGCCGGGCTGCTGCTGGACCGGGTGGCCGCGATGGGCGAACCGAACGTGGTGGTCGGCGGCGACTTCAACGAGCCGCCCGACCGCCCCGGCTTCGCCCGTATCGCCGCCCACCTCCAGGACGGCTTCGCCGTCGCCCCGTGGGGCGGCGAGGTCACCAACACCCAGGCGCCCTTCCAGCGGATCGACGCGGTCTTCACGACCAAGCCGGTCGAGGTGCTGGGCTGCGGGGTGCCCGAGCGGGTCGCCGGCGTCACCGCCATCGACCTCTACACGGCCACCGACCACCTGCCGGTGCTGGCCGCGCTGCGTATCCCCAAGGCCTGAGGCCCCCGCCCCCGCGGAGGCCGCCCGGCCCGGAGGCTCAGAGCAGGTCGCGCAGCCGCCGGGCCAGCAGGTCCCAGCGCCAGGACTCCTCCACCCAGGCCCGCCCGCGCTCGCCCATCCGGCGGCGCAGGTCGGCGTCCCGCAGCAGGGCCAGGATGCGCTCGGCGGACTGCTCGGGCGAGCCGCCGCGCACCACCCAGCCGGTCTCGCCGTCCAGCACCGCGTCGGGGGCGCCGCCCGAGTCGCCCGCGACGACCGGCAGCCCGGTGGCCGACGCCTCCAGGTAGACGATGCCGAGGCCTTCCACGTCCAGGCCGCCGCGCCGGGTCCTGCACGGCATCGCGAAGACGTCGCCCGCCCCGAAGTGGGCGGGCAGCTCGTCCCCGGGCACCGGCCCGGTGAAGCGGACGGAGCCGGCGACACCGGTGCGCTCGGCGAGCGCCTCCAGCTCGCCGCGGTAGGGGCCGCCGCCGACGATCAGCAGCGCCGTGTCCGGCTTCTCCCGCAGGATGCGCGGCATCGCCAGGATCAGCGTGTCCTGGCCCTTGCGCGGCACCAGCCGCGACACGCACACCACGACCGGGCGGTCCGCCAGCCCCAGCCTGGCCCGTACGACCGCACCGCCCGACCCCGGGTGGAAGGTCTTCTCGTCGACGCCCGGCGGCAGTTGGACCATCCGCTCCGCCGCACGCCCGGTCAGCGCCGAGGCGATACGGGAACGGGTGTACTCACCCAGATAGGTGAGGGTGTCGGTGTCCTCGCCGATCCTGCGCAGCAGTTGGCGGCTCGCGGGCAGCTGCGCCCAGGCCGCCTCGTGGCCGTGCGTGGTGCCGACCAGCCGCAGCGCGCCCGCCTTGCGCAGCGCCGGCGCCATCAGGCCCAGCGGTGCCGCCGCCCCGAACCACACCGACGAGCAGCCGTGACTCCGCAGCAGCCGCACCGCGGTCCGCGTCACCCTCGGCGTCGGCAGCAGCATCTTCGTACGGTCCCTGACGACCGGGAAGGGCTGCTCGGCGTCGAACCGCGCGACCGCGGTGCCGTCCTTCCACGTCGAGGCGTAGACGACGACCCGGTCCGGGTCGAGGCGCAGCGCCATACTGTGGACGAAGGACTGGATACCGCCCTGGCGCGGCGGGAAGTCATTGGTGACGATCAAGGTCTTTTCCATCGCCGCCGAGATTACTCCGGCGCCGCGGGCCGCCGCGCGCGTCCCTCCCGGCTGCCAGGCGCCGCGGGCCGCAAGATGCAAGACGTGAGATATCGGCATATGAGCGGCCCGATGCCGCTGGTCGTCGTGTGGGCGCTCAGCCGTGCGCTGCTGCTGGTCTTCGTCTTCCAGCTGCTCCACTTCCCCGGCCAAGGCGTCGTCTACGACGTGTCCTCGGTCTACCAGCGCTGGTATCCGACGCTGCTCTCCGGCGCCTTCCCCGCGCACGACGTGACCTGGCAGTATCCGCCGGGCGCGGCGGCCGTCCTGGTCGCACCGGGCGCCCTGCCCTTCCTCAGCTACCCGGCGGCCTTCTTCTGGCTGGCCTTCCTCGCCGACGCCGCGGTCCTCGCCTGCCTGCTGTACGACGCCTCGCACCGCTCCTGGCGGCTCGACGGGGCATGGGTGTGGGTGGTCGGCGTCCTGCTCCTGGGCCCCATCGTCTACGCCCGCTACGACATCATGGCCACCGCCGTCGGCGTCGCCGCGCTCCTGGCCCTGCGCCGCCGCCCCGCCCTCGGCGGCCTGATCGCCGGAGCCGGCACGCTCATCAAGCTCTGGCCGCTGCTGCTGCTCATCGGCACACCGCGGGGCCGCGCCACCCGCCGCGCCTGGCTCACCGCGGGCGCCGCCGTCGCCGCCGGCTCCCTGCTCTTCTACGCCACCATGCCGGGCGCCTTCTCCTTCCTGACCTTCCAGCGCGACCGCGGCACCGAGATCGAGTCCCTCGGCGGCCTCGCCCTCCACCTCGCCCGGCACGCCGGATGGCACGGCGTCACCGCGCTCCACTACGGCTCCGTGGAATTCATCGGCCCCTACGTGGACCTGGTCAGCACGCTTTCGCTGGCGCTGAGCGTCCTGGGCCTCTGCTGGCTGCTCCTGTGGCGCATGCGGGCCCGCGTCTTCACGGCCGCGACCCCCTACGACGCCGGCTTCACAGCCGTCCTCCTCTTCACCGCCACGAGCCGGGTGATCAGCCCGCAGTATCTTGTGTGGCTGGTCGGCATCGGGGCGGTCTGCGTCTCCCTGCGGGAGAGCGCGGTGCGTCTGCCCGTGTTCCTGCTGCTGCCTGCGGCGCTGCTGACGACCCTGGAATTCCCCGTGTATTTCGCCCACGTCGTCGCCGGCGACTTCCTGGGCGTCGCCCTCATCCTCTCCCGCAACGCGCTGCTCTGCGGGGCCGGCCTTGTCGCCTGCCGCCGCGTCTGGCGTGCCGCCGCCTCCCCCGCGCCTTCCCGGGCCCCGCGCCGCCTCACCTGGTCGCGCAGTTCCCCGCGCCCCTGAGGTCGCCCTGCGGGGGGCTGTACGGACTCCACGGTGCCGCTGCGCGGGGGCTTGTCGCGCCGTTCTCCCCCAGAGCTTCGCGTGGGGGTACCCCACGCGCCCCTGAAAAACGCTCACCCCCCCCCCACGGGCCAATGCCTGGCGCAGGAGGACGCAGGCCAATAGGGGCGCGGGGAACTGCGCGCCCAGCCCCCGCCGGGCCGCAGGCAAGCACCGCACTGCAAGAGGCACCCACCCAGGGGCGCGTGGGGGTACCCTCACGCGAAGCTCTGGGGGAGAACTGCGCGCACCACCACGGCGGCGCCGTCAGGCAGGCAACGCACCGCGAGGGGCGCGGTCAGCCGGGGGTGCGGAAGGCTCGGGCCAGGGCTATGCGCTCCGCAGGAGTCGGGTGGGTGCCGAAGAGCAGGTGTAGGGCGGGGGGCGGGCTGGGCTCGGCCACGTTCGCGACGGTGAGCCGCCGCTGCATGGCGATGAATTGCCCCGGGTCCGCCGTGAGGCGCAAGGCGTGGCGGTCGGCGCGTACCTCCACGCGCCGGCTGACGGCGCACCCGAGGGGCCCGGCGAGCGCCCCGCCGACGGAGGCGACGGCCGCGAGGAGCCACGCCGACCGCGGGTCGGCGAAGCGGTCCGCGCCGGCGAGGTCGAGCAGCGCCGGGCGGCTGACGACGGCGGCCAGCACGCACACCCCGAGGGCGGAGCCCACCGCGCCCAGTGCCGTGCCGCGGGCGACGTCGCGGTGCACGACGTGCCCGAGTTCGTGGGCGACGACCAGCTCGACCTCGCGCGGCTCCGCCGTGGTCAGGAGCGTGTCGTAGACGACGATCCGGCGGGTCCTGCCGAAGCCGGAGACGTACGCGTTGAGCGCCGTGGTGCGCCGTGACGCGTCGGCGACCAGGACGTCCCGCACGGTGACACCGTCGCGCGCGGCGAGGGCGAGCAGGGCCTCGCGCAACGGGCCGGGGGACATCGGGGTGAAGCGGTTGAAGAGCGGTTCGAAGACCACCGGCGCGGCCCAGGACAGGGCGACGGTCACGGCCGCAGCGCCGAGCGCGGCCCAGGCCCACCACCAGCGGGTGGCGCCGGCGAGCGCGTAGACGGCGAAGAGGGCGCCGCCGACGAGCGGCAGCGAGATGAGCAGGCCGCGCAGCACGTCCAGCGCCCAGCCGCCCCAGCCCTGGGTCACCAGGCCGAAGCGGACCCGTACGACCCGGGTACGGGCCCCGAAGGGCAGCGAGAGCAGTTGCGGGAGCAGGACGAGGGTGAGGGCTGCGCCCGCGACCCGGCCGGCCCACGTACCGCCGAAGGCGGCGACGAGCCCGGCGCCCGCCGGGGTCAGCCCGAGCGCGAGGACCAGTGCGAGGCCGGCCGCGCGGCCGGCGAGAGCGACCGGCCAGACCCCGCGCCGCAGGGCCCTGCCCCGGGCGATGTGCTCGTCAGAGAAGTCCGCCATGTCCTCGACCCCGCTCACCGCGGCCCCCCTCGTATGTACCGGCGCCGACGCCCGCCCCGACCCGCCTCGTACCGCAGTGTGCCGGCGCGCCTCATCCCAGTTCCTGCTTCACATACCCGCGCCACCGTGCGGTGAAGTCGGCGAGGGACAGGTGCAGGCCGGACCGCAGCACCGGGTCGAGGTTCGGGGTCGTGCCCGCGGCGCGGTAGAGGGTCGTCAGGGTCTCGGGGGACCACTGGTCGGCGATCATGCGGCAGGCGAGCCAGCCGCCCTCGTAGGCCTGGGCCAGGTCCGTGGAGGTGGGGCGGAAGTCCGCGGCGGTGGGGAGGGCCGCGGGGATGTGGCCCGCGGTGACGTCCTGGGCAAGTTCCGGGGCGATCTCGGGGGCCGTGCGGCCGGACTCGCGGTAGGCGACCCAGTCGGCGAAGCCCTCCGACAGCCACAGGGGGGTGCGGGCGGTGGTGGCCAGGCGGGTGGCGACGTGGGTGGTCTCGTGGGTGAGGACGACCTGGCGGCCGAAGGCGGAGAGCTCCCCGAAGGCGGCGGGGTTGACGATGACGCGGTCGGCGGGGGCCTGGGCGCTGCCGCCGAGTTCGCCGGTGGTGACCGCGGCGATGCCCTTGTAGTCGGCGGGGTCGGCCGCGAGCAGCGCGCCGAGCTGGTCGAGGGTGCTCGGCGCCTCGATCACGACGCTGCCCGGCCAGCCGGCCCGGCCCCAGGCGTGCTGCACCTGCGGCACCGCCAGGTCGGCGTCGGCCGCGTAGCCGCGCAGCGTCCTGGCGTCGCCGAGGCCGAGCACCAGGCTGTGCGCCCCGCGCACCACCGTCACCTTGCCCTGGTCCCACAGCTGTACGGCGCTGCGCCGCCCGGCGGAGGCCCCCTGGTCGTCGGCGGCGACATACCAGCGCCCGGCGCGCTCGGTGAGGGTCAGGTAGGACGTGGAGACCACCGGCTGCGCGTCGTAGCCGCGCAGCCGGTAGCGCAGCTCGACCTCCGCGGCGGTCCTGCGGGTGCCGTCGGAGCCGGCCTCGGGCGGCAGCGGGAAGGCGTCGGTGCGGACCACGCGGTAGGACCAGTCGGCGAGCGGCACCTGCGCGAGGTTGCCGAACATCTGCCGCTGGGCGGCCAGGAAGCGGGTGGCGCGCGGGTCGACCCCGGCGAGGAAGGCCGGCTGGTCGTGCTGCCGCACCGCTGCCGCCCGCTGGTCGAGCAGCCGCTGCACCGCGGGGTCGGCGGTGGGCGGCGCGGCCTTGGCGGGCGCTCCCCCGCAGCCGGTGAGCGCGGCGAGCAGCCCGATCAGGGCGAGGACGGCGGTCACGGCGCCGGCCGTCTGGCGTCGTGGGTGCACCGCGGTCATGCGCCCGATCGTACGACCCGCCCCTGGCGGCCGCCCGGGGCGTCCCTGGGGCAGGCCGGCAGGGATCGGTCAGACAGGCCCTACGGGCGGGTCACCGCCGTGATCGGCATCATGCCCACCGGGTCGTAGCGGACCCGGGCGCCCGGGTAGGGGGCGTGGATGACGCGGCCGCCGCCGACGTACATGGCGACGTGGCTGGCGTCGCCGCGGTAGACGACCAGGTCGCCGGGGCGGGCCTGGTCGAGGGGGACGCGGTGGCCGGAGTTCATCTGCTCCTGGGAGGTGCGGGGCAGGGACACTCCCGCGCGGCCGTAGGCGTACTGCATCAGGCCCGAGCAGTCGAAGGCGTGCGGGCCGGTGGCGCCCCACACGTAGGGGGCGCCGAGGACCTGGCGCGCGGCGGCGACCGCGAGGGCGGCGCGGCCGGAGGCGGCGGGCAGGTCGGGAAGGCCGGGGAGGGGGGCGCGGTCGTGGGTGGCGCGGTCGGCCGCGCCGGGGGCGTAGCCGGCCTGCTGGGCCGGGGGCAGGGTGTGCAGCACCTGCTGGGCGGCGGCCAGCGCCTGCTGCACCGCGGCCTTGCGGCGACCCAGGTCCGCGGTGGTCTGGTTCAACTCGGCCAGCTTGCCCGCCGCTTGACTGCGCTGGCTGCGCAGCGCCCTTTCCGCGTCCTGGAGTTGGCGCAGCCGGCCGGTCTGCCGGGCGCCGAGCCGGTCCAGGGTCGCGGCGCGGTCGAGGGAGGCCCCGGGGTCGTCGGACAGCAGCAGCGCGAGTGACGGGTCGAGGGCGCCGCCGCGGTATTGCTCGGCGGCCAACGTGCCGAGTTCGTCGCGCAGTTCGTTGACCCGCTGCTGGCCCTGGGCGGCGCGGTCCTGGAGCGTGGCGAGGTCGGCGCGCAGCTGCTCGGCGCGTTCCTGGGCGGCGTCGTAGGTCTCGGTGGCCTGCTCGGCCTGCTGGTAGAGCCGGTCGAGCCGGGTCGCGGTGTCCTGGCCCGCTGCGGGCGAGGGGGCGGCCGCCGCGATCTGGGCGGTGCCGCCGGACAGTGCCGCGGTGGCCGCGGCCGCCGCGGACAGCACGGTGACCCGGGTGGTGCGGACGGCCAGGCCCGGCTGCGGTGCACGTCGATGGGATGCCACAGCAACGGACAGTAGCCAGCCGGACACCCTCAGGACAAAGACGTCATGACCCGTACGCTTGAACGGTCGGGGCCAAGTCGCTGGTCACAGGCCTCGGTAGGGTCACCGGACGGCGTCCGGCACCACCCGAACGCCGTATTCACGCGTGCCGCGACAGGCCCTGTCGCGGTGGGTCCTGCCGCGGCAGGTCAGATGCGGACGCCGAACTGGAAGGGCATGTCGCTCATTGCCTCGTAGCGCACGACCGTGCCGGGCTTGGGGGCGTGCAGCACCATGCCGTCGCCGGCGTAGAAGCCGACGTGGTGGTGGTCGCTGTAGAAGATGACCAGGTCGCCGACCTGGAGTTCCGACTTGCTCAGGTGGGTGCCCGCGTTGGCCTGCCCGGCCGCGGTCCTGGGGATGGTGATCCCGGCCTGCCGGTAGGCCCAGGAGGTGAGCCCGGAGCAGTCGAAGGTGCTGGGCCCCGAGGCGCCGTAGACGTACGAGTCGCCCTTCCGGCTCTGGGCGGCGGCATAGGCGGCGGCAGCGAGTCCCGAGGCGGGCTTGCCGCCCATGGGTGCACGCCCGGTGTCGCGGTTCGCGCGGGCGGCGTCGTCGGATATCTGCTGGCGCTGCGCGGCGGTCAGCGAGTTGAGGATGTTCTGCGCTTGGGCCAGCTTGTTCTTGGCCTCGGTCTTGCGCGTTTTCAGCTCGTTCCTGGTGGCCTCAAGCTCGGTGAGCTTGGAGGTCGCCTCCGCCCGCTCCTGGTCCAGGGTCCGCTTGGCGTCCTGGAGTTGCTGCAGCGCGGTGGCCTGCAGGGAGCTGATCTGGTCGAGCGCGGTGGCCTGGTCCAGGTAGCTGTCCGGGTTGGAGGACAGGAAGAGCTGGAGCGACGGGTCGATTCCGCCGGTGCGGTACTGCGAGGCCGCGATCGTGCCGAGGCTGTCGCGCAGCGTGTTGAGGTGCTGCTGCTGCCGCGCCACCTGGTCCTGGAGACTGCCGGCCTCCGTCTGCAGGGTCGCAAGCTTCTCGTTGGCCGCGTCGTACTTCTCCGTGGCCTGCTCCGCCTGCGTGTAGAGCGCGTCCACCTGGGCCTTGGCGTCCTTGACCGAAGTGGGCTTGCTGGGCTTCGCGGGAGCGGCGTTGGCCGCCTGGGCGGAGAGCGCGACGGCGGCTGCAGCGGCGGCGGTGAGTACGGACACACGCGCGCGGCTTGCGGGCTTGGGACGACGGTGGGACGCCACGAAGGCGAGCTCCTTCTTCCTTCAGCCGCCTACCGGTTGACCACTGGCGGGCGGCCCCCGACGCGCCATCCGGATTGGATGATCGACTGCGCGGAGGTACGAGGCCTGACCTTAGTGACCTTTCCGTGATCGGTTCAAATCCTTGAAGGCAAAATCTCGACCGGTTCGCGTTTTCTTTACGCGCTTCACACACGCAGTGATGACCGTTCGACGCAGAGTGCACACTGGTGCGCTAGTGAACACTCCACAGGGTGACGGCCGTCACGAACCGGCTTGCGGCGGCGGGCGGTCAGACGCGCGCGAGGCGGCGCAGCAGCAGCGTCGAGGCGACCGGGCGAGCACCGGCCTTGGCGACCCCGTCTGCCACCTCGCGGTCGGCGGAGACCACCACGATCTGCCGTCCCGGCGGTTCGGCCCGCACCAGCCGCCTGATCAACTCGTCAGCGGTCTCACCGGCCTTGCTGAAGAGCACCCGCACCCCGCGCGGCGGCGCGAGCAGCACCGGCATGTCCAGGTCGGCGCCGTCGAAGACGCAGGTCACCTCGGCGCCGCTCTGCGCGGCGAGCGCCGCGAGACCGCCGAGCAACCGCAGCCGCTGCTTCTCCAACGGCATCGCCGGATAACCGGTCTTGGTGACGTTGTAGCCGTCGACCACCAGATGCGCCTGCGGCAGCGCGAGCAACTGGTCGAGCAGCGCGGGGTCGGTCTCGGACAGCGCCCGGGTGGCGATGTCGCGGGCGCTGAAGGCGCCCGGCGCCACCGCGTCCACGGTGTCCGCGGGACGCACCGCCATGGTGTCCCGTGGCGGCAGGGCGAGTTCGCGGCGCAGCCCGGAGGCGGCGTCCAGGACCGTGTCGAGCAGCAGCCGCAGCCGTACGTCCTCGATGCTGCGGCCTTCGCGGGCCGCCTTGCGCCCGGTCTCGATGACGGCCTCGGCCTCGGCGAGCCGGGTCCGCAGCCGCCGCGCCTCGCTGTCGGACGCGGCCTTGTCGTGGGCGGCGGCGGACCGCAACTCGTCCACCTCCGCCTGGAGTCTGCGCTGCGCGGCCTCGGCCCGCTTGACGTCGCTGAGCGCGCTGCGCAGCTTGCGGTGCAGCGCGTCGCCCTCCTTGCGCACCGCTTCGAGCTCGGCCCTGGCCCTGGCCGCGTCCGCCCTGCCGTGCTCGTGCAGCGCCTCGACCTCGCCGCGCAGCGCGGCCAGTTCGCGCAGCGCCTCCTCGTCGGCCCGCTCGGCGCCGGCCCGTTGGGCCTCCTCGCCCGCGGTCGCGACCAACTTGGCCCAGCCCGGGGGGCGCAGCAGATACGCGGCGGCCGCCACGTCCAGCGGATCGGCGGCGGGCGGCGGGGTGCCGCCCTCCAGCGCCCCGGCCAGCTCCGCCTGCATCTCCCGCAGCCGTCCTGCGACCTTCTGCCGGAAGGCGGGGTCGTGCTCCAGGGCGGCGGCCAGCGCCGTCCCGGCGTACTTCACCCGCCGGGTGGGCGTGAAGCGGGCGTAGGGCCGCAGCGAGACCGGCAGCTCCTGGTAGGTGAAGCCGCCGAAGGCCTCGGCGGCGATGGCGACGACCCGGTGGCGTACGCCCTCGGGCAGCGGCCGGTCGAGCGCGGGCTCGGCCTCCGCCGCGGCTTCCGCTTCCGCCTCACCGTCGCCGGAGACACCGTCGCCGGAAGCGCGGTCACCGGTACCGCCGCCGCCGTGGGAGTCGGAGTCGCCGCGATCGCCCGGGTCACCGGGGTCGGCGGGCCCGTCCGGCGCGGGGGGCACGGCGGGCTCCGCCGCGGCACCACTCGCCCCGGCATGCGGAAAACCGCCGATACCGTCCACCAGTCACTCCCGTCCGGTTCCTCGGCGTCCTCCCGGCCCCCTTCGATCCCTCCGGCCCGCCGCCCTGCTGCTTCCATTGTCCCCGCCCGGCGCTCAGCCCGACGCGGAACCGCTCCCGGCGGCGCTTTCCGCACTGCTGTTCCCGCCGCCGGAACCGCCGCCGGAACCGCCGCCGGAACCGTCACCGCCGGCGCCCGCCCCGGGGCGGTCCACCAGCTCGATCCGGTCCACCGCGTTGCACCAGCGGCAGCGCACCGACTCCACGGTCTCGGCCAGCACCTCGGTCTCCTCGACCGACGGCTCACCGCCCAGGTCCAGGTGCACGTACTCGACGACCCGCGACGAGCGGGTCACGTCGAAACGGGTCAGATTCCCGCACAGAGTGCAGCGCCAGCGCGTCGTCGCGGTCGGCAGCGGAACCGGCATCGCGGGTACCTCTTCCTCTGGATCCTCCGTGGGAGCGTGCGTCCCGGTCACCCTAAGGCCTCGGAGGTGCGCCGCGCTGCGGCGAGGCGGCCTATGTCCGTTACGACCGCTGCGTCATGATCGGTCCATGGTCATCCCGGTGTACGACAAGAACCCGGTCCGCCGTACGCCGGTCGTCACTTACGGGCTGATCGCCGTGTGCACCGCGGTCTTCCTGCTCGGCCCGCTGTCCGGCTTCACCCCGGTCTACGGCGGCGGGCAGCGGCTGGCCTGCGAGCAGGCGATGTACTTCGACCGCTGGGGGGTGATCCCCGCCGAGCTGGTCCACGGCCGGCTGCCGCCCGCGGGCCTGGGCCTGCCCGCCGGATGCGCCGCGCCCGCCTCCTACGGCAAGGTGCCGTTCCTGTCCGTCTTCACGTCGATGTTCCTGCACGGCAGCTGGCTGCACCTGATCGGCAACATGCTCTTCCTCTACGTCTTCGGCGACAACGTCGAGAACCGCATGGGCCGGGTGCGCTTCGCGCTCTTCTACCTGGCGGCGGGCTTCCTGGCCACGTACGGCTTCGCCTTCGCGCACGCCGACGACACGCAGAGCCTGGTCGGGGCGTCGGGGGCGATCTCCGGGGCGCTGGGGGCCTATCTCTACCTCTTCCCCAAGGCCCGGGTGACCAGCCTGTTCCCCTTCCTGTTCTTCGTCCCGCTGCGCTTCCCCGCCTGGATGGTGCTCGGCTTCTGGTTCGTGCTCCAGTGGCTCGCCGCCCAGACCGCGGCGGGCGGCCCCGGGGTGGCCTACCTGGCCCACGTGGTCGGCTTCGCCTTCGGCTTCTGCTGGGCGTGGGCCTGCTATCGCCCCAGGTCTAAGCTGGGCGTCGTTGCCGGGACGACCCAAGGAGACGTTCAGTCGTGATCACCGCGATCGTGCTCATCAAGACCACTGTGGATCGGATTCCCGAGATCGCCGAGGAGATCGCCGCGCTCGAGAACGTCAGCGAGGTCTACTCGGTGACCGGTACGTACGACCTGATCGCCGTGGTGCGGGTGGCCCGGCACGACGACCTGGCGGACATCATTCCGGGCCGGATCAGCAAGATCCCCGGCGTCGAGGTGACCGACACCCACGTGGCCTTCCGCACGTACTCCCAGCACGACCTGGAGGCGGCCTTCGCGATCGGCCTCGACTCCTGAGGCGCCGAGGCGCCAGACCCTGAGGGCCCCGGGCCTACGCGGTGGGCGCGGGGACGCAGCGGCCCGACTCGGTGCGGTAGGTCCACGCGGCGCCCTCGCGGACGAGCTTGGCCAGGGCGCCGGTGAAGCGCAGCACGTGCTCGGGCGGGGTGCCGACGCCGAAGCTGACGCGGACCGCGTTGAAGGACAGGTTCTCCGGGGAGCCGCAGGCTCCCGGGTCCTCCGGCTCACCGCCGAGCAGGTGCCGGACGAGCGGGTGCGCGCAGAACAGGCCGTCGCGTACGCCGATGCCGTGCTCCGCGGACAGCGCCGCGGCCAGGTGCGAGCTGTTCCAGCCCTGCACGACGAAGCTCAGCACCCCGACCCGGTCGGCGTCGTCGCCGAAGAGCGAGAGCACCCGCACCTCGGGGATCTCGGCGAGCCCGTCCCGCAGCAGGCCGAGCAGCTGCCGCTCGTGCTCGCCCAGCCGGTCGAAACCGGCCTCGGTGAGCGCCTTGCAGGCCGACGCGACGGCGTAGGCCCCGATGACGTTGGGCGACCCGGCCTCGTGCCTGGCGGCGGCCGACTCCTGCCACTCGGCCTCGACCTGGCCGTCGGCCCGCCGGACCACCGTCCGGGTGGCGCCGCCGCCCGCGAGGTAGGGCTCGGCCTCGCGCAGCCAGTCCGGGCGGCCGGCGAGCACCCCGGCGCCGAAGGGCGCGTAGAGCTTGTGGCCGGAGAAGGCGACCCAGTCGACGTCGAGTTCGGCGACGTCCACCTTCCGGTGCGGCACGAGCTGTGCGGCGTCCAGCACGATACGGGCGCCGTGCCGGTGCGCGGCGGCGGCGAGTTCGCGTACCGGCCACAGCTCGCCGGTCACGTTGGAGGCGCCGGTGACGCACACCAGCTTGGGGCCCTTGGGCGCCGCGTGCAGCGCCACGTCGAGCGCGGCGACGGCCTGTTCCGGGGTGTGCGGCGCGGCCAGACAGGTGACCCGCGCGCCCTTCGCCCGCTGCCACGGCAGCAGCGCCGCGTGGTGCTCGGTCTCGAAGACGAAGACCTGCGTCCCCGCCGGCAGGACCGCGGCCAGCAGGTTGAGCGAGTCGGTGGTGGAGCGGGTGAAGATCACCTGGTCGGCGGGGCGGCAGCCGAGGAAGTCGGCGACGGTGGCCCGGCTCTGCTCGAAGAGGTCGGTGGACAGCTGGGACAGGTACCCGGCGCCGCGGTGCACGCTGCCGTAGTAGGGGGCGTACGCGGCCACGTCGTCCCACACCCGCTGGAGCGCGGGCGCGCTGGCGGCGTAGTCGAGGGCGGCGTAGGTCACTTCACCACCGGTCACCAGCGGTACGGTCACGTCCCGGCCGAGCACCGGCAGCGGGGAGAGGTCGCAGGTCACAGGGATGGTGGCGGTGGAAACGGTCATGGCGGGCTCCTGGCGCGACGGCAGGCGACAGCTCCGTGCGCCGGCAGGGGGCGCGACGGGGCGGTCGAACGGCGGAGTGAGGAATGAGGACCGGTGCACAGCGGCACCGCGGTACGGCGGAACCGGGGCCGTGAGGCCCTATCGCATTCGCTTGCGCATGAAAGAACTCCCGAGTCCGGCTTGCTGCGAGCCTTGCTTGCTCACAGCCCGGTCATCACCCGGGGCACCCCGCCTCGGACGGAGGGTTGCCGGACAGCGAGCCGGGGCCTTTGCGCTGTCACTCGTGACCTGCAACGGATTCTGCCACAGGTCGCCGTATGCGCAAGGCGCCGTCCGAGGTACGGACGGCGCCCTGGTCCCGCGGTGGAAGAGGTCAGGCGACGGTCAGGCGTTGGTGGCGGCCGCCCAGCGCTCCAGCACGGCCGCGGCGGCGCCGGAGTCGAGGGATTCCGCGGCCCTGGCCGTGCCGGCGGCCAGCTGGTCCTCCAGGGTGCCGTCGCCGGGGTTCAGCGCCACCAGCGCGGCGGCGGAGTTGAGCAGCACCGCGTCCCTGACCGGACCGGTCTCGCCGGCCAGCAGCCGGCGGGCCACGTCCGCGTTGTAGGCGGGGTCGCCACCCCGCAGCGCCTCGACCGGCACCAGGTCGATGCCGATGTCCCGCGGGTCGAAGGAGTGCTGGGCGACCTTGCCGTCGCCGACCACCCACACCTGCGAGGTGGCGGTCGTGGTCAGCTCGTCCAGACCGTCGTCGCCGCGGAAGACCAGTGCGGACGACCCGCGTTCGGCCAGCACGCCGGCCATGATCGGGGCCATCCGCAGGTCCGCGACCCCGGTCGCCTGGGCGCGCACCCGGGCCGGGTTGGTCAGCGGGCCGAGGAAGTTGAAGGTGGTGGCCACCCCCAACTCACCGCGAGCGGTGGCCACATGACGCAGCGCCGGATGGAATCTGACGGCGAAGCAGAAGGTGATGCCGGCCTCTTCCGCGACCTCCACGACCCGCTGGGGGGTCAGGTCCAGGTTCACCCCGAGGTGTCCGAGCACGTCGCTGGCACCGCTGGCGGACGACGCGGCCCGGTTGCCGTGCTTGACGACCTTCGCACCGGTGCCGGCGACCACTATCGCGGACATGGTGGAGATGTTGACGGTCCTGGCCCGGTCGCCGCCGGTGCCGACGATGTCCACGGTCGCGCCGGGCACGTCGATGGTGTTGGCGTGCGCGTACATCGACCGCACCATGCCGGTGACTTCCTCCACCGTCTCGCCCTTGGCCCGCAGGGCCACCGCGAACCCGGCGATCTGCACGTCGGTGGCGGAGCCCCGCATGATGGCGTCCATCGCCCACGCGGTGTCGTCGACCCCCAGGTCCCGCCCCGCGATCAGCATCGACAGGACGTCGGGCCACGTACGCAGCGCCCCGGTCTCGTCACCTGCCGGGTTCACAACGCTCATGGTCCACGCTCCTGGTGGTGTAAGGGTCCCTGCCGCTCAGCCTAGCGGCGCGGGGCGGCGGAAAACCCCCGGGCCGGTCGGTCACCCTTCGCAGGATGTCCGACCGGCCCGGGGGGCGGATCGTCGTAGCCGGAGCAGCGGGTCAGTGGTGACCGTGGCCGCTCGTGATCTCGTCGTACTCCTCGACGGTCGGCTTCGGGATCTGGCTGTGCTCGCCGTAGAAGTTGCGGGACAGCCTCGCCCGCACCTTCGTGACCGCGTTCACCTTGCGCTCCACGCCGTTCTCGTCGACCTCGGGGCCGATGTCGAGCGGCTGGGGCTGCGGGTGGGCCGTGAGGACGTGCAGCTCCTCCTGGCCCAGCGGCTCGTGCACCTCGATGAACTCGCCGTGCGGGAGCCGCTTGATGATGCCGGACTCGCGGCCGTGCAGCACCTTGTCGCGGTCCCTGCGCTGCAGACCGAGGCAGATGCGCTTGGTGGCGAAGAAGGCCAGCGCCGGCAGCACGAAGAAGCCGATGCGCACCGACCAGGTGATCGTCTCGATCGACAGGTGGAAGTGCGTGGCCCACAGGTCGTTGCCGCCACCGATCAGCAGCGTGAAGTACAGCGTCAGCCAGGCGACACCGAAGCCGGTGCGCACCGGGCGGTTGCGCGGCCGGTCGAGCAGGTGGTGCTCGCCCGTGTCACCGGTCACCCACGACTCGATGAACGGCCAGACCGCGATGGCGACGAGGACGGTCGGGAACACTATCAACGGGACGAACACGCCGAGTACGAGCGTGTGGCCCCAGGCGCTGATCTCCCAGCCCGGCATCACCCGGATCAGGCCTTCCGAGAAGCCCATGTACCAGTCGGGCTGCGCGCCGGTGGACACCTGGTCCGGCCGGTAGGGGCCCATGGTCCAGATCGGGTTGATGGTGGCGATCGCCGCGATGGCCGCGATGACACCGAAGACCAGGAAGAAGAAACCGCCGGCCTTCGCGGTGTAGATCGGGAAGAACGGCATGCCGACGACGTTCTTCTCGGTCTTGCCCGCACCCGCGAACTGGGTGTGCTTGTGGTAGAAGACCAGGATCAGGTGGGCCACCAGCAGCGCCGCCATGATGCCCGGCAGCAGCAGGATGTGCGCCGAGTAGAAGATCGGCACGAAGTTGTGGCCCGGGAATTCGCCGCCGAAGAGGAACATCGACAGATACGTGCCGACGATCGGCGTGGACAGCACCGCGCCCTCGGTGAAGCGGACACCGGTGCCGGACAGCAGGTCGTCGGGCAGCGAGTAGCCGGTGAAGCCCTCGAACATGCCGATGAAGAGCAGCGTCCAGCCGAACAGCCAGTTCAGCTCGCGCGGCTTGCGGAAGGCTCCGGTGAAGAACACCCGCATCATGTGCACGATCATGCCGGCGATGAAGATCAGCGCGGACCAGTGGTGGATCTGCCGGATCAGCAGACCGCCGCGCACCTCGAAGCTGATGTGCATGGTGGAGGCGTACGCCTCCGACATCCGCACGCCCTGCAGTGGCGCGTAGGGGCCGTTGTAGACCGTCTCGCTCATGCTGGGGTGGAAGAACAGCGTCAGATACACACCCGTGAGGATGAGGATCGTGAAGCTGTAGAGGCAGATCTCACCCAGCATGAACGACCAGTGGTCGGGGAAGATCTTCCGCAGGTTGGACTTGCCGAGCTTGTACAGACCGACTCGGGCGTCAGTCCACTCCGCGACGCGCTGTCCGGGGTGTTTGGGGCCTCGCCGAGTGCTCGTCGAGGTCTCTGTCGATGTAGTCATCCGCGCTCCCAGAAGGCCGGACCGACGGGAACCTCGAAGTCGCTCATCGCAACGAGGTTGCCCTCACCATTGACGCTGATCCGAAGCTGCGGCAGCCGGTGACCCGCGGGACCGAAGATCACCCTGGCGCCGTCCGACAGGTCGAACGTCGACTGGTGGCAAGGGCAGAGTACGTGGTGCGTCTGCTGCTCGTACAGGCTGACCGGGCAGCCCACGTGGGTGCAGATCTTGGAGAAGGCGACAATTCCCTGGTGGGACCAGTCGAGTTCCTTCTTGTCCTTGATGTCCTCCGGCTTGAGCCGGACGACCATCAGGGCCGCCTTCGCGATCTGGTTCTGGAAGTCCTCGTCCGCCTCGTTCAGCCCCTCGGGCTGGGCGAAGGTGAGCGAACCGACGGGGATGTCCTCGGGGCGCAGCGGCTTGTTGGTGTTCGGGTTGATCAGCGCCTTGCCCTTGGCCCAGGCGGTGTGCCTGAGCTTGTCCTCCGGCAGCGGGCCGAGGTCGCGCAGGATCACGACCGCGGACAGCGGGACCAGGGTGAGCGCGCCCAGCATCGTGGTGCGGACCAGCTTGCGCCGGCCGAACCCGCTCTCCTTGGTGCCCTGCTTCCACTGCGCCTCGATGTTGGCGCGCAGTTCGTCGTCGGCGCTCGCCGAGTGCCGCTCGTCCGGCATCTCCTCGTCGGACATCAGCGTGCGGGCCCAGTGCACGGCACCGGCGCCGATGCCGATCAGCGCGACGGCCAGCGAGAGGCCGAGCGAGAAGTTCAGCGCGCTGACGTGGCCGATCGGGAAGACGAAGATGTACTTGTCGACCGGGAAGATCACGAAGCTGGTGATGAAGGCGAGAGTGCCCAGCATCGACAGCGTGAACAGCCCCGCGACGACCCGCTCGGAGTGCTTGGCGGCCTTCTCGTCGATGTCCTGACGCCGGAATTCGTGCTCCGGGTGGCCGGGGTTGGCGAACGGGTCGCCGGGGACCGCCGCTTCGGCGCCGTGCGCGCCGCGGGTGGCCGGGAGGTTTTCCTCTGGCTCTGCCATGTCGTTGTGGGATCCGGTTTCGCTCATGACTTCTTGGCCTTGGTCGTGCGGGCCGCGATCCAGGCGGCGACGGCGATCAGCGCGCCGAGGCCGAAGATGTAGGCGAACAGCCCCTCAGGCACCGGGCCGAGGGTGCCGAGCGTGAAGCCGCCCGGGTTCTTGCTGTCGGCGCTGTCGACGGCCTGCAGGTACGCGATGATGTCGGCCTTGTTCTTCGACGGCATCGTGGTGTCGGGGAACGACGGCATGTTCTGCGGGCCGGTCTGCATGGCCTCGTAGAGGTGCTTGGGGTCGACGCCCTTGAGGGTGGGCGCGTACTTCCCGTCGGTCAGCGCGCCGCCCTTGCCGACGAAGTTGTGGCACTGCGAGCAGTTGGTGCGGAAGAGCTCACCGCCCTTCGCCACGTCGCCGCCGGCCGGGTCGTACTGGTCTTGCGTCGGAGTGACGGGACCGGGGCCGAGCGAGGCGATGAACGCAGCCAGCTGGTCGATCTCCTTCTGGCTGTACTGCGTCTTCTTCTTCTGGATCTGCGGGCCGGGCTGCTGCGCGGGCATCCGGCCGGTGCCGACCTGGAAGTCCACCGCGGCCGAGCCGACGCCGGTCAGGCTGGGGCCGTCCGAACTCCCCTGGCCGTGCGCGCCGTGGCAGCTGGCACAGCCCACGGAGAACAGCTTCTTGCCCTCGGTGATCTCAAGGGACTGGGAGGAGTCGTCGGCCTGCGCCTTGGGTGCCGGCGCGAGTGCGGCGTAGAGCCCCCCGATGGCCGCTAGCGCGAAGAGTAGGACGACAAGCGCCGCCAGCGGGTGGCGCCGTCGTGCGGAGAGCTTTTTCACGGATTACCCCGGTGTCAGGATCTCTTGTGTCGATGCTTCGGGTTGTGCCTGTCCGGCACCGTGCTGCGGTACGCGACCGACTACTTGATCAGGTAGATCGTGGCGAAGAGGCCGATCCAGACGACATCGACGAAGTGCCAGTAGTAGGACACGACGATGGCAGCGGTGGCCTGCTGGTGGGTGAACCGCTTGGCCGCGTACGTACGGCCGAGCACCAGCAGGAACGCGATCAGACCACCCGTCACATGCAGTCCGTGGAAGCCGGTCGTCAGGTAGAACACCGAACCGTACGGGTCGGAGCTGAGTGAGATCCCGTCCTTCTTGACCAGGCTCGTGTACTCGAAGATCTGCCCGCCGATGAAGATCGCGCCCATCACGAACGTCACGATGAACCACGAGCGCAGCTTCTTCACGTCGCCGCGCTCAGCGGCGAAGACGCCCATCTGGCACGTGAAGGAGGAGAGCACCAGGATCGTGGTGTTCGTCGCGGAGAACGGCACGTTCAGCGCATGGGCGTGTTCCTTCCAGAAATCGGCACCCGTGACCGACCGAATGGTGAAGTACATCGCGAAGAGGGCCGCGAAGAACATCAGCTCGGAACTCAGCCAGATGATGGTTCCGACGCTGGTGAGGTTCGGCCGGTTGACCGACGGGTGCGCGTGCCCGGTTTCTACTGCTGTTGCTGTCGCCACGTCCGACATTATGTCGGTCGCTTATCCGGCGCTCACTCCGGGGGTCCCCTTCGGTGTGTCAAGGTCCTGCGCCGGGCCGTGTCGCCCCCCGCTGACGTCCCTCGAACGAGGGATGACGATCCGTCCGCGGGATCTTGGGCGGCCGCGGCCCCTCCACGGAAGGCGCCCGCGGGAGTAGCATCCGACTCACTTGAGAAACCGTTCACGAGCCGGAGGATCCAGGATGCAGGCGACTGCCACGGTGCTGGTCTACAGCGACGACGCGAACACCCGGGAGCAGGTCCGGCTCGCGGTCGGCCGCAGGCCCGCCGCCGACCTGCCGCCGGTGGAGTTCGTGGAGTGCGCGACGCTGCCCGCGGTGCTGACCGAGCTGGAGAACGGCGGCATCGACCTCTGCGTGCTGGACGGCGAGACGGCCCCGGCGGGCGGTATGGGCGTGTGCCGGCAGGTCAAGGACGAGATCTTCCGCTGCCCGCCGGTGCTGGTGCTGATCGGCCGCCCGCAGGACGCCTGGCTGGCCACCTGGAGCCGCGCGGACGCCGCGGTGACCCACCCGGTGGACCCGGTGGCGCTCAGCGACACCCTGGCCGTCCTGCTGCGGCGCAGGATCGAGCCCGCCTCGACGGCGGTCGCGGCCCGCTAGCGGCGGCTCAGGCCGTCTCTGGGCGCAGCCGCGCCGGGTCGGACAGCGGGTTCCTCGCCACGGCGGCGGAGCCCTGCTCGGCCAGGCCCGCGGCCTTGGAACCGAGAGCGCTGCCCTGCTGCCATTTGGCCTCGTCCAGGTTCCAGTCGCCGAAGCCGTTGTCGAACGGCGTCATCGTGGGGCCGTGGCTGTTGACGACCTGGACGACGTCGCCCTGGCGCACGTGGTCGAAGAACCAGTGCGCGTTGTCGGTGCTCATGCCCGTGCAGCCGTGGCTGACGTTGGCGGAGCCCTGCGAGCCCTCGGACCACGGCGCGGCGTGCACATATTCACCGCTCCAAGTCACCCGGGTGGCCCAGTAGACCGGCAGGTCGTAGGAGTCCGAGCTGCCGGCGGCTATTCCGACGGTGGTGCTCTTCATCTGGACGAAGCTCTCCTTCGCCAGCACGACCTTGATGCCGTTGCGGGTGTCGAAGCCCGGCTTGCCGGTGGTGACCGGGATGGTCCTCACGACCTTGCCGTCGTCCTTGAAGGTCATCTGGTCGGTCGCCGCGTCGGTGATCGCCTCGATCCGGTCGCCGGTGTGCAGGGTGAGCGGCTTGTCGTTGCCGCCGAAGAGCTTGTCCTGCACCTTGACGCCGTTGAGCGTGCTGCGGACGTCGACCTTGGCGTGCGCGGGCCAGTAGCTGCTCGGCCGGTAGTGCAGGGTGCGGTCGTCGACCCAGTACCAGGAGCCGTGTGCGGCCTGCGGGGCGCTGGAGACCAGCAGGTGGGACTCCACGACCGCGCGCGCGGCCGCGGTCTTCACCGGGGCGCTCAGCGCGGCGGTGAGGGGCTGGCCGACGCCGTAGGTACCCGCGTCGGGCCCGAAGGTGACGTGGAAGCCGGCGTCGGCGGGCGTCGTGTCGAAGGTCAGCGTCTTGCGGCCGGGGTGGCCGTCGGCGTCCTCGGTGCTCACCCGGACCGTGTAGTGGGCGCCCGCGGCCAGCTGGCCGGTGGACTGCCAGCTGAGGCCGTCCTCGCTGAGCTTGCCGCTCACGAAGCGCCCGGCGGCGTCGGTGGCGGTCACATCGGTGATCCGGCTGCCGTCGTCCTTGACGGTGACCTTGAGCGGCTTGCCGGGGTCGGCCTTGCCGCCCTCCGCCACCGAGTAGGCGACCTTGGCCGCGGATTCGTAGGGCGGGGCGGCGAGCGGGTTGCCGTCCCCACCGCAGGCGGTGAGCCCCACCGCGAGGGGCGCCACGAGAAGAGCGCAGCGCATCACTATCCGGCTTCGAGGGTTTCGGCTCATGGCATCACGCTAGGAACCGGCCGCGGATTCCGCACGGCGGAGGGGTGCAAAAGGGGCGGGCCGTTCAGCGGGTGGTCACTGGGTGCGGTTCTCACCGCGGTAGTACTCGAACACCCAGCCGAAGATCCCCATGAAGATCACCGGCAGCGAGAAGAACAGCAGCCACCAGCCGAAGATGACGCCCAGGAAGGCCAGCGCCCCACCGGTGCCCAGCATCAGCGGCTGCCAGCTGTGCGGGCTGAAGAAGCCCACCTCGCCGGCGTCGTCGGCGACGTCCGCGTCCTCGTTGTCCATCGCCCCGGTGTCGGCCCGGTTCGCGGTGAAGCCCAGGTAGAACGCGATCATGGTGCAGAGCGCGAACGCCAGGAACAGCGCGGTCGTGCCGGTCGGCTCCTTGGACCACAGGCCGTACACGACGGCGGTGGCCAGGATGAACAGGGCGAAGCCGCCGAACATCCAACCTTGGACCTTCACTGACCCGCTCCCTTGCCCTCAGCACCGGTAATGGCCGTGCTCGCGCCGTGCGCCGCGAGGGCGTCGATCGCCGAAATCTCCGGGTGGTGCAGGTCGAACGCCGGGGATTCGGAACGGATACGCGGCAGCGAGGTGAAGTTGTGCCGCGGCGGCGGGCAGGAGGTCGCCCACTCCAGCGAGCGGCCGTAGCCCCACGGGTCGTCGACCTCGACCTTCTTGCCGTACTTCGCGGTCTTCCACACGTTGTAGAGGAAAGGCAGTATCGACAGGCCGAGCAGGAACGAGCTGATCGTGGAGACCGTGTTCAGCGTGGTGAAGCCGTCGGCGGCCAGGTAGTCGGCGTACCGGCGCGGCATGCCCTCGGCGCCCAGCCAGTGCTGGACGAGGAAGGTGCCGTGGAAGCCGAAGAAGAGCGTCCAGAAGGTGATCTTCCCGAGCCGTTCGTCGAGCATCTTGCCGGTCATCTTCGGCCACCAGAAGTGGAAGCCGGCGAACATCGCGAAGACGACAGTGCCGAAGACCACGTAGTGGAAGTGCGCCACCACGAAGTAGGAGTCGGACACGTGGAAGTCCAGCGGCGGGGCCGCCAGGATCACACCGGTCAGACCGCCGAAGGCGAAGGTGATCAGGAAGCCGACCGACCACAGCATCGGGGTCTCGAAACTCAGTGACCCCTTCCACATGGTGCCGATCCAGTTGAAGAACTTCACACCTGTCGGCACCGCGATCAGGAAGGTCATGAACGAGAAGAACGGCAGCAGCACACCGCCGGTGACGTACATGTGGTGCGCCCACACCGTCACGGACAGGCCCGCGATGGAGATGGTCGCCGCGACCAGGCCGATGTAGCCGAACATCGGCTTGCGGCTGAAGACCGGGATGACCTCGGAGATGATGCCGAAGAACGGCAGCGCGATGATGTACACCTCCGGGTGGCCGAAGAACCAGAAGAGGTGTTGCCACAGCAGCGCCCCGCCGTTGGCGGAGTCGAAGATGTGCGCGCCGAATTTTCGGTCGGCCTCCAGCGCCAGCAGCGCGGCGGCGAGCACCGGGAAGGCCAGCAGCACCAGGACGGCGGTCAGCAGCACGTTCCACACGAAGATCGGCATGCGGAACATCGTCATGCCGGGTGCGCGCATGCAGATGATCGTGGTGATGAAGTTGACCGCGCCGAGGATGGTGCCGAAGCCGGAGAGCGCCAGACCCATGATCCACATGTCGGCGCCGACGCCGGGCGAGTTGACCGCGCTGGACAGCGGCGAGTACGCGAACCAGCCGAAGTCGGCCGCACCCTGCGGGGTGACGAAGCCGCCGACCGCGATGAGCGAGCCGAACAGGTAGAGCCAGTAGGCGAACATGTTCAGCCGCGGGAAGGCCACGTCGGGCGCGCCGATCTGCAGCGGCATGATCCAGTTGGTGAACCCGGCGAACAGCGGTGTCGCGAACATCAGCAGCATCACGGTGCCGTGCATCGTGAAGGCCTGGTTGAACTGCTCGTTGGACAGGAACTGGTTGCCGGGCCTCGCCAGCTCGGCCCGCATCAGCAGCGCCATCACGCCGCCGATGAGGAAGAACGCGAACGACGTGACCAGGTACAGGGTGCCGATGGTCTTGTGGTCGGTGGTGGTCAGCCACGTGATCACCACGGATCCGGGCTTCTTGCGGCGGGCCGGGATCTCGTCCGCGTAGGAGTCGTCGGCCGTCGCGGCGCCCTGCGGTTCGTTGAGAATGCTCATGTGGTCTTGGGCTCCGAGTTCTTCGCGTTGCCCGTGGTGGCGATACCGGACGGGAGGTAGCCCGTCTGCCCCGCCTTGGCGAGGTCCTTGAGGTGCTGCTGGTACGCCGCGGGCGATACGACCTTCACGTTGAACAGCATCCGGGAGTGGTCGACACCGCACAGCTCGGCGCACTTGCCCATGAAGATGCCCTCCTTGTTGGGAGTCACCTCGAAGACGTTGGTGTGGCCCGGGATGACGTCCTGCTTCATCAGGAACGGCACGATCCAGAACGAGTGGATGACGTCACGCGAGGTCAGCACGAAGCGGACGGTCTGGCCCTCGGGCAGCCACAGGGTCGGGCCGGGGTTGCCGGTCTCCGGGTTGCGGCTGGAGGGGGTGCCGACGTCGTAGACGCCCTCGGCGCCCGGCGGGAACAGCAGCTTGTTCGCCGGGATCTCGCTCAGCGCGGCGGGCGCCTTCGCGGGCTCCGGCGTGCCGTCGACGTTCTCGACGTAGTTGAAGCCCCAGCTCCACTGGAAGCCCACCACGTTGATGATGTGCTGCGGCTTCTTCGACGTCTCCAGCAGCTTGTTCTCGTCGCGGGCGGTGAAGTAGAAGAGCACCGCGATCACCACGATCGGGACGATCGTGTACAGCGCCTCGATGGGCAGGTTGTAGCGGGTCTGCGCAGGGACCTCGACCTTGGTCCGGCTGCGGCGGTGGAAGATCACGCTCCACAGGATCAGGCCCCAGACCAGCGCACCGGTCGCCAGTGCCGCGGCCCAGGAGCCCTGCCACAGGGCGAGGATCCGTGGTGCCTGTTCGGTGGCCGGACTGGGCATGCCGAGCCGGGGATAATCCTTGTACGAGCAACCAGTGGCCGTCGCAAGGACCAGACCCGCTGCCAGCGCCTGCGGCAGCTTCCGCCGCAACCCACGCCGTGACGTGGGGGTGCCGCCCACGCCCTTGGGGCGGTGGGGGAGGTCGGAGCCGTTGGGACTCACGTAGCGCCTTCCCGAGAGTCTCGCCCGCGCGTCCGGGTGTTCCGGCCGTGTGCTGGTCGGTCGGCCCGAGTGCAGGCATTGAGGTGTGGATGTTTATGCGGACCAAACCCTACTGGACGCTATTTGGGGTCGCGCGGGGAGGGGGTCCAACGCGCCGGGGCTCTCCCCGAAGGGATGGAATCCCGCGCGCGGCAGGTGTTCTGACACAGCGCCCGGCCGCTCACCGGCCCTGGGACACCCTGGCGGAAGCTTCGGGGCGTAGCGTGCCGACGTGTCCTATTTCGATATGGCTTCCGCCGCACCGCTGCATCCGGTGGCCCGCCAGGCGCTGCTGGCCGCCCTCGACGAGGGGTGGGCCGACCCGGCCCGGCTCTACCGCGAGGGGCGGCGGGCCAGGCTGCTGCTCGACGCGGCCCGGGAGACCGCCGCGGCGGCCGTCGGGTGCCGCCCCGACGAACTGGTTTTCACTCCTTCGGGGACCCGCGCGCTGCACGACGGTGTCGCGGGGGCGATGGCCGGACGGCGCAGGACCGGCCGGCACATCGTGGTCTCGGCGGTCGAGCACTCGGCGGTGCTGCACGCGGCGGACGCTTACGACAGCACGGCGGTCGGCGTGGACCGCGCCGGGCGTGTCGCGCCGGGCGACGTGACGGCGGCGCTGCGGCCCGACACCGCGCTGGTGTGCCTGCAGTCCGCCAACCACGAGGTGGGTACGGTCCAGCCGGTCGCCGAGGTCGCCGACCTGTGCCGGGCCGCGGGGGTGCCGCTGCTGGTGGACGCGGCCCAGTCGCTGGCGTGGGGCCGGGTCGACGGCGGCTGGTCGCTGCTGGCCGGCAGCGCGCACAAGTGGGGCGGCCCGGCCGGGGTGGGGCTGCTCGCGGTGCGCAAGGGCACCAGGTTCGCGCCCCAGCACCCCGCGGACGAACGGGAGTCGGGCCGCTCCCCCGGCTTCGAGAACCTGCCGGCGATCATCGCGGCGGCCGCGTCGCTGCGGGCGGTGCGCGAGGAGGCCGAGCAGGAGGCGGCCCGCCTGTCGGCGCTGGTGGACCTGATCAGGGCGCGGGTGCCCGAACTGGTCCCGGACGTCGAGGTGGTCGGCCACGGCACACTGCGGCTGCCGCACCTGGTGACCTTCTCCTGCCTCTACGTGGACGGCGAGGCGCTGCTGACCGCGCTGGACCGCGCCGGCTTCTCGGTGTCGTCCGGCTCCTCCTGCACGTCGAGCACGCTGACCCCGAGCCATGTGCTCAAGGCGATGGGCGTGCTCTCCGAGGGCAACGTCCGGGTCTCCCTCCCCCCGGGCACCTCCGAGGCGGACGTCACGCGCTTCCTCGACGTGCTGCCCCCGCTGGTCGCCGAGGTCCGCTCGCACCTCGCCCCGCCGCCGGCCGTCACCCCGGCCCCCGACGCGGGCCTGGTCGTCGACTCGCTCGGCAAGCTGTGCCCGATCCCGGTGATCGAACTGGCCAAGGTCATCGGCGATGTCCCCGTCGGCGGCACGGTGACTGTCCTGTCCGACGATGAGGCGGCCGGGTTGGACATCCCGGCCTGGTGCTCCATGCGCGCCCAGGACTACCTGGGCGCCACCCCCGCCCCCCGCGGCACGGCCTACCTGGTCCGCCGCCGCACCTGAGCCCTGCGCCTGGCGGCGCCTTACAGGTGCGCGGGACCGCACCTGATGTGCGGCCGGCGCCGCGCGGGCGCCGCTGCGTAGGGCGGCGCCCCTCAGGGGCGCGGGGCTGTATCTGATCTGCGGCTGCCGCCGCGCGGGCGCCGCTGCGTGAGGCGGCGCCTTACAGGTGCGCGGGGAACTGCGCGCTCAGCCACCCACCGGCCGGTGGTCCGTCTTCGACGGCAACAACCCCTTCGGGCCGGTGGCGACCCGCGCGCCCGGTGGGGGCTGGTCGCGGTCCGTCCGCACACGACGGTGGGTGGTGGGTTGCGCGCCGTTCCCCGCACCCCTGGGGGGGCACCCCTGCCGAAGGGGCACCGCCCAGCCATCGCGCCCCGCGGAAGGCGGCGCCTTACGCAGCAGCCGGGTCCGGGGTGCGCGCCCGGGGAGAGCGGCGGCGCGTCAGGCGCCCAGGTGGTGGCGGACCTCGGCGGCGGCGTCCTCGCCGTACGCCTTGGTGAAGCGCTCCATGAAGTGCGTGCGCCGCAACTCGTACTCCTGCGTGCCCAGCGTCTCGATGACCAGAGTCGCCAGCATGCAGCCGACCTGCGCGGCGCGTTCGAGGCCGACGCCCCAGGCGAGGCCGGACAGGAAGCCGGCGCGGAAGCCGTCGCCGACGCCGGTCGGGTCGACCTTGGCCTGCTCCTCGGCGCAGCCGACGACGATCGGGGGCTCGCCCTTGCGGTCGATCCGCACACCGTTGGCGCCGAGCGTGGTGACCCGGGTGCCGACCCGGTCGAGGATCTCCTCGGAGCTCCAGCCGGTCTTGCTCTCGATCAGGCCCTTCTCGTACTCGTTGTTGAAGAGGTACGCGGCCCCGTCGACCAGGACCCGGATGTCGTCGCCGTCCATCCGGGCGATCTGCTGGGAGAAGTCCGCGGCGAAGGGGATGCCGCGGGACCTGCACTCCTCGGTGTGGCGGATCATCGCCTCGGGGTCGTCCGCGCCGATCGACACCAGGTCCAGGCCGCCGACCCGGTCGGCGACGTGCTGCAGCTCGATCAGCCGGGCCTCGCTCATGGCGCCGGTGTAGAAGGAGCCGATCTGGTTGTGGTCGGCGTCGGTGGTGCAGATGAAGCGGGCGGTGTGCAGTACCTCGGAGATACGGACCGAGGCGGTGTCCACGCCGTGCCGCTGGAGCCAGGCGCGGTATTCGCCGAAGTCGTTGCCCGCGGCGCCGACCAGGATCGGCGAGGTGCCGAGCAGGCCCATGCCGTAGCAGATGTTGGCGCCGACCCCGCCGCGCCGCACATCGAGGGCGTCGACCAGGAACGACAGCGAGACCGTGTGCAGCTGATCGGCGACCAGCTGGTCGGCGAACCGGCCGGGGAAGGTCATCAGGTGGTCGGTGGCGATGGATCCGGTGACGGCGATACGCACGGCGGCAGGCTCCTGTGGGCGAGGGATTCGTACGCGGGGGGGGTTGCGTCGGTCTGGGCAGTCGTCCACGCTACCGGCAAACCCGGGCACGGCCGGGACATCCGCGGATTGCCGCCGGTCCCGCCGGTGGATCGGCGGGAGATGGCGAAACTACCCGATAGTAGGGCTTTCTCCCCGGACCACCCGTGCCTAGTGTCGGTGATATGAGGTCTACCCCGCGTGTCACTGGTGTCACATCCCCGCTCGCCCCCGTTCCGCTCGCCGAGCCGGACTCGATGGAGCAGCTGATCGGCGACTGCCGGCGGATGGCCGAGCACTGGCGCGTCCCGGCGGGCAGCGAGCGGACCCCCGCCGCCCCGGCCGGCCTGCACGGCATCACGGTGCCTGCGGCATCGGCCCATGTGGTGGCCGGCATGGCGGAGTTCGGCGACTGACGCGTTTCCGCCGCGGGCCCACGGTCCTGACAGGCCGAGGGGAACCGTCGGGCGGGCTGCCGCGTCACATCGGCACCTGACGGTTGACCGAGCCGAGGAGTGTGCGCGGTGAGCAGCGAGCACGACGATCATGAGGTGCGCCCGCGGGGCGAAGGCCACGAGACCGGTCGAGACGACGACATCCTCGTCGGTGGGACCCCCGGCGGGCACCAGCGCCCGCGGGACGGGGCACCGCGCAGGCGGCGGACGACGGTGGCCCTGGTGGCCGCCGCGGTGCTGGCCGCCGCGGGCGGCGGTGCCTACTGGGCGGTGGCCGCGGGCGGCGGCGGGAAGTCGACGACCGCGCACGCCGGGCCGGTCACCACGCTTCCGGGCAAGGCCGACGGCGGGCCGGGCAGGGTCGCCGGTACGGGCACGGGCGGCGGCTACCGGCTGGCCGGCACCCTGCCGTCGGACACCCCGGGGCCGTCCCCTCTCTACCGCCCCGAGGGCGGCGCCGACCGGGCCGCGGTCGAGCGGCTCGCGGCGCTGCTGGGCCTGACCGGGCCGGTGGTCGCCGACCACGGCTCCTGGCGCGTCGGTGCCGCGGACGGTACGGGTCCCGCGCTGCTGGCCGGGCAGGACGCGCCGGGCAGCTGGTCGTACGCCCGCAACGGCCAGGCCGCCCCGGGCGCGAGGACCGTGGTGCCGCCCGCGCTCCCGCAGGTCCCGCCCCCGGCCGCGGCCTCCCCCGCGGCCCCGGACGCCGCGGGCTCGGCGACGGCCGCTCCCCCGGCCGCGTCGGCCCCGGCTTCCGGTACGGACGCGGCCAGCCCGCCGGTCTCCGAGCAGCGGGCCAGGGCGTCGGTGGCGCCCGTCCTGGACGGGCTGGGCCTGTCCGGCGCACGGGTCGACGTGTCAAGGACGGCGGGCTCTATCCGTACGGTGGCCGCGGACCCGGTGGTCGGCGGGTTGCCCACGCACGGCTGGGACACCACCCTCGACGTCGACCCGAACGGCCGAATCGTCAGCGGGCAGGGGCGGCTCTCGGCGCTGGCCAAGGGCGACAGCTTCCCGGTGATCAGTGCGGACCAGGCCTTCAGGAGCCTGTCGTCCCGGGTCATGCAGCCGCAGGGCCGGATGTCCTGCCAGGTGCCGATGCCGGACGGCAAGGGCCAGGCCCAGCCCGCGCGACCCGGCGGGAATGCCGCGTCGCCCACCCTCCCGGGCCAGGACAAGACGCTGCCGCGCAGCCTGCCGTGCGTGGCGCCGCGCGTGTCGCCGACCGACATCATCGGCGCGGAATTCGGCCTGGCCCCGCAGTTCGTCCCCGGCGGCCAGGCACTGGTGCCCGCCTGGCTCTTCACCGCGCGGCCCGAGGGCTCGGAAGCCACCTCGGTCATCGCCCAGCAGGCCGTGACCCAGGACGACCTCCAGGGCACCCAGGGCGGCGGCAACGCACCCGGCGGCCCCTCCCCCGTGTCACCCGAGAAGGTCTCCGGCTACCAGGCCGACGGCAGGTCGCTGACGCTGACCTTCTGGGGCGGGATCTGCGAGACGTACGCGGCGTCGGCGTCCGAGCAGGCCGACGCCGTGACGGTCAGGGTGACCGGCACGGCGAAGGATCCGGGAGCGCCCTGCCCGGCGATGCTCAAGGCCCAGACCACCTCGGTCACCCTCAGCTCGCCGCTGGGGGCCCGTACGGTCGTGGACGCCACCACCGACCTGCCGGTCGGGCATTAGGGGGATCCGCTGCCCCGCCGGGCAAGCACCAGGGGCAGCGGGGCTGCATTCGATCTGCGGCCGGCGCCGCGTGGGCGCGCTCAGCCATCCACCGGCCGGTGGTCCGGAGCGGACCGAGCTGCCCCTTCGGGGCGGTGGCGACCCGCGCCACGGTGGAGGGCTGGGCGCGCAGTTCCCCGCGCCCCTTTGGCCCGCCCCGCAGAGCAGAGGCGCCGGGCTGCAGAATCACATGCAGCCCGGCGCCTCTTTGAGCTTGCCCGGCAGGGTATTGGCGCCGGGCAGACGCTCAGTGGAAAGAGTCGCCGCAGGCGCAGGAGCCGGTCGCGTTCGGGTTGTCGATCGTGAAGCCCTGCTTCTCGATCGTGTCCACGAAGTCGATCGACGCGCCGCCCAGGTAGGGCGCGCTCATGCGGTCGGTGACGACCTTGACGCCGCCGAAGTCCTTGACGACGTCGCCGTCGAGCGCGCGCTCGTCGAAGAAGAGCTGGTAGCGCAGGCCCGAGCAGCCGCCGGGCTGGACAGCGACCCGCAGCGCGAGGTCTTCCCGGCCCTCCTGCTCCAGCAGGCTCTTCACCTTGCCGGCGGCGGCATCCGACAGGAGGATGCCGTCCGTCGTGCTGGTCTCGTCCTGAACCGTCATCTGCTTACTCCCGGGTTGTACGGACTACTGGCTTACCGACTGCCAACCGGCGCCCTTCCGGATTCATTCCGGGCGGGTCGAGCGGGATCGGGCGAGTCCGCGGCGTCTTCGTCACCACCATGCTCGCACACCGCCGCTCCCGCGCGGCAGCCATGGACGAATGCGTCACATTGACGAGACCAGACATCGTCAATCTGACGCGAACGGGCTATGATAGATAGTGTCAAGTAGACGAAAAGGTCTGCGATGCAAAGAAAGGGCGTCCGGCCCGTGACCACCACAGAAACCCTGGACGTACAGCCCACCCCGCTCGCGCTGCTGCTGCTCGGCCGCGAGTCCGACCCGCGCAGCGAGCGGGGCGTGGACTGCCCCGGCGACCTCCCGGCGCCGTCCGACCCGCACCTGGTGGAGCGCGCCAGAGCCGCCAAGGCCCGCCTCGGCGACAAGGTCTTCGTTCTCGGCCACCACTACCAGCGCGACGAGGTGATCGAGTTCGCCGATGTGACCGGCGACTCCTTCAAGCTGGCCAGGGACGCGGCGGCCAGGCCGGAGGCGGAGTACATCGTCTTCTGCGGTGTCCACTTCATGGCGGAGTCCGCGGACATCCTCACGTCGAGCCGGCAGCAGGTGATCCTGCCCGACCTGGCGGCCGGCTGCTCGATGGCCGACATGGCCAGCGCCGAGCAGGTCGCCGAGTGCTGGGACGTGCTGGCCGACGCGGGCGTCGCCGATGTCACCGTCCCGGTGTCGTACATGAACTCCTCGGCCGACATCAAGGCCTTCACCGGTCGGCACGGCGGCACGATCTGCACCTCGTCCAACGCGCGGCGCGCGCTGGAGTGGGCCTTCTCGCAGGGCGAGAAGGTGCTCTTCCTGCCCGACCAGCACCTGGGGCGCAACACCGCGGTGCGGGATCTGGGCATCCCGCTGGAGGAATGCGTCGTCTACAACCCGCACAAGCCGGGCGGAGGGCTGACCGCCGAGCAGCTGCGGGACGCCAGGATGATCCTGTGGCGCGGCCACTGCTCGGTGCACGGCCGCTTCTCGCTGGAGTCGGTCGAGGACGTCCGCGCGCGCATCCCCGGCGTCAACGTGCTGGTGCACCCCGAGTGCAAGCACGAGGTCGTCAGCGCCGCCGACCACGTCGGCTCGACCGAGTACATCATCAAGATGCTGGACGCGGCCCCCGCCGGCTCGGCGTGGGCGATCGGCACCGAGCTGAACCTGGTGCGCAGGCTCGCCAAGGCGCACCCGGACAAGCAGATCGTCTTCCTCGACAAGACCGTCTGCTTCTGCTCGACCATGAACCGCATCGACCTGCCGCACCTGGTGTGGGCGCTGGAGTCGCTCGCGGACGGCAAGCCGGTCAACCGCATCGAAGTCGACCCCGAGACCGAGCACTTCGCCAAGCTGGCCCTGGAGCAGATGCTCGCACTGCCGTAAAACCCTGCCCGTACGGGCGGTCCGGCGCGATGATGGACCGGTGATCCTTCGACCGGTTCGGGACGACGAGGAGGACGCCGAGGTCGTGCGGGAGGTCACCGCCGCCGCCTTCGGCGCCCCGCGGGAGATCGGCGGCGACCCGGCGCTCCCGGAGGAATCCGGCGGGCGGCCCGAGGTCGCCGCACGGGAGCGCGGCCGCACCCGCCATCTGGCCAGGACCGACCCGGGCGGCTGCTGGATCGCGCAGGACGAGCTGGCCGGCCCGGTGGGCGCGGTGCTGTCCTCCCGGCGCGAGGGCACCTGGGGCCTGTCGCTGCTGGCGGTGGCACCCGGCGCGCAGGGCAAGGGGGTCGGCAAGGCCCTGATGGCGCGGGCGCTGGTGCACGGGCGGGCCTGCCTGCGGGGCATCATCTGCGGCACCCGGCATCCGGCCGCGCCGCGGACCTTCCGCAGGGCGGGTTTCACGCTGCATCCGGCGATGCGGCTGACCGGGGTGGTCGACCCGGCGGGCCTGGCGCCGCTGGACGGCGCCGTGCACGAGGGCACCGCCAGGCACCGGGACCTGATGGACTCCGTCGACCGCCGCACCCGGGGCGGCGCCCACGGGCCCGACCACGAGGAAATGCCGCGGCACTTCCGGCTGTTCGTCGTGGACGACCTGGCGGGCAGCGGCTACTGCTACGCCGACGACCGCGGTGTGGAGCTGCTGGCCGCGACGTCCCGCCGGCTGGCCACCCGGCTGCTGACGGCGGCCCTGGTGAGCATGCCGCAGGGCCGACCGGTGCGGGTGGCCGGGCTGACCGCCGAGCAGGAGTGGGCGGTGGACGTCGGGGTCGCGGCGGGCCTGGAGATTTCCAACGCCGGGTATGTGTGCCTGCGCGGGATGCGCCCGCCGAACCCGTACATCCCCTCGCCGCTCTTCCTCTGAGGCCCGCGGCCGCCGATCAGCCGCAGGTCCCCTCCGCCGGGGCGGGGGACGCCGGGTGGTGGCGCTGGGTGCCGTGCGGGGCGGACAGCGGGAGGCGGACCCAGACCCGGAAGCCGCCGCCGGGGCGGGCGCCGGCCCGGCAGATGCCGCCGAGGGCGCTGGCCCGCTCGTACATCGCCAGCAGGCCGGGGCCGCCGGTGCCGCGCTCGACGGGGCGGCCGGGGCAGGGGATGCCGGGCGGCACCTGCGAACCGCCGTCGCCCGCCGCGTCGGGGCGCGGCCCGCTCTGCCCGGGTGGCGGCGACTCCGCGGTGCCGGGCGCCCCGTCGTCGTCCACCACGACCTCAAGTGCCCCCGGATCACGCCTGATCCGTACGACCGCGTCCGCGCCGGGCCCGGCGTGCTTGCGCACGTTGGCCAGCGACTCCTGGATCACCCGGTAGGCGGTGAGGTCGACGCTGGCCGGCAGCGGTGCGCGCGGCAGCGGTGCGGGGTCGCCGCCGGTGCGCTCCTCGACGGTGACCCGCAGCCCCTCCCGCCGGAAGCCGTCGAGGAGTTGGTCGAGAAGGCCGAGGCCCGGGGCCGGCTCCATCGGTGCGGCGGGCTCGCCGCGCTGCGTCAACAGGCCTACGGTGGCGCGCAGTTCGTCCAGTGCGGACCGGCTCGCCTCGCGTACGTGCGCGAGCGCCTGGAGGGCCTGGTCGGGGCGGCGGTCCATGACGTGCGCGGCAACACCCGCCTGCACATTGGCCAGTGCGATCTGGTGGGCGACGACGTCGTGCAACTCGCGGGCTATCCGCAGCCTTTCCTCGGCGACCCGGCGTTTGGCCTCCTCCTCGCGGGTCTCCTCCGCGCGCAGCGCCCGCTCGGCGATCGCCGCGGCATAGGCCCGGCGGCTCCGTACGGCGTCAGCCGCGGCAAGGGCGGTGCCCGTCCAGGCGACGACGGCGACGGCCCAGCCGTCGACCCGGTGCCGGACGACGAGGACGGTGGACAGCGCGCAGACCGACAGCAGCACGGCCCACAGCACCCCGCGGTGCGGCACATCCCGGCGCCACCGCACGGGCCGGCCGGGAGCTCTCCTGGGATACTGCACGGTAACCACTGTATTCCGGGGCAGAGCCCCCGCCGTTCGCGCCGGATGGTCTGCCGGTCAGCCCGGGATCAGCCCGTCGTCCTTGAGCATGGCCTTGACCTCGTCGAGGGTGGCGTCCGCCGTGGGCAGGATCAGCTCGGACGGCTCCAGCGCGTCGTCGGGCAGCGGCACGCCGAGGCTGCGGACCCCGTCGAGCAGGGCGCCCAGCGTGCGCCGGAAACCCTCCTCGTCACCGGTCTCCACCGCGGCGAGCAGCTCGGTGTCCAGCTCGTTGAGCCGGGCGAGGTCGGCCTCCGCCAACCTCACCTGGCCCTCCCCCATGATCCGCGCGATCATGACGGCCTCCTCCGTTGCGGGCGCCTACTGCTTGTCGAACCTCGGGGTGTCCTGCGGCTGGCCCTGGGCGTCACGCTTGCCCTGGCCGCCCTCGATCGCCTGCGGGGCGCTGCCGCCCGCCAGCTCGGCCTTCATCCGCTGGAGCTCCAGCTCCACGTCGCTGCCGCCGGAGATCCGGTCCAGCTCGGCCTGGAGGTCGTCCTTGGCCATGCCGGTCGGGTCGTCCAGGGCGCCGGACGCGATCAGCTCGTCCAGCGCGCCCGCGCGGGCCCGCAGCTGCTCGGTCTTGTCCTCGGCACGCTGGATCGCCATGCCGACGTCGCCCATCTCCTCCGAGATGCCGGAGAAGGCCTCGCCGATCTGGGTCTGCGCCTGGGCGGCGGTGTAGGTGGCCTTGATGGTCTCCTTCTTCGTACGGAAGGCGTCCACCTTGGCCTGCAGGCGCTGGGAGGCCAGCGTGAGCTTCTCCTCCTCGCCCTGCAGCGTCGTGTGCTGCGTCTCCAGGTCGGTGACCTGCTGCTGCAGGGCCGCCCGCCGCGACAGCGCCTCGCGGGCCAGGTCCTCGCGCCCCAGCGCGAGCGCCTTGCGGCCCTGGTCCTCGTACGTCGACGACTTCTTCTGCAACTCGGTCAGCTGCAGTTCGAGCCGCTTGCGGGAGGTGGCGACATCGGCCACACCCCGCCGTACCTTCTGCAGCAGCTCCAGCTGCTTCTGGTACGAGTAGTCAAGCGTCTCGCGCGGGTCCTCGGCCCTGTCCAGGGCCTTGTTGGCCTTCGCGCGGAAGATCAGTCCCATCCGCTTCATGACACCGCTCATGGGCCTCGCGCGCCCCCTTCTCCGGCAAACTGCTCCAGCACCTCTACAGACCCCAGCCTACGGGCCTTGGTTCCATTACCGCACTGTTCGGGCCCGGATGCGCTCATCCGCAAGGACGATCACGGTTCGGCCACCCCCTGCCCAGGTAGTAGGCAGGGGCTGGGGTCAAACGGCGGAAGCACGTAACCTTGGAGTTGTGTTCCGACGCCGTTCCGAAGATGAGCAGGCCCTCGCCGTAGCCGCAGTGCTCGAGGACCAGTCCCGCGACCCGCAGGCTCCCAAGGGTCGCCCCACGCCCAAGCGCAGCGAGTCCCAGCAGCAGCGCCGCAAGGCGGTCAACACCCCGACCGACCGCAAGGCGGCCGCCAAGCAGGCCCGCGAGGCCCGCCGGGTCGACCTGGCCAAGCGCCGCGAGGCCCTCGCCAACGGCGACGAGCGCAACCTGCCGGCCGCGCACCAGGGCCCCGTGCGCAAATTCACCCGCGACTACGTGGACTCCCGCTACCGGGTCGCCGAGTTCTTCCTGCCGATGGCCGTGCTGATCCTCGTCGGCAGCCTCGTGCCCTCCGTGCAGACGCTCTCGCTGTTCCTGTGGGTCCTGGTCATCGTGCTGATCGTGGTCGACTCGGTGATCACCGGCTTCGCGCTGCGCCGCCAGCTGGCCGCGCGCTTCCCCGACCAGAACACCCGGCGGGCGGTCACCTACGGCCTGATGCGGACGCTCCAGATGCGCCGGATGCGGCTCCCCAAGCCGCAGGTCCAGCGCGGCGCCAAGCTCTGAACGGCTTCGTCCCCGACCCGCACCCCGCCCCGGGCGCGGGCGGCTTCCACGGCGGCGCCGACACCTGGCTGGCCGGTCTCGGCGGCCTGCGGAACACCGTCAGGCAGGAACTGGTCGCGCGGCAGCTGGACGAGCAGCTCGCCGCGCACTTCCCGCCCGCCGGCGGCGCCCACGCGGTGCGGCGGCTGCGGGTCCTCGACATCGGCCCCGGCCAGGGCACGCAGGCCCTGCGGCTGGCCCGCGCCGGGCACCTCGTGACCGGCCTCGAAGCCGACCCGGCCATGCTCACCGCCCTGCGGGCGGCGGTCGCGGCGGAGCCCGCCGATGTGCGGAGCCGCTTCGTCGCCCTCCAGGGCGACGGTCGCGAGACGGGCCGGCACTTCGGCCCCGCCTGCTTCGACGTGGTCCTCTGCCACGGCGTGCTCATGTACGTGCCCGACCCCGATCCGATGCTCGCCGCGCTCGCCCGGGTGCTCGCACCCGGCGGACTGCTGTCCCTCGTCGTCCGCAACGGCGACGCCCTGGCCATGCGGCCCGGACTGCTCGGCGACTACGCCTCCGCGCTCCAGGCCTTCGGGTCCCCCGGCTACGTCAACCGCCTCGGGCTCGCCACCCGCGCGGACCGGCTGGCGCCGATGACGACGACGCTGGCCGGGATCGGGGTGCCGCTGCACACCTGGTACGGCGTGCGGGTCTTCACCGACACCGCCCCCGACCACGCGCTCGCCCCCGCGGACCCGGGCGCCCTCGCCACGCTCCTCGACGCCGAGGCTGCTGCCGGCCGCTCCGATCCGTACCGCGGAGTGGCCGCGCTTCTCCACCTCTGCGCCATCCGCGCCTGACGTCCCCCCGTCTCGGGGTACGCGGCCTGCCACGCAGTTCCCCGTGCCCCTGGGTGATCGCCCCTTGCGGTGCGTTGCCTGCCTGCGGCGCCATCGTGGCTGGGCGCGCAGTTCCCCGCGCCCCTTTGGGTCCGCGTCTTCCTGCGCCCAGCGTCTGCTCCTGGCAGGGGCTCTGCGCAGAGGGCACGCGTTTTTCAGGGGCGCGGGGAACCGCGCGCCCCGCCGAAGAGGCGGGAAAGACGCGAACGCCACAGCAAGTGGCAACCACCTGGGTGCCCGGGGGGACACCCGGATGGACGTCGGGGGCGGGTGAGGGGGGGCGGGGGGATGGAGGATGCCGGTATGAGGCGACCTCGTACGCTCCTTATGCCAGGCGCAGCCGTCTTGGGCCTGGCGATGACTGTCAGCGCCTGCACGTCCGGCGCATCAGGAAACCCGTCCTCGCCGGAGGCGAACGCCCGGGTCGTCGCGGCAAACGGCGGCAGCGACCTGCAGACGGCGTACCAGAACACCGTCAAGGCCGTCCTGCCGTCCGTGGTGCAGATCACCACCGACCAGGACCTCGGCTCCGGCGTCGTCTTCGACGACAAGGGCGACATCGTCACGAACGCCCACGTCGTCGGCAATGCCACGAACTTCCAGGTGTCCCTGGCCACCGGCGGCAGCCCGCTCGGCGCGAAGCTGGTCTCGTCCTTCCCCGCCAGCGACCTCGCGGTGATCCGCCTGACGTCCCCGCCGAAGGGCCTCAAGCCGGCCGACTTCGGCGACTCCGGCAAGGTCGCGGTCGGCCAGATCGTGCTGGCGATGGGCAATCCGCTCGGCCTGTCGAGCAGCGTCACGCAGGGCATCGTGTCGGCGACCGGCCGTACCGTCAGCGAGAGCTCCTCCGGCGGCGGCACCGGGGCGACGATCCCCGACATGGTGCAGACGTCCGCCGCGATCAACCCGGGCAACAGCGGCGGCGCCCTGGTCAACCTCGACAACCAGGTGATCGGCATCCCCACGCTGGCGGCCACCGACCCGCAGCTCGGCAGCGGTGCCGCGCCCGGCATCGGCTTCGCGATCCCGGCGTCCACGGTGACGCGGATCGCCGAGCAGATCATCAAGAACGGCAAGGTCACCGACTCGGGGCGGGCCGCGCTCGACGTGACCGTCCGCGGTGTCGTCGACCAGAACCAGCAGCCCGCGGGTGTCGCGATCGTGTCCGCCACCAAGGGCGGCGCCGCCGCCAAGGCCGGGCTGCGGTCCGGCGACGTGATCACCAAGCTCGGCAGCAAGCCGATCACCACCGTGCAGAGCCTCACGACGGCGCTGGCGGCGCTCAAGCCGGGCGCGAAGGTGACGGTGACCTTCGACCGGAACGGTGTGACGCAGACCGCGCAGGTCACGCTGGCGTCGCTGGGCTGACGCGGGCGGTGTCCCCCGCTCGCGCGGGGGACACCGGCGGTCACGCGTCGGCGTGCAGGCTCATCGGGCCGTAGATCTTCGCGTCGCCCTCGAAGAGGACGACCTGGTCGGCGCCGCCTTCGAGCAGCTCCTTCCATGCCTCGCCCAGCCAGGACTCGGCGTCGCCCTGCGTGGTGAACTCCTCGGGCTGCACCGCGGGCGGCACCTCGGTGCCGTCGGCCTTCTCGAACCGCCACGTCCACGCCATGTGTGTCTCCTCGGTGCCGAGTCCAGAGTGCTGCGGAAGCTGCCCAGGCAGCGTAACTTGCGGGGTCGGCGGTGGTGGGGCCGTCGCCACATGGCGGACCCCGCGCGCCCCGCGCGGCGCGACGCGAGACGATCGTGCCGTGGAAGCGACTCTCCTCGGCACCGCGGGGCCCGAAGGCCTGCCCGTCCCGGACTGCCCCTGCGCGGCCTGCGCCCTCGCCGTGGGTGACGGCGCCCGCGCCCCGGCTTCCGTCCTGGTCGACGGTGTGGTGCTGCTCGACCTGACGCCGGGCGTGGCCCTGGCGGCGGCCCGCGCCGGGCACAGCCTCACCGGGCTGCGCCTCGTCCTGCTCTCGCACCCGCACGACGGCCCTGCCGTGGAGATCCCGGCCGGGCTGCCCGCGCCCACCCGGGTGCCGGACGGGCAGCGGCTCACCCTGATCACCGGGCACAAGGTACGGGCGCTGGCGATGGACGCGCCCGGTACGGGTTACGCCGTCGAGTCGCCGGACGGCCTGCGGCTGCTGTACCTGCCGCCCGGCTGCGCCCCCGCGGGCATCGGCGGCACGGACGAGCCGCCGTACGACCTGGTGCTGCTCGACGCGATCGGGCGGCCCGACGCGCTCGCCCGGCTGCGGGCGGCCGGCGCCGTGGCCGGCACGACCGACGTGGTCGCCGTCCACATCGACCACGACGCGCCGCCGCAGCCCGAGCTGGGCCGGCGGCTGGCCGCATACGGCGCCAGGGCCGTGCCGGACGGTACGACGCTGGTCGCCGGCGACTACCACGCCGTGCCCGATGTGCCGCGCCGCACCCTGGTGCTGGGCGGCGCCCGCTCCGGCAAGTCCGCCGAGGCGGAGCGCCGCCTCGCGGCCTTCCCCGAGGTCCTCTACGTCGCCACCGGCGGCACCCGCGAGGGCGACGCCGACTGGGCCGACCGCGTCGCCCGGCACCGCGAACGCCGCCCGGCCGGCTGGCGCACCCTGGAGACCTGCGACCTCACCCCGCTCCTCGCGGACGGCTCCGGCCCCCCGCTCCTCATCGACTGCCTCGCGCTGTGGCTCACCGACGTCCTCGACACGGAGGGGGCGTGGGACGACGACGCCTGGCACAACGGCGCCGCCCGCCGCGTACGCGCCCGTGCGGACGCGCTGGCCGCGGCATGGCGTGCGACCTGTCGCACCGCCGTGGCGGTCTCCAACGAAGTCGGCTCGGGCGTGGTCCCCGCCACCCCCGCGGGTCGTCGCTTCCGCGACGAGTTGGGCCGACTCAACGCCGCGATGGCCGCCGAGTCCGACCACGTCCTCCTCCTGATCGCCGGCCTCCCCCTCCCCCTCCGCTGACGCGGCACCCCCCAGACCCGCACCCTCCGCTGACGCGGCCCCCTCCAGACCCGCACCCTCCACGGCAGGCGGCACCCCCAGGGGCGCGGGGAACTGCGCGGCTGGCCCCCACCGGGCGCGCGGGTCGCCACCGGCCCGAAGGGGCTGTTGCTGTCGAACCCGGACCACCGGCCGGTGGAGGGCTGAGCGCGCAGTTCCCCGCGCCCCTTTTGGGCCTGCGCCCTCCACCGACCAGCGTTCGCCCCTGGCGGGGGGCGCGGGGAACCGCGCGGCCGGCCACGGCGGACCGTGACTGCGGACGCAACAGGACGAGGAACCCGCCCAAGGGCGCGAGCAAGCCGGCACGGGGGTGCGGGGCGGCGCCGGCCCGGGGGCGGGAGGGGGACGGAGGAGCCCGGGGGCGGGCTAGGTTAGGGTTCGGCGGGTGAGTGGCATCGTGCTGGACGACTTCGGCTCCCTGGTGGAGCGCCCCGACGCAAGGCTGCGTCGGGACTCGGCGGACAGGTGGCGGGCGCTGGTGCGGCCGGCCGAAGGGCTGGGGAAGGCCGCGGAGTTGGCCGACTGGCTGGCCGCCGTGCAGGGGGTGGTCCCGGTGCGGCCCATCACCGCGCCCCGCGTCATCCTCTTCGCCGGCGACCACGGCATCGCCGAACTGGACGTCTCGGCCAGGAAGCCCGGCACGGCGAGTGCCTTGGCCCAGGCCGCGATCGAGGGAACCGCCCCGGTGAACGTGATCGCGCGCCGCCTCGGCGTACCGGTCGACGTCGTCGACATGGCGCTGGACTGCGACCCGGCGGACCTGCCGGACGAGGTGACGGCGTATCGGGTGCGCCGCGGCTCCGGCCGTATCGACGTCGAGGACGCGCTGACCCGCGAGGAGGCCGAGCAGGCCTTCCGTACGGGTACGGAACTCGCCGACCGGCACGCGGACTCCGACACGGACCTGGTGCTGCTGGGTGACCTGAGCGTCGGCGGTACGACCCCGGCCGCCGTGCTGATCGCCGCACTGTGCGGCACGGACGCCTCCGTGGTGACCGGCCGCGGCTCCGGCATCGACGACCTCGCCTGGATGCGCAAGTGCGCCGCGATCCGCGACTCCCTGCGCCGCGCCCGCCCGGTGCTCGGCGACCAGCTCGCCCTGCTGGCCACTGTCGGCGGCGCCGACTTCGCCGCGATGACGGGCTTCCTGCTCCAGGCCGCGGTGCGCAAGCTGCCCGTGGTGCTCGACGGCGTCGTCAGCGCGGCCTGCGCGCTGCTCGCCCAGCGCATCGCCTTTCGCGCACCGGACTGGTGGCTGGCCGGCCACGCCACCGGCGAGCCGGGCCAGGCCAAGGCGCTGGACCGGATCTCCCTGGACCCGCTGCTGGACCACGGCATCCGGCTGGGCGGCGGCGTCGGCGCCCTGCTCGCGCTGCCGCTGATCCAGGCCGCGGCGGCGATGTCCGCCGAGCTTCCCGTCGAAGAGGGAGCGGAGCCCGTCGAGGAGGCGGTGGAGGCCTAGCCTCCGCCCGGCGCAGGGCCCCGACACGCCCTGAGAGCGTAATATGCCGTAAATCAGACATTTGGCTCTACGCTTCCCACCCATGGGAAGTCCGCGGCCACCGCGCCGCCCAGCGGCGCGCAGCGCGGTCTTCACGGTCTGGTACCTGCGCGCGGTGGCCGCGCTGAATTTCCTCGGCGCCGTCTGGGTCTCCTTCGGCGCCGACATCAGGCGGCACAATGCGCAGGACTACTTCACCCCGTATCTGCTGACCGCCGGCTACACCTCGGGCGCCATCGCCCTCTTCCTCGCCGTCACCATGCGCCGCCGCAAACGGGCCGCCTGGATCCTGAACCTCGTCCTGGCCGGACTGTTCTTCGCCGCGCTCGCGCTGAGCATGGTGTGGCCCGACATCCACCAGCACGCCCAGAACTGGATCTCGCTCGCCCTGACCAGCGCCTTCCTGACCGCGCTGCTCGCCGCCCGGCGGGAATTCCGCGCCAAGGGCGACCCCGCCAACCCGTGGCAGGCGGCGGTGGCAGCCGCCGCCGGCCTGGTGCTGGCCGCGCTGGTCGGCACCGGCCTGGTCGCGGCGACCGACTCCCAGCACGGCGGCACCTTCGGCGACAGCTTCGGCTACGCCCTGCTGCGGCTGGTCTCCCTGGTCCCCGACGACAGCGCCTTCATGACCATCTCCACCCCCGGCTGGGTGGACGTCGTGATCAATGTGATGAGCACCCTGCTCTTCGTCCTCGTCCTCTTCGTCGCCTTCCGCTCCCCCAGGGGCCGCGAACTGCTGGGCGCGGAGGACGAGCAGCGGCTGCGCGCCCTGCTCGACAAGTACGGCGAGCGCGACTCGCTCGGCTACTTCGCGCTGCGCCGCGACAAGAGCGTCATCTGGTCGCCGAGCGGCAAGTCCGCGATCGCCTACCGCGTGCTGGGCGGCGTCTCCCTCGCCTCCGGCGACCCCATCGGCGACCCCGAGGCCTGGCCCGGCGCCATCGACGCCTGGCTGGCCGAGGCCCGCCGGCACGCCTGGGTGCCGGCCGTCATGGGCGCGAGCGAGGAGGCCGGCAGGGTCTACGCCCGGCACGGCCTGGACGCCCTCGAACTCGGCGACGAGGCGATCGTGGAGACCGCCGGCTTCACCCTCGAAGGGCGCGCGATGCGTACGGTCCGGCAGGCGTACAACCGCGTACGCCGGTCAGGCTGCACGGTACGCGTCCGGCGGCACGCCGACATCCCGCCGGGCGAGCTCGCCGCGCTGCTGGAGCGTGCCGACGACTGGCGCGACGGCCAGACGGAACGCGGCTTCTCGATGGCCCTCGGGCGCCTCGGCGACGCCGCCGACGGGCGGTGCGTGATGGTCGAGTGCGCGGACGGGAACGGTACGCCGCGGGCGCTGCTGAGCTTCGTGCCGTGGGGCCGGAACGGCCTGTCCCTCGACCTGATGCGGCGTGACCGCGGCTCCGACAACGGCCTGATCGAGTTCATGGTCATCGAACTCGTCCAGCGCGCCGAGGAGGTCGGCATCGAGCAGGTCTCGCTGAACTTCGCGATGTTCAGGTCGGTCTTCGACCGCGGCTCCCGGCTCGGCGCCGGACCCGTCCTGCGCCTGTGGCACTCCCTGCTGACGTTCTTCTCACGGTGGTGGCAGATCGAGTCCCTCTACCGCGCCAACGCCAAATTCCGGCCGATCTGGGAGCCGCGCTATGTCCTCTTCGGCAAGACGAGCGAACTCCCCCGCATCGGCCTCGCCGGCGCCCGCGCCGAGGGCTTCCTCGGCGTCCCCCGCCTCCCCCCGCCGCTGCGCCGCCGACCGGTGGAGCGGGTGGAGGAGGAGGCCCGGTGAAGCCCGCACGGGCACGGGAGGGCGGTACGCCACCGGGCGCGGGGGCGGCGTGACGCGGCTGTTCGCCGAGTGGAGGGACGTACTCGGTGATGTGCGGGGGCGGTTGCGGACGCGGGGGCCGCGGGCCGTGCCCGTCACGCTCGGCGCCTGCGCCGGGATCCTCCTGCTCCAGCTCCTCCAGCACGGTCGCGGCACCAGCGGCTGGGTGGAGCGGCTCGGCGGCGTCTACGCCGGCCTGCCCTGGTGGCAGGCCCTGCTGCGCACGCCCCTGTCGGTCTTCCTGCCCGACCCCTCGCTGCCGGTGTGGGGGCTGCTGCTCCAGGTCGTGGTCGTCTTCGGGATCGCCGAGACCACCGTCGGCCCGCGCCGCACGCTCGGCATCGCGCTGCTCGCCACACTGGCCGGCACCGGCTTCGCCCGCTACTCCCTCTGGGCGGGCCCCCACTGGCCGCTCGGCCTGCCCGCGCACGAGCTCCTGGTCCGGGACACCGGCCCGTCCGCGGCGGTCGTCGCCCTCGGCGTCTACGTCGCCCTGCGCTACCGGGCGTGGTGGACGGTCGGCACGATCGTCCTGGCGATGGTCGTGGAGGTCGTCTCCCTCCCCAACCTCGCCGGCTACGAGCACCTCGCGGGCGTCGCACTGATCCTGACCCTCTTCAGCCGCACCCCGCCCCCCGCCCTGCGCGGCTCGCCCCCACCGGGCCACTGACCGGCCCCGGGCGCCGCACCGGGGGCGTACACGGGGCGGATAGCCTCGCGCGATGGACAAGCTCCCCTCGGCCTCGGCCGGTGACGCGCTGCGGTTCGCCTTCGGCACCCTCACCGTGCTGCCCGCGCGGCTCACCCGGTGGGACCGGGCCGCCGCCCGGGGCGGCATGCTCGCCGCGCCGCTCGTCGGGGTGGTCATAGGACTGGCCGCCGCCACGTGCGGCGGCCTGCTCGTCGCGCTCGGCGCCGGACCACTGCTCGCCGCGGTCGGCGCCGTGGCGGTGCCCGCGGTGCTCACCCGGGGCCTGCACCTGGACGGGCTCGCCGACACCGCGGACGGCCTCGGCTCGGGCAAGGAGGCGGACGACGCCCTGCGCGTCATGAAGCAGTCGGACATCGGGCCGTTCGGCGTCGTCGTCCTGGTCTTCGTCCTCCTCGCCCAGACCGCCTCGGTCGCGGCCTGCTACGGGCACGGTTGGCTGTACGGCGGCGCCGCCGCCCTGATCGCGGCGGTGTCCGCACGGGTGGCGCTGCTCGCCGCATGCCGGCGCGGCATCCCGGCCGCCAGGCCGGGCGGTCTCGGCGCGGCCGTCGCCGGCGCGGTACCACCGTCTCTGGCCCTCACCGCCACCGTCCTGTGCACACCGCTCGCCGCGGCCGCCGGCCTCGGCTTCGGCGGTCTGACGTGGCTGCGCTGCGGTGCCGCGGCCCTGGCCGCGGTGGGAACGGGCGAGGCGTTGCTGCGACGCTGCGTCCACCGCTTCGGCGGGGTGACAGGAGACGTCTTCGGCGCGATCACCGAGTCAGCGACAACGGCCGCACTCCTCACTGTGGCCTTGCGCTGATCCCGCCTTCCACCCCCGCCGCTCACGGATGCGCACACGCCGGCGGTGGGAGGGAGAAGCTGCCCGCACGGCCGCACTCCTCGCTCCGGCCCTGCGCTCATCCCGCCCCCACCCCCACCCCCCACGGATGCGCACACGCCGGCGGTGGGAGGGAGAAGCTGCCCGCACGGCCGCACTCCTCGCTCCGGCCCTGCGCTCATCCCGCCCCCACCCCCACCCCCCACGGATGCGCACACGCCGGCGGTGGGGAGGGGACGATCCGGGGGTGTCCCCGCAGGACTGCGCACAACTCCCGCTGGAACGTTCGGGAAGGGCCCAGGTGCGCAGTCCGAGGAGATACCCCCGGAGCGGCACCGACACGACCACCACCGGCACCCGCACCCGACCAACCACCCGCACGGGCGGGCGGGTGGGTGGGTGGGTGGGCGGGCAAAGAAAGAACACCCCGCGCCGCAACCGCGGGGAACCCCGCACAGGCGCGCACCCGCAACCTGGCGGCGTAGGCTCAAGCACAACCGGTGACCACCGCGGACAGCCCCGATGGTGTGGCGGAATACGATGCGGGGACCGGCCCGGCCGGGCCATCCACCGGCCTTTGACGAGGACCTCGACCGAATAGGACCTGAGCCACCGTGACAGCTCTGACACTCAGTACCTCCGCCGCCGCAGCGCTGCGCGCGGACGCCGTCGTCGTGGGGGTGAGCAAGGCCGCCAAGGGCGGCCCCCGCCTCGCCCCGGGGGCGGAATCGGTGGATGCCGCGTACGACGGCAAGCTCGCCTCGACGCTGGAGACGCTCGGCGCGACCGGCGCCGAGGGCGAGCTGACGAAGCTCCCGTCGCCGGCCGGCGTGAAGGCCGCGGTCGTGGTGGCGGTGGGCTTGGGGGACACGCCCGAGGACGGCGCGGGGTTCGACCCCGAGGCTCTGCGCAAGGCCGCGGGCACCGCGGCCCGCGCGCTGTCAGGGGCCAAGAAGGCGGCGTTCGCGCTGCCCGCGGCGGACGCCGCCGACGTCGAGGCGGTCGCGGTCGGAGCCCTGCTCGGCGCGTACGCGTTCACGGCGTACCAGGCCGACTCGGGCAAGGGCCCGCTCGCCGAGATCGCGGTGGTGGGCGCCAAGCCGCGCGACAAGGCGCACAAGGCGGCGGTGGAGCGGGCGACGGCGGTGGCCGAGGAGGTCAACCGGGCGCGTGACCTGGTGAACACCCCGCCGAACGACCTGAACCCGAAGGCTTTCGCCGCCGCGGTGCTGGCCGCGGGCAAGGAGTTCGGCCTCAAGGTCGAGGTGCTGGACGAGAAGGCGCTGGTCAAGGGCGGCTACGGCGGCATCATGGGGGTCGGCCAGGGCTCGGCGACCCCGCCGCGCCTCGTCCGGGTGGCGTATGCGCACGCGAAGGCGACCAGGACGCTGGCCTTCGTCGGCAAGGGCATCACGTACGACTCGGGCGGCATCTCGCTGAAGCCGCCGGGGCACAACGAGACGATGAAGTGCGACATGAGCGGCGCGGCCGCGGTCTTCGCCGCGGTGGTGGCGGCGGCCAAGCTGGGTCTTGAGGTCAATGTGACCGGCTGGCTGGCGCTGGCCGAGAACATGCCCGGTGGCGGCGCGACGCGTCCCGGTGACGTGCTGCGGATGTACAGCGGCAAGACGGTCGAGGTGCTCAACACCGACGCCGAGGGCCGGCTGGTGCTGGCCGACGCGCTGGCCAGGGCGTCGGAGGAGGCGCCGGACGCGATCGTGGACGTGGCGACGCTGACCGGTGCGATGGTGCTCGCGCTGGGTGACGGCCGGTTCGGCATCATGGCGAACGACGACGGCTTCCGTACCGCCGTGCACACCGCCGCGCTGGCCGAGGGCGAGGACTCCTGGCCGATGCCGCTGCCGCAGCAGCTGCGGAAGACCTTCGACTCCCCGACCGCGGACATCGCGAACATGGGCGTACGCCCGGGTGGCGGTCTGATCGCCGGGCTGTTCCTGCGCGAGTTCGTGGGCGAGGGCATCACCTGGGCGCACCTGGACATCGCGGGCCCGGCCTTCAACGAGGGCGGGCCGTTCGGCTACACCCCCAAGGGCGGCACCGGCACCGCCGTGCGCACCCTGGTGGCGCTGGCCCGGCAGACCGCCGACGGCGACCTGTTCTGACCGCCGGACGGCGCCGCCGTCCGGGTGAGATGTGTCACGTGCGGCCCCCGGCGACATGCCGGGGGCCGCTCCCGGTGTTCCACCGGCAGGGCCGGTGGCCCGCGAGCCCCTGAGAAGTGCGAAGATGTTGTCTCGGCACGACAGGGCCCCCTTTAAGACAAAGCGGCCGAACCAAAGCCGCCGCCCGGTCATGGTGGACCGGCTCCGGCGAACCCATGCATGGAGGACGTGACGTGGCGAACGACGCCAGCACTGTTTTCGACCTAGTGATCCTCGGCGGCGGCAGTGGCGGCTACGCAGCCGCACTGCGTGCCGCGCAGCTGGGACTGGACGTCGCCCTGATCGAGAAGAACAAGCTCGGGGGCACCTGTCTGCACAACGGCTGCATTCCCACCAAGGCGCTTCTGCACGCCGGTGAGATCGCGGACCAGGCTCGCGAGAGCGAGCAGTTCGGTGTGAAGGCCACCTTCGAGGGCATCGACATCGCGGCCGTCCACAAGTACAAGGACGACGTGATCTCGGGCCTCTACAAGGGCCTGCAGGGCCTGGTGGCCTCACGCAAGGTGACGTACATCGAGGGCGAGGGGCGGCTGTCGTCCCCGACCTCGGTCGATGTGAACGGACAGCGGATCCAGGGCCGCCACGTGGTGCTCGCGACCGGTTCCGTACCGCGTTCGCTGCCCGGCCTGACCATCGACGGCAACCGGATCATCTCCTCCGACCACGCGCTGACCCTCGACCGGGTCCCCAGGACGGCGATCGTGCTGGGCGGCGGTGTGATCGGCGTCGAGTTCGCCTCGGCGTGGAAGTCCTTCGGGACCGACGTGACCATCGTCGAGGGCCTGCCGCACCTGGTGCCGGTCGAGGACGAGAACAGCTCGAAGCTGCTGGAGCGGGCCTTCCGCAAGCGCGGCATCAAGTTCAACCTGGGCACCTTCTTCCAGAGCGCCGAGTACACCGCGGACGGTGTGAAGGTGACGCTGGCGGACGGCAAGACCTTCGAGGCGGAGGTGCTGCTGGTCGCGATCGGCCGCGGCCCGGTCTCGCAGAACCTGGGCTATGAGGAGCAGGGCGTCGCGATGGACCGGGGCTACGTCCTGGTCGACGAGTACATGCGGACGAACGTGCCGACCATCTCGGCCGTGGGCGACCTGGTGCCCACCCTCCAGCTGGCGCACGTCGGCTTCGCCGAGGGCATCCTGGTGGCGGAGCGGCTGGCCGGCCTCAAGGCCGTGCCGATCGACTACGACGGTGTGCCGCGGGTGACGTACTGCCACCCCGAGGTCGCGTCCGTGGGCATCACCGAGGCCAAGGCCAAGGAGGTGTACGGCGCCGACAAGGTCGTCACGCTCAAGTACAACCTGGCGGGCAACGGCAAGAGCAAGATCCTCAAGACCTCGGGCGAGATCAAGCTCGTCCAGGTCCGCGACGGTGCCGTCGTGGGCGTCCACCTGGTCGGCGACCGGATGGGCGAGCAGGTCGGCGAAGCGCAGCTGATCTACAACTGGGAGGCGCTGCCCGCCGAGGTCGCGCAGCTCATCCACGCGCACCCGACGCAGAACGAGGCCATGGGCGAGGCCCACCTCGCCCTCGCGGGCAAGCCGCTGCACTCGCACGACTGACCCTCTCCACGCCACCCATCCGCACAGATTGCAGAAGGAGTAACCGCAACCATGGCGGTTTCCGTAACCCTGCCGGCGCTCGGCGAGAGCGTGACCGAGGGCACCGTCACCCGCTGGCTCAAGGCCGAGGGTGAGCGCGTCGAGGCCGACGAGCCGCTGCTCGAGGTCTCGACCGACAAGGTCGACACCGAGATCCCCTCCCCCGCGTCCGGCGTGCTCGCGTCCATCAAGGTCGCCGAGGACGAGACGGTCGAGGTCGGCGCCGAGCTGGCCGTCATCGACGACGGCAGCGGCGCCCCCGCTGCCGCCCCGGCCGCTCCCGCGGCCGAGCCCGCCCCGGAGCCCGCCGCGGCTCCTACCGCCCCGTCGACCGAGGCCGCGGCGCCCGCCCCGGCCCCGACCGCGGAGGCGGCCACCGGTGCCTCCGGCGCGTCCGGCACGGATGTCGTGCTGCCCGCGCTGGGCGAGTCCGTCACCGAGGGCACCGTCACCCGCTGGCTGAAGTCGGTCGGCGACAGCGTCGAGGCCGACGAGCCGCTGCTGGAGGTGTCGACGGACAAGGTCGACACCGAGATCCCCTCCCCGGTGGCGGGCACGCTGCTGGAGATCCTGGTCGAGGAGGACGGCACGGCCGAGGTCGGTGCCCGGCTCGCGGTGATCGGTGCGGCCGGTGCCGCCCCCGCCGCGGCTCCTGCACCTGCCGCGCCCGCTCCCGCCCCGGCCGCCCCGGCCCCGGCTCCCGCCGCTCCGGCTCCCGCGCCGGTGGCGCCCCCGGCCCCCGCGCCGGCCGCCGCCGCGCCCGCTCCTGCGGCTCCGGCCCCGGCCCCGGCCCCCGCTGCCCCGGCGCCGGCTCCGGTCGCCCCGGCCGCGCCCGCTCCTGCGGCCGTGACCGGTGACGACGGCGCCTATGTCACGCCGCTGGTCCGCAAGCTCGCCTCCGAGAACGGCGTGAACCTCGGCTCCGTGCAGGGCACGGGCGTCGGCGGGCGGATCCGCAAGCAGGACGTCATCGCCGCCGCGGAGGCCGCGAAGGCCGCTGCCGCCGCCGCGTCGAAGGCGGCTCCGGCCGCCGCCGCCCCGAAGGCCCCCGCCGCGGTGTCGCCGCTGCGCGGCCAGACGGTCAAGATGACCCGGATGCGCAAGGTCATCGGCGACAACATGATGAAGGCCCTGCACTCGCAGGCGCAGCTCACCAGCGTCGTCGAGGTGGACGTCACCCGTGTCATGCGGCTGCGCGCCCAGGCCAAGGAGTCCTTCGCGGCCCGCGAGGGCGTCAAGCTCTCGCCGATGCCGTTCTACGTCAAGGCCGCCGCGCAGGCCCTCAAGGCGCACCCGGTGATCAACGCCAGGATCAACGAGGACGAGGGCACGATCACCTACTTCGACTCCGAGCACATCGGGATCGCGGTGGACTCCGAGAAGGGTCTGATGACCCCGGTCATCAAGGGTGCGGGCGACCTGAACATCGCCGGTATCGCCAAGAAGACCGCGGAGCTGGCGGCCAACGTCCGGGCCAGCAAGATCACCCCGGACGACCTGGCGGGCGCGACCTTCACCATCAGCAACACCGGGTCGCGCGGCGCGCTCTTCGACACCGTCATCGTGCCGCCGAACCAGGCGGCCATCCTGGGCATCGGCGCGACCGTCAAGCGCCCGGTGGTCGTGGAGACCCCCGACGGCACGGTCATCGGCGTCCGCGACATGACCTTCCTGTCGCTGTCCTACGACCACCGGCTGGTGGACGGCGCCGACGCCGCCCGCTACCTGACGGCGGTCAAGGAGATCCTGGAGGCGGGCGAGTTCGAGGTCGAGCTCGGCCTGTAACCGCCCCGCGGCACCGCTGTACGGCACTCGGCGCCCCCGTCCCGGAACACCCGGGGCGGGGGCGCCGCCGTATGCCGGTCGCGGCCGGATGGGAGGCACTGTTGCTTCTTCGTCGTATCGTCGGTGTCACGCAACACGTGAAGGAGCGCCCCCCATGGCCCCTGCCGCCGTCCCGCACCTTGTCGTGCACAGCCTCCGGGAGCAGATCCGCGAGCACATCCTGGAGGGGATCGTCAGCGGGCGCTGGAAGCCGGGCGAGCGGATCGTGGAGCGCAGGATCGCGGTGGAGCTGCAGGTCAGCCAGACACCCGTGCGGGAGGCGCTGCGGGAGCTTGAGACGCTGCGGCTGATCGAGTCGGCGCCCAACAAGGGCGTGCGGGTGCGCGGGCTGACCGCGGCCGACCTCAAGGAGAGCTATCCGGTGCGCGCCGGGCTCGAACAGGTCGCGGCGGAGCTGGCCGCCCCCCGGCTCGCCTTCGCGCCGGCCGCCCTGGAGCGCGAGGTCGCCGCGCTGCGGCTGGCCGACGCGGCGCTGGACAGCGAGGCCCAGGTGCGGCACACGGTGGCCTTCCACCACGAGCTGGTCCGCGCGGCGGACAACGCGGTGCTGCTGCACGCGTGGGAGTCCCTGGGCATCGAGGTCTGGACGACCCTGTCCATCCGCTGGCTCAGCCCCGCGCCGCGCGCCTACGCGGCGGAGCACCAGGACATCGTGGACGCCTTCACCCGCCGCGACCCGAACATCTGCGCCTTGATCAAGTCGCATGTGCTGAGCTGCGCTCCCCAGGTCTGAATTCCGCCCAGGCTTTAAATCCCTGGGAATCGAAGATTCCCGACGCGCGGCACTGCGTGCCTTAAAGGTTGGCACGCTGTGCCGTCTTGGAATTCGCCGCCGAGAATGATTGATCGATCATCGATCGAAGGCGTAAAGTCGATGGCGGAGGGCGAGCCCTGTCTGCCGACTACCTCACTCGCACTCTTCACCTCCCTCCGCTCGGAAGGCGGCACCCCATGCCTGACGCCGTTGGCCGTACCCGGCCGAGTCAGCTCGATCAGATCCCGGACCGCGACCCGGAAGAGACCACCGAGTGGCTCGCGTCGCTCGACGCCGTCACCAAGGCGGCCGGGCCGCACCGGGCCGCGTACCTGATGCGGCGCACCCTCGAAAGCGCGAGCGGCAACCTGCCGTCGCTGCTGGAGACCGAGTACATCAACACCATCCCGACCGCCGCCGAGCCCGCCTATCCGGGCGACGAGGCGATCGAGGCGAGGATCACCGCCTGGAACCGGTGGAATGCCGCCGCCATGGTCACCCGCGGCAGCAGGCTCGGGCTCGGCGGCCACATCGCCACCTTCGCGTCGGCGGCCTGGCTGTACGAGACCGGCTTCCAGCACTTCTTCCGCGGCAAGGAGGGCACGGGGTCCGGCGACCAGCTCTACATCCAGGGCCACGCCTCCCCCGGCATATACGCCCGCGCCTTCCTGGACGGCCGACTGTCCGAGGGGCAGCTCGACCGCTTCCGGCAGGAGGCCGGCGGCGACGGCCTGCCGTCGTACCCGCATCCGCGGCGGCTGCCGTGGCTGTGGGAATTCCCCACCGTCTCGATGGGCCTCGGCCCGCTGTCCGCGATCTACCAGGCGCGCTTCAACCGCTACATGGAGCACCGCGGCATCAAGGACACCTCGGACTCGCACGTGTGGGCCTTCCTCGGCGACGGCGAGATGGACGAGCCCGAGTCGACGGCGGCCCTGGCGCTGGCCGGCCGTGAGGGCCTGGACAACCTGACCTTCGTGATCAACTGCAACCTGCAGCGGCTCGACGGCCCGGTCCGCCCCAACTTCAAGATCGTGCAGGAGCTGGAGTCGCAGTTCCGCGCGGCCGGCTGGAACGTCGTGAAGGCGCTGTGGGGCGCGGCCTGGGACGAGGTGCTCGCGCAGGACGTCGACGGCGCCCTGCTGCGGCGGCTGCGCGAGGTGCCCGACGCGCAGTTCCAGACGTACGCCACCCGCGACGCGGCCTACATCCGCGAGCACTTCTTCGGCGCGGACGCCTCGCTGCGTACGATCGGCGGCCGGCTCGCCGACGCCAAGCTGCTCGAACTGTTCCAGACCTCGCGGGCCGGGCACGAGCCGCGCAAGGTCTACGCGGCCTACCGCGCCGCCCTGGACCACAAGGGCGCCCCGACCGTGGTGCTCGCCCAGACGGTCAAGGGCTACACCCTCGGCGCCGGCTTCGAGTCGCGCAACGCCAACCACCAGATGAAGAAGCTCACCGGGGAGCAGTTCCGCACGATGCGCGACCTGCTCGAACTGCCCATCCCGGACAGCGCGCTGGACGCCGGCACCGTGCCGTACTGGCACCCCGGCGAGGACTCCCCCGAGATGCGCTACCTGCGCGAGCGGCGCGCGGCACTCGGCGGGCCCGCCCCGGCCCGCAAGGTCGTCGCCAGGCCACTGCCGCTGCCGGAGCCGGGGAACAAGGCCTACCAGGCGCTGGAGAAGGGCTCGGGCACGCAGGAGATCGCCACCACGATGGCCTTCGTGCGGCTCGTCAAGGACCTGATGCGGGAGAAGGAGACCGGCCGCCGCTGGGTGCCGATCGTCCCCGACGAGGCGCGCACCTTCGGCATGGAGTCGCTCTTCCCGTCCGCGGGCCTCTACTCGCCCAAGGGCCAGACGTACGACCCGGTCGACCGCGACCAGCTGCTGTACTACAAGGAGGCGAAGGACGGCCAGATCCTCAACGAGGGGATCACCGAGGCCGGTTCGCTCGCCGACTTCACCGCGGCCGCCACCGCGTACGCCACGCACGGCGAGCCGATGATCCCCTTCTACATCTTCTACTCGATGTTCGGCTTCCAGCGCACCGCCGACCAGTTCTGGGCGCTGGCCGACCAGCTGGGCCGCGGGTTCGTGATCGGCGCGACCGCCGGCCGCACCACGATGACCGGTGAGGGCCTCCAGCACGCCGACGGCCACTCGCACCTGATCGCCTCGACCAACCCGGCGGCGATCTCCTACGACCCGGCCTTCGCCTACGAGGTCTCGGTGATCGTCCGCGAGGGCCTGCGGCGGATGTACGGCCCCGACGCCGAGGACGTCTTCTACTACCTGACGGTCTACAACGAGCCGAAGGCGCAGCCCGCGATGCCGGCGGGCGTCGAGGAGGGCATCCTCAAGGGCCTCTACCGCTACCAGGCCGCGGCCGACGCGGCGCCCGGCGCCCCGCGGGTGCAGCTGCTGGCCTCGGGAACGGCCATCCACTGGGCGCTGGACGCGCAGCAGCTGCTGGCCAAGGACTGGGGAGTGGCCGCCGACGTGTGGTCCGCGCCGTCCTGGACCGAGCTGCGGCGCGACGCGCTGGAATGCGACGCGGCCCGGCTGCGCGGCGAGGAGCGCACGCCGTTCGTGACGCGCGCACTGGAGGGAGCCCCCGGCCCCGTGGTCGCCGTCAGCGACTGGATGCGGGCGGTGCCCGACCAGATCGCGCCCTGGGTCGAGCAGGACTGGACGTCCGTGGGCACCGACGGCTTCGGCCTGTCGGACACCCGCGACGCCGCCCGCAGGCACTTCGGGGTGGACCCGCGGTCGCTCACCGTCCAGGCCCTCGCGGCACTCGCCCGGCGCGGCGAGGTCGAGGCGGCCAAGGTGAAGGAGGCGGCGGAGCGCTACGGGCTCTGAGCGGAAGGCCACGGGCTCCGAGAAGCCCGTGCCTTCCCGTCGCGTTGCCGCCGTCACGGGTGTGGCCTGTGCCAACTCCCGTGGCGGCGGCTTGCGTTGGTGCTGAAAAGCACTCAAGAAACCTGTGAAACCCGGGCGTCGGCCAAACCTACTGACCGGAAAGGGATTGCGGGCCTTTACAACTACCGGTTAAGTTCCCCCGGATGGCTGCCAACCCCAGTCCTCTGACGGCTCCGACCGCCGAGGATCTCCGCGCCTGGTACCGAGTGCAGTCCGCCGCGCTCGCGCACGACCGGCCGGGTGAGCCGGTGCCCTCGCAGGCTGCCGTGCGGGCCGGCCTGACCACCGCGGGCAACCGCCGGCGGCTGGTCCTGTGGCTGCTGCGCGGCTCCGCCGACGAGCCGATCGCGACCGCTGTCCTGCGGCTGTCCGACGAGGCCGCGGAAGGCACCCCCGGCCCCCCCGCCGAGGTCCAGATGACCGTCCACCCGGCGCACCGGCGCCTCGGCACGGGCTCCCGGCTGCTGGCCACCGCCACCGAGGCCGCCGTCGCGGCCGGCTGCGGCACGCTGTCCGCGGAAGCGGTGTCGGGCACCCCCGGCGAGGGCTTCCTCGCGACCCGCGACTTCGTCCCCGTCACCCGCCTGACCTGGCAGCGGCTTGCCCTCGACGGCATCCCCGGCCAGATCGGCAAGCTCCCCGACGTCCCGCACCCCGGCTACCGGCTGACCGCCTGGGAGGGCGCCGCCCCCGACACCCTCACCGACGGCTTCGTCGGCGCCCTGCGCGCGCTGCCCGCCGCCTCGGTCGACGACGGCGAGCGGCGCTGGGACCCGGCCGCCGTCCAGGAGGCCGCGGAGGTCGCCGCCCGCCGCGGCGACCGCCTGCTGACGGTGGCCGCGCTCCACGACGACGGCGACATCGCGGGCTTCACCACCGTCCTCCTCCCCTGCGACGGCGCCCGCCGCGCCCACCAGTACGACACCGGGGTCGTCCCCGCCCACCGCGGCCACGGCCTCGCCCTGTGGATGAAGTCCGAGATGCTCCGCCGGCTGCCCGCCGCGCAACCCGACCTCGCCGAGATCCACACCCGCGTTCCCGACGACAACCGCCACCTCCTCGCGGTGAACACCACGCTGGGCTTCCGCCCGCTGCGCCGCACCGTCCGCTTCCGGCTCCGGCTGCGCCGCCGCTGAGCCGCGGCCCCTGCGGCGACTGGTAGCCTGCGTGCTCGCTGTCCTGGCGCTTCCGGCGCCGGTCGCCCGGGCGGCGGGTGTGCGTCACGACACGGACGCATCCGGCTGACAGGGCGTGCACCGGCGCACACCAACCGGGAAGCTGTACGGGTGATGGACGAGACGCAGTTCTGGGAGATCGTCGACAGTACGCGCGAGGCTTCGGGCGGCGATCCGGAGGACCATGCCGACCTGCTCGTCGAGCGTCTTGCCCAGCTCGATCCCGAAACGGTGATCGACTTCGCGCGGCACTTCGAGACCCGCTTCATCCGGGCCTTCCGCTGGGACCTGTGGGGCGCGGCCGACATCATGCTCGGCGGCGCGGACGAGGAGTCCTTCGACTACTTCCGCTGCTGGCTCATCGGCCAGGGCAGGCACGTCTTCGAGGGCGCCCTGCACTCCCCCGACGACCTCGCCTTCCTCGTCACGGACTTCGACGCGGAGACCGACGGCGACGCGGAGGACCTCGGCTATGCCGCGGACGAGGCGTACGAGCAGCTGACGGCCGTCCGGCTCCCCGAACTCGGGCTGCCCCACCAGGAGCGGCCCGAGGGCGACCCCCTCGACTTCGACGACGGGTCCGCCATGTCGGCTCGCTTCCCGCAGCTCTGGTCCCGCTTCACCTGACGGCGGCCCCGTGCGGCCCCTGGCCGCCCGCGCGGCATCCCCCGTCCGGTGGAACCGCGCGGGCGCCCGTACCGCACGGCGCGGCCCCCGGGGCGCCCGGGAGAGGGAGGATGGCGCCATGCGTATCGCCGTCACAGGCGCGTCCGGTCTGATCGGGACCGCGCTGACCACCGCTCTGGCCCGGGAGGGCCACGACGTCGTCCGCCTCGTGAGGCGGCAGCCAGAGGGGCCGGACGAGGTCCGGTGGGACCCGCAGCGCCGGGCGCTCGACCCCGGGGCGCTGGCGGGGTGCGGGGCCGTCGTCCACCTGGCAGGCGCCGGGGTGGGCGACCGGCGGTGGACCGCGGAGCGGAAGAAGCAGCTGTACGACAGCCGGGTGCTGGGGACGGCGACGATCGCCGCCGCGGTCGCGGCTATGGACACGCCGCCCGGCGTGCTGCTGTGCGGCACCGCGATCGGCTACTACGGCGACACCGGGGACAGCTGGGTGGACGAGGACAGCCCGCCCGGCACGGGCTTCCTGGCGGACCTGGTCCAGGACTGGGAGGCCGCGGCGGAACCTGCCGCGGCGGCCGGGGTGCGTACCGCCTTCGGACGTACGGGACTGGTCGTGGGCCGGGGCGGCGGCGCGTGGGGACGGCTCTTCCCGCTGTTCAAGGCGGGGCTCGGCGGCCGGCTCGGCAATGGCAGGCAGTTCTGGAGCTTCATCGCGCTGCACGACGAGGTCGCCGCGATGCGGCACATCCTCGACACCCCGGCGCTGTCGGGCCCGGTCAACCTGACGGCACCGAACCCGCTGACGAACCGTGAGGTCACCGCGGCCATGGGCCGCGTCCTGCACCGGCCGACGCTCGCGGCCGTACCGGCGCCCGTGCTGCGTGCCGCGCTGGGCGAATTCGCCGGGGATGTGCTGGGCAGTCAGCGGGTGCGGCCCAAGCGGCTGCTGGAGTCCGGCTTCGCGTACGCCTTCCCGGAGATCGAGCAGGCCATCGGCGCGGCGTTGCGTGGATAAGGCCGGATCGGACCTGGTGCGACCGCATCAGTTGCCTTTGATGGGGGCATGACCCTTACCAGCGTTCCGCGCCGCGCGCTTCGCGTGGATTGCGCTGTCGCTGACGCGAGCGGGGAGTCGACCCGACCTCGGGGAGGGAAATCGTGCTTCTACCAGCACGCCGCAAGACCACCGCAGTACCTGTCGACGTCATCGTGATCGGAGCCGGGGCGGCCGGCCTGGCCGCCGCCCACCACCTGCTCGAAGCGGGCCTGACGGTGACCGTGCTGGAGGCGGCGGAACGCGTCGGCGGCCGGATGGCCACCGACGAGGTCGCCGGATTCCTGCTGGACCGGCGGCCGCAGCTGCTCAACACCTCCTACCCCGAACTGCACCGCACCCGCGGGCTGCACGGCCTGCCGCTGGCACCGCTGGCGCCCGGCGCGCTGGTGAGGGCCGGCGGCCGCGGCTACCGGGTCGGCGACCAGCGCGGCGCCCGGGCGGCGCTCGGGTCCGCGCTGGACCGGGCCCGGCTGGCCGCCACCCTCAACCGGCTGGCCGGCACACCGGACGCACGGCTCGCCGCCCGCCCGGAGACGGCGGCCGCGCGGGCGCTGAGCGGGCGCGGCTTCGCGCCGCGCACGGTCGACGGCTTCCTGCGGCCGCTGCTGGCGGCGCTGCTGTGCGACCCGGAGCTGCAGACGTCCAGCCGCGCCGCGGACCTGGTGCTGCGCGGCTTCGCCCGCGGCCGCACCTGCCTGCCCGCGGGCGGCTCGGCCGCCGTGCCGGCCCGGCTGGCGGCCGCTCTTCCGCCGGGCACGATACGCCTCGGCATGCGCGCGGTGCGGGTCGCGGTGAGCAGCGTCCGGGTCGCCGACGGCACGGAAGTGCCCTGCCGGGCCGTACTCGTGGCGACCGGGGCGCGGGCGGCCGCTGAACTGCTCCCCGGGCTGCGGGTGCCGCCCTTCCACCAGGTCACCGTCTTCCACCACACCGCGCGGGTCGCGCCGCTGCGCGAGCCCGTGCTGGTGCTCGACGCGGACCGGCTGGGGCCGGTCTCCCACACGCTGCCGACCGGCGCGGTCGACCCCGTCCGGGCGCCGCGAGGGCGGCCGCTGATCACCTCGGTGGTGCTGGGGCCGCCGCCGGACGGCGACTCGGACAAGGCGGTGCGCGCGCATCTGGCGGAGCTGTACGAGGCGTGCACCGACGAGTGGGAGCTGCTCGGCATCCACACCGACACGGAGGCGGTCGCCGCGATGCCCGCGCCCCACGACCTGCGCCGCCCGGTCCGCGTCCTGCACGGCCTCTACGTCTGCGGCTCCCACCGCACCAGCAGCACCCTCCAGGGCGCCCTGCACTCGGCCCGCCGGGCCGCCGCCGCCCTCGTCCTCGACACCGCACGCCACCCCTCCCCGCAGAAAGCCGCCGCCTGACCCCCGCCTCCCTCCTTCGGGCGACCCGGCGGGCGACGGCGCCCACGCGGCGTCGGCCGCGGGTCGGCGCCCCCGGCGTGGCCGCCCGCCAGGGGCGCCGGGGGGAACGGCCCGCCGCACCTCGCGTCGCAGCAATGCGAATACGCACCGGCCGTTCCACCCGTGCGAAAACCGGTGCGCGGGACGCCTGGCCGTTATTCGGAAACGCTGTCACACGGCGGAGCCGTCGATATACTTTCGGCAAAGCCCGCAGCAGCGGTTCTTTGGCCTCCCGGGGGGATCGGCATGGGGGGATTACGCGACTCCCGATTAGTCGTCATCGCCTGCACACTTACCTGCGTCATCGCCGGGCTCGTCCTCGAAGTGGGCGCACAATTGCCCCGTACATCGGTCGGCGCCGACCAGGTGCGCCTTGTCAGGACGTCGACAGCGGCGCCGCCGTCCGCCTCCCCGGAGTTGCCGCCCGCCACGAGCACTCCCCCGGTGACGAGCGCCCGGCTCCCGCCGAGCGTCGGACCCACGACGGCGGGGCCGGGACCGGCCTCCGGACCCCCGGACCCGGGTGACGACACGTCACCGGGGCCGCCGGGCACGGGGGCCACGACCGGCGCCGGGGGCCGGGCGGACGGCCCCGGGAAGCCCACCCGCACCACCGGCCCCGGTGCGAGCACCGGGCCGCCCGCACCCACGGGGTGCGGCTCGCCGAGGTCCGTCCACGGTTTCCTGGCCGCCTTCGTTTTCCCGTGCGAGAAATTCGTCGTCGCCACCTATCCGGTGCTCTCCATTCACGTCTCGGCCTATCCGGCGGACGGCCACGGCGCTATCACCGTCGTCCAGACCGTGCTCTCGGACAAGGACGGTCCGGTCAAAGAGCGGCCCGTCTACGCGATGCTCACGGACTACTTCCTGTCGGGCAAGGACAACAGCACCTGGTCCGGCTCGGTCCAGATCGGAAAGCCCTGCATCCACGACCGCGGCCGGACCAGGCTGAGCATTTACCTGCTGACGCAGGACGGCGTGGAAAAGGCGCTGCGCACCTGGCAGCAGGGCGCGGCCATCGGCCGTATGCCCGCGGGCAGCGAGCTGATGGACGAGGTGACGGTCACCCGGCGCGGCTCCTGCGACGAGACCGCACCGCCGACCGGCCCGCCGCCCACGGACCCGCCGACGACCAGCCCCGAGCCGACGACACCATCGCCGTCGCCGTCGCCGACCAGCCCCTCGCCCACCGGTCCCTCGCCGACCGGCCCGTCGCCCACCACCGCGTCACCCACGGGTCCCTGACCCTGCGCGGCCTCCCGCGCGCCACCCGCCAGCTCCCGCAGCGCAGCCGAAAGGACGACCCCGCATGCCAGACGACGATGAGCCGACGCCCTCCGACGGGACCGGCGGCACCACGCCTCCGGCCGCCGCCGGCGGCGGCGCGGTCGACGGCGATACGCCCAGGACCAAGATCCAGGTCGCGATGATCGGCGCGGCGGGCCTCGTGGTCGCCGGGCTGCTCACCCTGATCGGCACCTTCGTCGCGAACGGCGGCGACTCCGGCAACCACAGCGATCCCCCGGCCGGGCCGGTCGTCACCAACGTCCCCGCCGGACCGGTGGTCACCACCGTGCCGGCCGCCCCCACGGCCACCACGCCGCCGGTGACGACCGAGCCCCCGCCCGGCGACAAGCCGTGCGCCACGCCGAAGAAGGCGCACGGCTTCACGGCGGCCTTCGTCAGCCCCTGCACCGGGGATACCCTCAAGTCGCCGTATCCGCTGACCACGCTCAAGGTCACGGGCTATCCGGAGGACGCCGGGCAGGGCCAGTTGTGGGTCTTCGTCAGGATCCTGACCAACGGCGCGGGGACCCCGCTTGCCGACCGGCCGATGTACGGCGGCTCGCCCATCGACCCCGGGCACGCCCACCATCTCGGTGCCACCACCTGGACCAAGGACCTGCAGGTCTACGGCAGCTGCCACGAATACGGCTCGGCCCAGTTCCTCACGTACTGGCTGACGCCGAGCGGAGCGGGGCAGGCCGCGAAGTGGAAGGCGGGGCAGGCGGTCAAGGCGCCGTCCGGGAGCGTGAAGCTCGACGAGGTCACCGTCAACATGGAGGCCGGCGACTGCTGAAAGCCCCGCGGCGGCGGTCCGCGCCCGCTCCCGCGCGGACCGCCGCCGCCAGCCGTGCCGCCTGCTCGGCCTCCGGCGTCCCCTCCGGCGGCGCGGGGGCGTAGAGCGTGCGGTCCACCAGTTGTGCCAGCTCCCGCAGCGGCGGCAGGTCGGTCGCCGTGGCGACGTCGCGGGCGGTGGTCGACGGCGAGGCGGGGATTCCGCTGTCCCGCAGCGAGCGCCCCCACAGGGTGAGGATGCGCTGCCGCGGGCTCAGCTCGTCCCACCGCCGGGCCCGGTCACGCTGCCGCCTGTCGCGCTCGGCCCGCCGGGCGCGCAGGACGACGGCGCCCGCGGCGGCCGCGGACAGCAGCAGGACGGCGCCGGCCGCGAGGAAGAACAGCCGCGCCTGGTGGTTCTGCCAGGTGGAGCCGCCGCCGGGCGGCTGGGTGGCGGGCGGCGTGGCGGCGGCGGGTTCCGGCGAGGGGACGCGGCCGCCGGCGGCCGTGCGGCCGGGGAGCGGCCAGTAGTCGACCCAGCGGCCACCGCCGTAGGCGATCTGCGGCCAGGCCACGGCGTCGCCGCCCAGGATGTCGAGCCCGCCGTCCGCCGGGACCTCCCGCCGCGGCGCGAATCCCGCCACGACCCGGCTGGACGCGCCGAGCATCCTGGCCGCGAGGGCGAAGGCGGTCGCGTACTGGTCGCTGGTGCCGTGCCCTTCCCGCAGCGCCGCCGTCACCCCGTCGCAGCCGTCCTCGACCGGGCCGGTCGCGTCCGCGCTGCCCGTCCCGGCGACGACCTGCGCCAGTTCCGCCAGCTGCCCGGCGAGCGGCAGTCCCGGGCGCACCCGGCCGACCAGCCGGCGCAGCTCGGGTCCCGCGCAGCCGGTGCTCGGCGCGACGGCGAGCGGCGCCCCGGCGGGCTCAGGGGCGGCGGTGTCGACGGTCAGGGAGTAGGCCGTGCCCGCGGCGGGAGTGCGTACGGCCTCGGTCCGCGGGTCGTAGCCGGTGCCGGCCGGTCGCGCGGACCGTACGCCGAAGGGGTGCGGCACCAGGCGCTCGGGGTGCGCCAGCACGACGTCGACCCCGGTGCCGCCCGCGGCCGCGGGCAGCGCGGTGAGCGCCGGTGACGACTGCCAGCCGTCGGCGGCGCGGTAGGTCCCGTAGGCGAGCAGCGGCCACAACCGCCCGGCCGCACCCGGCGCCCCGGTGAACCGGGCGTGCAGGACCGGGTCGCGGGGGGCGCCGGTCCACTGCGGCAGCCGGGACAGCGGGTCGGTCTCCGGCGGACCCGCCTGCTGCCGTGCCACGACGTCCCGGTGCGCCGCCAGATGCGGTGGCGACACGTACACCCCGCCGACCGCGACGCCCACGACGAGCACCATCACCCCCGCCCCCCGCCACCGCCCGACCGGCCCGCCCCGCCGCGCGGCCAGCAGCATCCCGGCGAGCGTCGCCGCCGCGGTCGCGGCCGCCAGCACCTCCCAGACCCGCCCCATCCCCGTCACCGCCCCGCCGGCAGACCGGCGAGGTCCTCCACCGACCTGACCCGCAGCACCCGGAAGCCGGCGAACTGGCGCGGGCCGGAGGCCCCCGGGCCCGCGGGGACCGCGTGCAGGCAGACCACCGTGGCGCGGTGGGCGCTCAGGGCGGAGAGCGCCGGGCGCCAGAGGGCGGGGTCGCGGGTGGTGGCCAGGACGGCGAGGGCGCCGTTCGGGATGGCCGCGGCGAGGCGGGCGAGCGGGGTCGTGGAGGCGCCCGGGTGGGGGGTCACGCGGGCGAGGAGGTCGAGTAGGCCCGCCGCGGCCTCGGGTGCCGGGGTGATCAGCCGGGGGGCGGCGCCGAGGCCGGACAGGACGACCGGGCGGTCGAGGCGCAGGACGCTCAGGGCGACGGCGGCCGCGCAGTCGACCGCCGTCTCGAAGGCCTCGCCGTCCTCGGCGCCGGTGTCCAGCAGGACCGCGGCGGGCGCGGAGCCGCCGCCGCGCCGCTCACGGACGTGGAAGGCGCCGGTGCGCAGGGTGCCGCGCCAGTCGATGAGGCGCAGGTCGTCGCCGGGGGTGTAGGGGCGCATGCCGTGGATCTCGAACGCCTCGTCCGTGTCGAGCCGCGCGGCGCCCGAGGCGTGGGCGGCGGCGGCCTCGGCGACCCACGGCACGGCGGCCGGGGTGCGCGGGCTGACGGTGAAGTGCGCGCCGGGCGGTGACGGTCGGGTGCGGGTCACCGCGAGGCCGAGCGGGTCGTGGTATTCGGCGACGGCCGGGCCGAGCCGCCACACTCCGCGGGGCAGGGCGGGCCCCGCCGCGGTCCAGCCGCGCCCGGCAAACGGCAGGGTGCGTACGCCGTCCGGCAGCACGTCGTCCAGCGTGCCGCGGATCGCGGGTGTCGCGGCCCCGGCCCGGCCCGCCGGGGCGCAGTGCAGCAGCGGGCGCTCGCCCCGGACGAATCGCGCGGCGGGCAGCGAGGCGTGGGCGACGCCGGGCCGCCGCCCGAACCGCGCGTTCGCCCATGCCGCGGCACAGGCGAGCACCGCGGCGGCGCCGACGCCGAAGAGCGGGCGCAGCCCGCCGGCCGCCCCGAGCACGAGCGCGGCGGTGCCGGCACCGCCGCCCCACCGCCCGGCGGCCGTCAGCCGCACGTGCCTGCCGTCCGCGGCCTTCAGGGCGCGCATGCGGCGTTCTCCGGGGCGGTCACGCGGGCCAGCAGCTCGGTGATCACCGCCGCCGGGTCACCCGTCGCGGCGCCCGAGGGCTCCACCCGGTGGGCCAGCACCGCCACGGCCAGCTGCTGTACGTCCTTGGCGTCGGCATGCCCGCGGCCGTCGAGGAAGGCGCGGGCGCGGGCCGCGGCCACCAGGGCGCGGGTGGCCCTGACGCTGACGCCGTGGGTGAGGGCACCGCTCCCGCGGGTCGCCTCGGCGAGGTCGACGGCGTAGCCGACGAGGGTGTCGGTGGCGGTCACGGCGGCGACGGCGGCGCGCGCGGACAGGATGTCGGCGGCGGGCAGCGAGGGCTCCCCGAAGCCCTCGCGGTCGTCGGGGTCGGCCAGCCGCCCCGCGGCGATCGCCACCTCGGCCTCCCGCGCGGGGAAGTCGACGCCCACCCGGATCATGAACCGGTCCAGTTCCGCCTCGGGCAGCAGATACGTGCCGTTGAGGTCCACCGGGTTCTGGGTGGCGACGACGAAGAAGGGGTCGGGCAGGCGGTGGGTGCGGTCGGCGACGGTGACCTTGCCCTCCTCCATGGCCTCCAGCAGCGCGGACTGCGTACGGGGCGAGGCCCGGTTGATCTCGTCGGCCACGACCACGTGCGCGAACAGCGGCCCCTGCCGGAAGTCGCTCAGTCCGCCGGTCAGCAGTGGCTGCTCGTAGCCGGTGATCTCGGCGGGCAGCAGGTCGGGGGTGAACTGCACCCGCCGCCACGCCGTGACGCCCGGCGCCGGGCCCAGGCAGGCGGCGATCGCCCGCGCCAGCGTGGTCTTGCCGGTGCCCGGCCTGCCCTCGACGAGCAGGTGGCCGCCGGCCAGCAGGCATACCGCGGCCATCTCCACCGCGGCCCGCTGCCCGGTGAAGGCGCGCTCCACCGGCTCGATCAGACCGGTACGGATCCGCCCCGCCCAGTCCGTGCCCCCGGCCACAGCAGTGGCGGACATCAGCACCCCCTGGCCCCCGGCCCCCCGGCCGGGTCGCGACCGGCCGGGGCCGACGCCCGTACCGTCACCGCGAACGTACCGTCGGTGACCGCCCGGGGGTGCGGAAACCCGATCACTCGCCCATCTTCGGTACGAAGCGCTACTGCGACGGACGCAGGGTGGTCCGGCGGACGGCGCCGGGGACTCGGGGACTCGGGGTGCCACGGAGGGCCGTCAGAGCGCGAATTCCGCGGCCTCCGCGCGGGCGAAGAAGGCCCTGGCGGCGGCGGTGTCGCGGTGGGGGTCGAGGCGGCGGGCGAAGTCGCGGGCGTATTCCGCCGCCCGAGCGGACCGCATGTCCGCGGCCTGCCGGACGACCTCGGCCCCGAGGGCGCAGGCGGCGTCGACCTCGCCGAGGGAGAGCCGGGCCGAGGCGAGGACGGTGCGGCAGAAGAGCCGGCTGCGCGCGTAGCCGGGTGCGCGCAACTGGAGCGAGCGCTCCGCCTGCTGGACGGCCGCCCGGTGCTGCTGGAGGTCGCGGTGGCAGTGCGCGAACTCGTCCGCGAGCTGCGCCTCGTCGAAGAAGCGTGCCCAGGGCGGCAGTTCGTCCCCCGGCCGGCCCGCGGCGAAGGCGCGCTCGGCCCGGGACAGCGCCGCCGTGCAGGCCCGGGTCTCGCCGAGCACACCTTGCCCGCGGGCCTCGGCCGCGTGCATCAGGGCCTGTACGGCGGCCGGCGCCCCCGTGCCGATGCCCTGCTGGGCGACCCGTGCCAGCTGTACGGCCTCGCGCCCGTGACCGAGGTAGACGGCCTGGCGGCTCATCGTGACCAGGACGTAGCCGCCGTAGACCCGGTCGCCGGCCGCCTGGGCCAGCCGCAGCGACTGGACGAAGTAGCGCTGGGCCAGGCCGTGCGCGCCGATGTCGTACGACGTCCAGCCGGCCAGCCGGGTCAGGTCGGCGACGGAGGAGAAGAGACGCCTGCCCTGGGCCTCCCCGTAGCTGCCGCGCAGCATCGGCTCGGCCTCGTGTTCGAGGTAGCGGATGAGCGCCTGGCGGGCGTGCCCGCCGCCGTAGGCGTGGTCAAGGGCGCGGAAGAGGTCGCCGACGGCCCGCAGCGCCGCGATGTCGCCGGATCCGACCCGGCCCGCGGGGGCGGCGGCGCCCTGCGCTGCGGGCCGTAAAGCCCGCGCGGGGTGCGGGGTGCCGCGGATCTGCGTGGGCACCCGCACCGCGCCCTTGCGGGTGACCGTGTCGTCCGCCGAGCCGATCAGCCAGTCCCTGCTGGGCACGACGAGCCCCGCCGGGCTGAAGGCGATCTTGCGCAGCTCCGCCTGGTTCCCGGTGTCCTTGCGCCACAGGCCGCTGACGATGTCGACCGCCTCACCGGGGGTGGCGGCGTATTCGAGCCCGGCGTAGACCGGCGCGCACGCGTCGAGGCCGAGGTCCTGCGCGGACAGCCGGCGGCCGAGCCGCTGCGTGAAGACCTCGGCGATGAGCGCGGGCGAGGTGCCGCGCGGCTGCTGGCCGCGCAGCCAGCGGGTCACGGACGTCTTGTCGTAGCGCAGGTCGAGCCCGTGCTCCTGGCCGAGCCGGTCGACGCGGCGGGCGAGGCCGGCGTGCGAGAAGCCGGCCTCAGCGATGAGGGCGGCGAGGCGGGTGTTGCGCCGGTCCGGCCGGCCGGTGCGGGCGGGCGCCGCGGCGGCGCCCGCCTCCCCCGGTTCCTCCTGGCCGCCGGGGGGTGCGGCGGGGCCGCGTCCGGGCCGGGCGGCCGGGACGGGGGTGGGTCCGTTCGGGGTTCGCTGCGTGGCACGGTCCGTCATCGGCGGTGCGGCCCACTTCCTCTGCGGGGTCTTCAGATCGGCGCGAATGTAACGGTCAGCGCCACCCAGCTCACCGCAAGAGCCGCATATTCGTCCGATTGAGCGACAACAGTCATCATTACCTGGTAAGCCGCCCGCACCATGACGAGCCACCGTGGTATGTCGCCGCCCTGAGCGGGTCGGCGCGCGCCGCCGCCGTACAGTTGCAGGGGCGCGTATCGCACAGCAGAGGAGTCGTCGTCGTGAGTGAGCTGCAGTTCGTTCACCTGGGTTTCGGGGCTGACGCCGTGGAGTACGGGGAGGCGTGGCAGAGGCAGCGCACGGTGCACGCGGCCCGTTTCGCCGACGAGGTCCCCGACACGTGCCTGCTGCTGGAACACCCGCCGGTCTACACGGCGGGCCGCCGTACGGCCGACAGCGAGCGCCCGCTCGACGGGACCCCCGTGGTGGACGTCGACCGCGGCGGCAAGATCACCTGGCACGGCCCCGGCCAGCTGGTGGGCTACCCCATCCTGAAGCTGCCCCGCCCGGTCGACGTCGTGGCCCATGTGCGGCGGCTGGAGGACGCGCTGATCCTGACGGCGACGGAGTTCGGCGTGCGGACCAGCCGGGTGGAGGGCCGCTCTGGGGTGTGGGTGCTGGGCGACCCCGTCGAGCGGCGCAGCCGAGACGCAGCGCAGGTCGCGGGTCCCGACCGAGGCACAGGGGAGGGGCACACGGCCGGAGCGGAGTCGAGGCGGAGCGCGAGCGAAAACACAGCGCAACGTGCCGGCGGGCTGGTGCTGGACTTCGACCCGCGGCTGGCCGACGACGAGTTCGACCCGCGGCTGAACGGCCCCGAGTACGCCCCCTCCAACGCCGGGCAGCGCCGCGAGGACCGCAAGCTCGCCGCGATCGGCATCCGGGTCGCCAAGGGCGTGACCATGCACGGCTTCGCCCTGAACTGCAACCCCGACACCACCTGGTTCGACCGGATCGTGCCGTGCGGCATCAGGGACGCGGGCGTCACGTCGCTGTCCGAGGAACTGGGCCGGGACGTGGGCGTGGCCGAGGTGCTGCCGGTGGTGCAGAAGCACCTCGGCGCGGTGCTCGCCGCGGCCGTCCCGCTCCCCCGGGCTGTCTAGTGCGGTCACCGCACTAGGAATTCCGGGGCGTACCCTGGCGTTTACCGAAGAATCCAAGCCGTAGGCACATTCTCAGCTTTAGGAGCCGGTCGTGTCCGCAGTCGCACCCGACGGACGCAAGATGCTGCGCCTGGAGGTCCGCAACAGCCAGACCCCCATCGAGCGCAAGCCCGAGTGGATCAAGACCCGGGCGAAAATGGGTCCCGAGTACACGCAGATGCAGAAGCTCGTCAAAAGCGAGGGCCTGCACACGGTGTGCCAGGAGGCCGGCTGTCCCAACATCTACGAGTGCTGGGAGGACCGCGAGGCGACCTTCCTCATCGGCGGCGACCAGTGCACCCGGCGCTGCGACTTCTGCCAGATCGACACCGGCAAGCCGCAGGCCCTGGACCGCGACGAGCCGCGCCGGGTCGGCGAGTCCGTCGTCACCATGGACCTGAACTACGCCACGATCACCGGCGTCGCGCGTGACGACCTGGAGGACGGCGGCGCGTGGCTCTACGCCGAGACCGTCCGGCAGATCCACGCCATGACCGCCGGCCGGTCCGCCGGACGGACCAAGGTCGAGCTGCTCATCCCCGACTTCAACGCCGAGCCCGCGCAGCTCGCCGAGGTCTTCGGCACCCGCCCCGAGGTGCTGGCGCACAACGTCGAGACGGTGCCGCGGATCTTCAAGCGCATCCGCCCCGGCTTCCGCTACGAGCGCTCGCTCGACGTCATCACCCGGGCGCGGGAGGCGGGCCTGGTCACCAAGTCCAACCTGATCCTGGGCATGGGCGAGGAGCGCGCGGAGATCAGCCAGGCGCTGCAGGACCTGCACGACGCGGGCTGCGAGCTGATCACGATCACGCAGTATCTGCGGCCGTCGGTGCGGCACCACCCGGTGGAGCGGTGGGTGAAGCCGGCCGAGTTCGTGGAGCTGCAGGAGGAGGCCGAGGAGATCGGCTACGCGGGTGTGATGTCCGGGCCGCTGGTCCGCTCGTCCTACCGCGCGGGCCGGCTCTTCCAGCAGGCCGTCGACCGCCGCCAGGCGGTCTGACGGCGGCGTGGGCCCGGGAGGCCGCGCGCCCTTCGGGAGGACGGCGGCGCGAGCCCGGTGTGAGACCCCTCACCCGGGCGTATCGCCCTCCCGGAAGAGTGACCTGGCGGGGCGGTGCGCGGGCGGTGCTGAGGCTTTCATGTGAGATTGACCGAGTGGTCACCGGCTGGTAACACGATGTGGCGAGCCTGGTCTCACCACAGGTGGTTCCACGGCTGGCTCCGCACCGCGGTTTCTCCGCTTTCCCGCTTTGCCCGCTTTGCCCGCTTCTCCTGTCTCAGCCCGTCCGGTTCGTCTCGTTGCCTTTGCGCTCGCTGCCTTGAGGGGGACGCCATGCCGTCCGAGTCGGTCCACATCCGTCCGTATCCCCAGCTGCCCACCCACACCCCGGTGGCCGGGGCGCTGCGGGCCGTAGAAAGCTTTCTGCTGCGCGGCGGCCAGCAGACCGCCCGCCGCAACGCCTGGGCGTCGGTGGTCGCGGACCGCCAGCGCGCCAAGGACCGCAGGGAGGCCGAGCACGAGATGGCCGCCCTGCTGACAGGCGCGCGCGGAGACGCCGTACGCGACTGATCGCAGTGGGTGGCCGCGGTGACGCGTGAGTGGGCGGCCACGTATCCTTTGCCACATGGCGAGGAAGGAAACATCCGAGAACCCTGGGCGACTGGCACAGATCGTCCAGACCTACAAGATGACCAGGCAGGCCGACTCCAAGATCGGGCTTGTCATTGCGGCTGTGGGAATCGTCACCTTCGGTGTCATCCTCGCCCTCGGCTTCTTGATCGATCACCCCATCTGGGCCGGAATCCTGGGACTCCTGCTGGCGCTGCTCGCGATGGCGGTGATCTTCGGCCGCCGCGCCGAGCGGGCCGCCTTCGGGCAGCTGGAGGGCAAGCCGGGCGCGGCTGCCGCCGTGCTGCAGAACATCGGCCGCGGCTGGACGGTGTCGCCGGCGGTGGGCATGAACAAGAGCCAGGACGTCGTCCACCGGGCGGTCGGCAAGGCCGGTGTGGTGCTGGTCGGCGAGGGCAACCCCAACCGGGTCAAGGGCCTGCTGGCCAACGAGAAGCGGAAGGTCGCCCGGGTCGTCTACGACGTGCCGGTCCACGACTTCATCGTCGGCAACGGCGAGGGGGAGCTGCCGCTCAAGAAGCTGCGCGCGACGCTGCTGCGCCTCCCGCGCACGCTGACCGGCCCGAAGACCACCGAGGTCAACGACCGCCTCAAGGCGCTGGGCGACCTGATGTCCAACATGCCGATCCCGAAGGGCCCGATGCCGGGCCGTGGTCTTCGGAAGCAGTCGCGAGGATAAGCCCCGGCTGGAGCACTCCGTGCAGATGGATCGGCGGCAGCGGATGCCGCCGCGGAACGGGTCGGCCCTCTTCCGGGAGGGCCGCCATGATCTGCTCCCACAGGCCGCTGGCCTTCCAGCGGCGCCAGTAGGTCCGCAGCGCGGTCGTACCGTACTTCTCGTACAGCTCCTCCCAGCGAGCGTCACTCGCTGCCTTGGTCAGGACCGCTTCCAGGACCGGACGGTCCTTCTCGCCTCGCGGCATGAGCGGGGCGACCTTCGCCCAGCTCGCATTGGTCAGGTCCGGCACGAGCCGGCCTGCGTCGCGGAACCACTCCGCCACCGAGCAGGCGAGACCCTTCCGCATCTGCGGGACCGGCCCGGTCAGGCAGCCGGTGATCTCCAGCAGGCCGTACAAGCGGCGCTGGTCCTCGGCGCTCACGTCCTGGAGGCCCTGCGCGGCCATCTCGGCCAGCGCCTGTAGGTCTCCGGTCCTCTGCGCCGCCTCGACCGCGTCGGCCTGCCAGGAAACGACCTCGCGGCGCTGGGCCTCCAGTGCCTCCAGTTCGTCCTCCAAGGGTTTGATCATGCGGGCAACGGATGTCTCCGCCTCTTTGCCCCGCTGCCCTCGCCGTGCGGCGCTCTTGGCGCCCATCACCATAATGGTGTCGATGGCGTCCTGCTGCTCGGCCACCTGCTGGTCCAGCTCGGCCAGCCGCGAGGCGTGGTCGATGCGTTCCTCACTGGTGCGCGCTTTCTGGCGCTCGGCCAGCACGTGGAGCTTGTCGGCGTTGCCGAGTAGTCCACTCACCGCTTCCCAGGCCCATGCTTCGACGCCCAGGGCGTCCAGCTGGGAGCAGGAGCATCCCTCGCTGCCCGGAAGGGCGGCCTTACCAGCGCACACATAGTGCGGACTCACGTCCTTGGTCGTCGGCGAAGCGCCGACGTAGTGGGAGCCGCACAGACTCGTGATGCGCCCCGTCAGCGGATAGGTGCGTCTGCCAACGTGCCGTACGCGGAACTTCGGGTTCCAGGCACGGCGGAACTCTGCGACCTCCTCCGGAGTGAAGACGGGATCGAGGTCGATCGTGACGCTCTCACCCCAGACGGGGCTGCCGTCTGCATCCAGCGTGGCGTTCGCCGCGCTGCGGAAGACGTACCTCGGATCGAGACTCTGGAGGAAACGGTTGCGGAAATTCGCAACACTCCACGGTTTGCCGGATCGACTGACGAACCCCTCGGCATTGAGCGTGAGCACTGCGCGGCCCCAGTTCCCGTGAAACTGAATCACAAGATGGCGCCCGCGGCGCAGCACGGTCGTCTCGTGCAGCGTCTGGCACGGACCGGTACGAGTGCATCGCTCGGTGCCGCCGCAGATGTCCAGAGCCAATCGGCTCTGGCCGACACGGCCCTGATCCGCGATGTGGTACCCGTAGCGGGCCTGACCGCCAGGGTGGCGGCCGTCCTCGGCCTTCTCCTGGATGCCACCCTGCGTGCGGTCGCGGATGGTCTCGCGCTCGTCCTGGGCACGGTCGGCAGCCTTGCGCATGCGACTGCGCCCGTCGGGCGTGGTGTTGTCATAGTCGCCCTTGACGACGGCAACGAAGACGCCCAAGTCCTCCAATTCCCACACCCAGGGCCAGAAAGCCCTGCCCGCACGGCCGATGGCGCGTTCTTCGTTTACGACGACCACGTCAAAGGGCCGTGGCGTCTGTCGCGCCCGGACCATGAGACGCGTCAGGTCGTCGCGCTCGTGAGCGAGTAACGACCCGGACACGCCTTCGTCGGCGAAAGTGCCGACGTGCTCCCAGCCCTTGTGGACGATGTGCTTGGCGGTCCGCTTGCTGGAGTACGGAATGCCGTAGCCCTTGACCTGCTCCTCGGTGGACACCCGCAAGTAGTCCACAGCGCGTAGTTGCGTCTTCTGCGCCCTTGCAGCCACCTCGATAACGACCCGCTGAAGTCCGCTCATCCCGGCCCCCTGGCCCGCACTTCCCGCGCTTCTGCACGGTCCGACATGCCCGATCCTAGATCGTGTTGGGATTCCGACGGGGCCTGAAAAAGATATCCAAAAATGGTATGCATGGCCGCCGGATCTTCAACCGGAGCCACATCCCAGGTGATCGAGGGGCTTGGAGTTCCTCCCGGCGAACTCCCGCTCGCTCTCGGTCGAGGACCACGCGGGCGGGACCCGCACCAACCGGGACAGCTCTTAGGGCTTGCAGATCATTAACACGTTGTCTTGATCTTGTTGCTGGGGTCGCTGGTGAGGGTGAGGACCCGGGCGTGGAGGGTCGCCAGGGCCGCGGGTGGGGTCGTGGTGGGCGGGATGGCGATCCCGTGCGCTTTGAGGAGTCTTCTGTTCTTCAGGAGGGTTCGGTGCATGGCTGTTCGGCTGCTGGTGAACAGTACGGCGAGAGGTTCCGCGGCCAGGGCGACTCTCAGATGGAGCACGGTGGCCAGGACCTGTTCGGGGAAGGTGAGCCGGGGTGGGCGGCCGTGCCGGGTGTCTCCGTCTGGAGCCAGCGTTCGTGTGAGGTCCCGGAGTTGTCGCCGGGTCATTCCGGTCAGCGCTGGATCGGACAACTGGTTCTCGTCCATTGGGTGGCAGGGGTCTGCGGGGCCAGCGCCGCCGGAATGGCGGAGCTTGGCTGGGGGTGCAGGGCGTAGTTCCAGTCGCCGTGGAAGGCGTGCCGGGTCAGTGGCAGAGCAGCCATCTCGGCGTCTTTGATCTGGACTGCGGTGGGATGGCTGTTGGTGTCCAGGGCGGCACTCACGCGCAGTCCGGTGCGGGTCGTGGTCGCTGCGATGCTGTTGACGATGACTTCGTGGCTGGTCAGCGGGCGGCCGCGCCAGTTCATGGTGATGTGGGAGAACAGCCGGTGCTCGATCTTGTTCCACTTCGATGTTCCCGGCGGGAGGTGGGACACGGTGATCGTGAGACGGGTTTCGGCGGCGAGGCGGGCGAGCTGGAGTTTCCATGCCCGGGTCCGGTAGCCGTTTGAGCCGCCCGCGTCGGCGGTGATCAGCAGCCTCGTCGCCTGCGGGTAGGCTTCCTGGCCCTGGCTGTGCCACCAGCGGCGGATCGACTCCACGGCGAACGCTGCGGTGTCGTGGTCGGTGCCGACGTTGACCCAGCCGGTATTGGCTTCGATGTCGTAGATTCCGTAGGGGACGGCCTTGCCAAGTTGCGGGTCGGCGACGTCGTGGACGCCGACCTGCACCGGGTCACCGGCCGGCCGCCACTGGCGGCCGCTGTTCTTGAAGTCTCCGACGAGTTCCTTCTTCTTGGCATCCACGCTGATCACTGGTTGGCCGGCGTCCCGGTGCTCGCGGGCCCGCTCGTTGAGGTAGCGGAACTGGGCGTCACGATCCGCATGCCGGCCGCCCTCCAGGGTCTTAGCAGCTGCCTGCAGACTGAAGCCCTCCTCCCGCAGCAAGTCGGCGACGGTGTCGGCACTGACTTTGTGCCCGGCCAGGGTCAGCTCCCGGGCAAGGGCGCGAGTCGACTTCACTGTCCACCGCAGGGGGGACATCGGGTCTCCGCGCTCGTCCGGCTCGACCAGCGCCAGCAAGGCCGGGCGCAGGCCGTGGTCGAGGACGGAGATCCGCTCGCGGCCCCCGCCCGGCCGTCGCACCCGTCCCAAGGGTGCCTCGCCGGCCTCGATCTCGAACACGCCCCGGCGAACAGTGGTCTCGCTTATCGCCGCGGCCCGCGCGACGGCCCGGACGCCGCCATGGCCCAGAGCCCTCGCCTCCACGGCCATCAGCAACCGCCGCTGCCGCTCATCCAGATGCGGGAACAACACCGCGAACTTCAGGGCAAGTTGGTCACGAGTCTCGTCCGGGATGCGCATACCACAACAACGACAACCAGGACGGGAAGCAACACCATGATCCGCTGCAAGCCCTTAGCGATCCGGGACGAGGCGCTCTTCTTCCCCTGGTGCCGCTATGGCGGCAAGGTCTACGAGCACCTGTCCGACACCCCGGGCAACGCCGTTCCCGGGCAACGCGTTCTTCATGAGCGGCTCCAGGCCCGCCCTGGGTCCGACCTCTTGGGCCATGCTCCAGGTTCCGAAGGTGGCGTGACCAGGGCCGGACTGCTCGCCAAACTCAAGGTCGAGGCGAAGGTATGGGCGGCCGCCACCGCCGCTCTCGTCGCCTCGGTCGTCGTCTCCCTGCTCAACGCTGCGCAGGACAACCTTGCCTTCCTGGTCTCTGCCGGATCTGGCGGCGCAAGGCAACGGCCCCTCGTCAAAGACAAGGGGCCGCAAAACGGCCGTGGCCGCGAGTACCGTCTGAGTGTCGAGGTCAGAACGGAGCGCCCAGCATGCCGCACGCCGCAGACAATCCGACCCTTCCCGGTGACGCCCTCAAGCGCGCCCGGCTACGCCGTGGCCTGACCCAGGAGCAGCTCGCCGAACGCACCGGCCTGTCCATCGGGGTCATCAAGAAGCTGGAGCGGGGCGGCACCGGCCGGCTGCCCACGTATCACGTTCTCGCCCGCGCCCTGGGCGTGCGAACGTCCGCGCTCCTGGACCCGGCCGGCCCTCACCACACCCGCCGCGGTGATGACGACAACATCGACCTCATGCCGTTCCGGCAGGCCATCACCCCACCCATCACGATCAGTCGCCTCGCCCCGGACGCCGGTGACGAACCAGACCTCGGCAGCCTCACAGCGACGGCCCGCACCATCGCGCAGGCATACCACCAGGACGACTACGCCACCGTCGCCGAGCTGCTGCCGCCGTTGGTGCATTCGGCGCACGCCACCGTGGACCATTTCGACAACGGTCCCCAGCACACCAGCGCCCTGCGGATTCGCTCCGACGTCCTCCAGATGGCGGGCCGGTACCTCACCCAGGTCCGCGCTTACGACCTCGCGCACATCGCGCTACGGGACGCCATCACCGACGCCCTGGCCATCGGCGCCCTCGACGCGGTGGCGGCCGCTATGTACCAGCAGGGCTGGCTCCTCATGAGGCAGGGTCGCCTCGATGAGGCGGAGCAGGTCAGCGTCGCCACGGCGGAAGCGGTTGAACCGCGGATCTCGCGGGCGTCGAGGCAGGCTCTCGGAGCCTGGGGCAAGTTGCTGGTGCACGGCTCGGCTGCGGCAGCGCGCAACAACCGTTCGGCCGAGGCGCGGGAGATGCTGCGCATGGGCCGTACCGCTGGCGCTGCGCTCGCCGGGGGGACTGCGGTAGCCGAGTCGTCGTGGGGCAAGTTCGACTGGCGCACGGTGGCGTTCCAGGGCATTGAGAACCACCTCGTGGCGGACCGCCCGGACATGGTGCTGCGCCTGTCCGAGCGCGTCGCCGGGGCGGGGGATACGACGTTCATGCGGCGCCACCTACTGGATGTGGCGGCAGCTCATGCGACGTTGCGGCAGCGGTCCGAGGCGTTGGACGTCCTTGACAAGCTGCGGGCGGAGACCCCGGAGTGGCTGCGGCATCAGCGGATGGCGGCCGAGACGTTCGGCGAGGTCCAGCAGCAGGGCGGACGGATGACTCAGCGGCAGCGGCGGCTGGCAGAGTTTTTCGGCGCACTGTAGGGACCACGCTCCGTGCACCTTGGATAGTGACGAGGTCTCAGAGGTCCACGTTCCGCGCCTGTTGATGCACGGTCACCGTCCGTAGCGTTGAGTCACGCATCTGACGGATACGCCTCAGGGAGCCGCGCCGTGCCCAACCACGCCGACCACGCCATCGCCGGGTCCGCGACTTTACGTCTCCTGCCATGGGATGGCCCCGAGGGGCGGCCCGCGCTGCTTCTCGGCGACGCCGGGATCCTGTCCCAGCTCGCCGACGAGATAGAGGCCGCTCAGCTCGAGTCGGCCCGGTCGGTGTGGGGTCTGGCGCCGGTCGTGCTGGACGATCCGGCGTCCGAGCTGGGCGCGGTGCGCTTCGCCGCGCGGCGGCTGCACGAGGCGCTGGGCGACGTACTGCGAGTGATCCGCAGCCGGCAGGCGCAGGGCACCGCCCTGTCCGGGGCGGCGGGGTCGCCCCATGTAGGGCGGTGGCCGTACGACGCCCGGCTCGTCGGGCAGGTCCGGCACGATCTGCTCCGGGTTCTGGCAGCGTGGGATCTGGACTCTGTGGCGGAGAGCGCCGAACTGGTTCTGTCCGAGCTGTTCACCAACGCCCTTCGGCACACCGATGTCCCGGATGACAGCTTGATCGAGACCCGGTACGTGCGGCTGCCCAATGGAGTGCGTATCGAGGTCCATGACGCCGACTCGGCCCGGCCCACGCCGCTGGGGCCTCTCTCCGTGGATGCGGAGACCGGAAGGGGGCTCGCCTTGGTGGATGCCCTGACCGGCGGACAGTGGGGCGTCAGCGACCGCGATGGCGTCGGCAAACGCGTCTGGGCACTCTGCACGCTCAGCTCCACGGCCGCCCGGTGACCGCCATGGCGCCCGCGCCCCGCACCCGTACCCGTACCCGTACCCGCCCGAGCAGGCTCCGTCAGGAGCCGGAGGCCGTCACCTGGGCACGGGAGAAAGCCGGGCTCACCAAACGCGCCCTCGCCGACAAGATCGGCATTTCGGAGCAGTTGATGGGCGAGATCGAGTCCGGCTGGCGCAGCGCTACCCCCGCCAACCTCCTGAAGATCGCCGCAGCACTCAACTGCCCGATCGTTGTCCTCGAACGCAAGCGGGACGTCGGCAGAGCATCGGGGTGACCGCCGACTCTCAACATCATATGCAGAGGTCAGGGCGTTGTCGCCGGACTCCCGCTTCCGTTTCCGACCCGCCTCAGATACGGACCTGGACGGACTTGACGGCCCTGTCGTGCAGGCCGCGGGTGTCGCGGTCGAAGACGACGGCCGGGACGACCAGGACCAGCAGCAGCGTACGCAGTGCGGCGCCCAGCGGGCTGAGCCGGCTGCCGTCCACCTGGATGACCCGGATGCGCATGATCAGCTTTCCCGGTGTGCAGCCGACGAGTCCGAGACTGATCACGCTCACCACGGCGAAGACGACGAGCGCCCAGTTGTTCGCCTGGTGCAGATCACGGTGCGCGATCAGACCGTATGCGATCAACACACTGAGAACCCAGTCGATGAACAGTGCGGCGATCCGCCTGCCGACCGGCGCGATGGACCCGGGGCCGTCCTGGGGCAGACCGAGCCCCTCACCCCGGTAGCCGAACTCCGCGCCCATCTGCTCGGCGGCCGCGCGGGGCCCCGACAGCCACGATCCGATTACTTCCCTCTTGTCCACCCGTTAACGGTAACCCCCGTACGGCCCAGCCCCACAGGGCGGGCGCGGCGCCGGCGGCGTCGCGGTTAACGTCTACGAAACAAATGGGTCATGCTGGAGAAATCCCTGATCCCTAAGGTCAGGGCAGTGTGCGCCACCGCACTGGCTGCACCTCGATCGCCAACCCGACCCGCGGGGCCGGGCCTAGGAGGAGTTGGATGTTCCAGAACGCCGACGACGTCAACAAGTTCATCTCGGACGAGGGCGTCAAGTTCGTCGACGTCCGGTTCTGCGACCTGCCCGGTGTGATGCAGCACTTCACGGTCCCGGTCTCGTCGTTCGACCCGACCGAGGAACTGGCCTTCGACGGCTCGTCCATCCGCGGCTTCCAGGCCATCCACGAGTCGGACATGGCGCTGCGCGCCGACCTGTCCACGGCTCGCGTGGACCCCTTCCGCCGGGACAAGACGCTCAACATCAACTTCTTCATCCACGACCCGATCACCGGCGAGCAGTACAGCCGCGACCCGCGGAACGTGGCGAAGAAGGCCGAGGCGTACCTGACGTCGACCGGTATCGCGGACACCGCGTACTTCGGCCCGGAGGCGGAGTTCTACGTCTTCGACAACGTGCGCTTCCAGACCTCCGCGAACGAGTCGTTCTACCACATCGACTCCGAGGCCGGCGCCTGGAACACCGGCGCGCTGGAGAACAACCGCGGCTACAAGGTCCGCTACAAGGGCGGCTACTTCCCGGCCCCGCCGGTCGACCACTTCGCCGACCTCCGCGCCGAGATCAGCCTCGAACTCGAAGCGGCCGGCCTCCAGGTCGAGCGCCAGCACCACGAGGTCGGCACCGCGGGCCAGGCCGAGATCAACTACAAGTTCAACACGCTGCTTGCCGCCGCCGACGACCTGATGCTCTTCAAGTACATCGTGAAGAACGTCGCCTGGCGCAACGGCAAGACCGCGACCTTCATGCCCAAGCCGATCTTCGGTGACAACGGCTCCGGCATGCACGTCCACCAGTCGCTCTGGCAGGGCGGCACCCCGCTCTTCTACGACGAGCAGGGTTACGCGGGCCTGTCCGACACCGCCCGCTTCTACATCGGCGGCATCCTCAAGCACGCCCCGTCTCTGCTGGCCTTCACCAACCCGACGGTGAACTCCTACCACCGCCTGGTCCCCGGCTTCGAGGCCCCGGTCAACCTGGTCTACTCGCAGCGCAACCGCTCCGCCGCGATGCGCATCCCGATCACGGGCTCCAACCCCAAGGCCAAGCGCGTCGAATTCCGCGCCCCGGACCCGTCCTCGAACCCCTACCTCGCCTTCTCCGCGCTCCTCCTCGCGGGCCTCGACGGCGTGAAGAACAAGATCGAGCCGGCCGAGCCGATCGACAAGGACCTCTACGAGCTCGCCCCCGAGGAGCACGCGAGCGTCCCCCAGGTCCCCACCTCCCTCCCGGCCGTGCTCACCGCCCTGGAGAACGACAACGAGTACCTCCAGGCCGGCGGCGTCTTCACCGCCGACCTGATCGAGACGTGGATCGATTTCAAGCGCACCAACGAAATCGCCCCGATCCAGCTCCGCCCGCACCCGCACGAGTTCGAGCTGTACTTCGACATCTAGGAAGACCCCAGGTCAGAGCGGCTCTCCGCTCTCCTGGGCCGTCCGTGGGCCGCCGCTTCCGTCCTGGAAGCGGCGGCCCACGGTTTTGTGCTCGCGCACGAGCCGGTCCGGCTTCAGCGGGGCTCGCGCCCGGGGCGGGGGTCGGGAGGCCGGACCAGGTGGAAGGGGCCGCCCTCGGCGGGGCAGCGCTGCTGACGTAACCGGTGGAAAAGGGGCACACTGAAGGCATGCCGGAGTTGCCTGAGGTCGAGTCGTTGGTGCGGTTTCTTGCTGGTCAGGTCGTCGGGGAGGCCGTGGAGCGGATGTATCCGGTGGCGTTTCACGCGCTGAAGACGTACGAGCCGGGGGTCGGGGAGCTGGAGGGGCGGCGGGTCGGCGGGGTGGGGCGGTACGGGAAGTTCCTGGGGGTGGAGGCCGAGGGGCTGTATCTGGTGATGCACCTGGCCAGGGCGGGGTGGGTGCGGTGGCACGACGAGATGGCCGAGGGGGCGCCGAAGGGCGGGAAGGGGCCGCTGGCGCTGCGGGTGCGGATGGCGGGCGGGGGCGGCTTCGACGTGACGGAGGCCGGGTCGCAGAAGCACCTGGCCGTCTATGTCGTCCGGGACCCGCGGGAGGTGCCGGGGATCGCGCGGCTCGGGCCCGATCCGCTGGACGCGGACTTCACGGAGGAGGTCTTCGCGGGGCTGCTGCGCGGTGAGCGGCGGCAGGTCAAGGGGGTGCTGCGGGACCAGAGCGTGATCGCGGGCATCGGCAACGCGTACTCCGACGAGATCCTGCACGCGGCGAAGATGTCGCCCTTCAAGCTGGCGGCGGCGATGACGCCCGACGAGGTGGCGCGGCTGTACGAGGTGCTGGGCAGGACGCTGGCCGACGCCGTCGAGCGGTCGCGAGGGCTGCCCTTGCGCGATCTGAAGGCGGAGAAGAAGAGCGGGCTGCGGGTGCACGGGCGCAGGGGCGAGCCGTGCCCGGTGTGCGGGGACACCATCCGCGAGGTGTCCTATCGGGACTCGTCGCTGCAGTACTGCCCGACCTGCCAGACCGGCGGCAAGCCGCTGGCGGACCGGCGGATGTCGCGGCTGCTCAAGTAGTCGCGGGGGCGTCAGACGCGGTCGATGTGCACGCTGGTGGACTTCACCCGGGCGACGGCCTCCGCGCCGACCTCCAGGCCCAACTCCTCGACGGCCTCGCGGGTGACCAGCGAGACCAGCCGGTGCGGGCCGGCCTGGATCTCGACCTGGGCGGCGACGTCGCCGAGTTTGACGGCGGTCACGATGCCCGGGAAGGCGTTGCGCACCGATGTAGTCGAGGCCTCCGCGTCGTCGGTGTGGGCGATCTCGACGGCGAAGGCGGCCAGGTCGCGGCCCTCGATCAGCCGGCGGCCCGCGTCGTCGCGGTGGGTGGCGACCCGGCCCGCGTCGGCCCAGCGGCGGGCGGTGTCCGGGCTGACGCCGAGCAGGCGGGCGGCCTGGCCGATGGTGTACGACTGCATGGCCCCAGCCTATTGCGGGCGGCGGCAGCCGGGGGGACGCGGCAGGCGGGCGGAATGCGCGGATTTGCCCGCGATCCGGACCGGTGAAACGCTCGGCGGACCCCGGTGCGGCGGGGCAGACTTGCGCCATGACGTCGAAGCCGCTGAGCAAGGGTGCCAACACACCGGTCACCACCTCCGCCGTACGGGTGGTGCTGACCTGGACCGCGGGTCCGCCCGGGGGGACGGACCCGGACGCGTCCGCGCTGCTGCTGACCCGGGACGGGAAGGTGCGCGGCGACGACGACTTCGTCTTCTACAACCAGCCGCGGCACGCCTCGGGCGCGGTGCGCCACATGGGCAAGCAGGGCGCCGCGGGCGGCACCGTGACCGACGCCGTCGAGGTGGACCTCGCCGGGCTCGAAGCGGTGGTCGACCGGGTGGTGCTGGCCGCGTCCGTGGACACCGGGACCTTCGGCGCGCTGTCCGGGCTCGGGCTGCGGCTGGTGGACGCCGCTTCCGGCGAGGAGCTGGCGCACTTCGACTTCACGGCGGCGACCGAGACCGCGCTGGTCGGCGGCGAGCTCTACCGGCGGGACGGCGGCTGGCGCTTCCGGGCGATCGGGCAGGGCTACGCGGCCGGGCTCGCGGGCCTCGCGACGGACTTCGGGATCACGGTGGACGAGGACAACACCGCCGCGCACACTCCCGCGGCGCCGCGGCCCGTCACCCCGCCGCCCGCTCCCCCGGTCTACCAGCGGCCGGCTCCCCCGCCCCCGTCGGCCCCGCCCGCCTACCCGGCCGCGCCGCCGCCCTCCGCGTACCCGCCGCCGGGCACGGGCCCGAACGCGTACCCGCCGCCCCCGCCCACGGGCCCGGCGGCACCGCTGCCGCCGCCCCCCGCGTACGGAAACCCCTACGGAGCCCCGGCCCCCGCCCCCGCGCCGGCCCCCGCTCCCACCGGCGCCCCCCGCATGGTCAAAGGCGAGGAGAACCTGCCCGTCGACATGCGCAAGCGCCTGTCGCTGCGCAAGGAGCAGGTCGCGGTGAGCCTGCGCAAGCACGGCGCCGAGGGCGCCACCGCCCGTATCGTGCTGGTGCTCGACGCCTCCGGCTCGATGGCGAAGCTGTACGCGGGCGGTGTGGTCGCCGGTGTGGTGGAGCGGATGGCGGCGGTCGCGGCCCAACTGGCGAGCGACGGCACGATGCAGGCCTGGACCTTCGCCAGCAACCCGGCCCGGCTGCCGGAGCTGACGCTGGGCGACCTGCCGGGCTGGATCGCGCTGCACGTGCGGATCGGCGAGCTGGTGCTCTTCGGCCGCCGCAAGAAGCCGCCGCGCGGGCTGCAGCCCGGCCAGGTCGACATGCGGGCGGTCGGCATCCAGAACGAGGAGCAGAAGGTCATCGCGCAGGTGCGGGACTTCGTGCGCGCGGCGCCTTCGCGGGAGCCGACCTTCGTCCTCTTCTTCTCCGACGGCGGTGTGCACCGCAACGCGGAGATCGAGCAGCAGTTGCGGGCGGCGGTGGAGGAGCCGATCTTCTGGCAGTTCGTGGGCCTGGGCCAGTCGAACTACGGCATCCTGGAGCGCTTCGACACGATGGGCGGCCGCCGGGTGGACAATGTCGGCTTCTTCGCCGTGGACGACATCGCGACGCTGTCGGACGCCGATCTGTACGACCGCGTCCTCACCGAATTCCCGTCCTGGCTGAAGGCCGCCAGGGAGGCGGGCATCCTGCGCTGAGCCGAACCGAGGCGGTTCGGGAGGGGTGGCGCGGCGGCGGTACGGCCGGGGGATGGCGTCTCGGCCGTACCGCCGCTGTGCGGGGGGCGCGCTCCGGTCAAGCGTTGTAGACGTGCACGCCGGACGCCTGGCCGGCCGGCCAGCCGGTGTTGGCGGTGAAGACCAGCCGGACGTAGCGGGTGGTCGCGGCGCTGGACAGGGTGAGCGTCGAGGTGTTGCCGGTGGCCGGGTCGAAGGTGTGGGCGCCGGCGGCCAGCAGGGTGCTGAAGGTGCCGCCGTCGGTGCTGCCCTGGACCGCGATGGTCTGGCTGCGGGTGGCCCAGGCGGTGGCCGGCGGCAGGTCGACCACGATCCGCTTGACCGTGGTGGCGCCGCCCAGGTCGACCTGGAGCCACTGCGGGAAGGCGTTGTTGGCGCTCTCCCAGTACGAGTTCTGGTCGCCGTCGACGGCGTTGCCGGAGCCGTAGTTCTGGGTGTGGCTGCTCTCCGAGGTCGCCTTGTGCAGGGCCAGGTCGGTGGTGGAGGAGGTCGCGTCGGTGGTGACGGTGACCTGGTTGGAGGGCGACGACGCGTTGCCTGTCGCGTCGAGGGCCACTACGTCGAAGGTGTAGGCGGTGGCGGGGGTGAGGCCGGTGACGGTGAAGGCGGTGCCCGAGGTGGCGCCGACCTGGGTGCTGGTGCCGCCGCTGACCCGCAGGACGCGGTAGCCGGCGACGCCGACATTGTCGGTGGACGCGGTCCAGGCCAGGGCGACGGTGGTGTCGGTGTGGCCGGTGGAGTGCAGGGAGCCGGGGGCGGTCGGCGGTGCGGTGTCGCCGCCGCCGCTGACGACCGGCTGGGTGGGGCGGGTGGCGGTGAGGGCGATCTGGCCTTTGAGCAGGCGGCCGCCGTCGCCGGTGAGGCGGAGGTAGTAGTCGGCGGAGCAGGCGGTGCCGTCCTCGTCGAGGGCGAGGAGGCCGGAGTCGGTGGGCATCCAGGCCTGGGTCTCGGCGGTCTTGGCGATCTGGTTGCCCTCGTTGTACTCGTCGAACATCGAGATGTAGATGCCCTGCACGCCGGCCCTGACCATGTTGTAGAACTGCCGCCACATGAAGTCGCCGTGGGAGCGCTGGCGCAGGTTGAGGGTGCCGGGCAGGACGCAGGGCTGGTAGTCGATGCCGTGGGCGGCGCACTCGGCCATGTCGGGCACGGTGGCCACGTTGTGGAAGTTGTCGGCGTCGGCGGCGCTGCCGATCCGGCCGACCATCCACGGGCTGATCATGTGGAAGGCGTGGTAGACGTCGGAGAACCCGGCGCGCGAGTCCCGGTCGCCGGTACGCCACCAGGTCGGCACCCCGCCGATCACGTAACACCCCTGGTCCTTGAACCAGTTGACGACGTCCAGGCACGCGGCGGCGCTGAAGGGGCGCTGGTTGTCGGCGAAGCCGAAGCCCCAGATGCACACGACAGGCCTGCCGTTCTGCACCGCGTACGCCGACGACGCGGTGTACGCCTTCATCTTGTTCGTCCAGTCGGCCTTGATGTCCGACTGCATGGTCGTCCAGTCCGAGACGTCGTACATGATGTAGAACTTCCGCCCGTGGCTCTCCGCGGCGCTGCGCACCTTCACCGCCATCGCGTCCCGGGTCGGGCCCTCCCCGCCGGTGGGGTTGAAGCGCTGGAGCGCCGCGGTGTCGATGTTGTTCTGCTGCAGCCACAGGAAGTGCGTGTCGACCGTCTGCTGGTCGTACGACGAGAACAGCTTCGCCGGCTGCCCGTTCCCCAGCGCCGCATACCCCGTCTGATACGTCTTCGCGTAGTCCCGCACATCCGGCCACGCCACGATCGTGGTGTTCGACGGCGACGGCGCCTGCCCGGCGTTGGCACTCCAGTGCCACCACGCGTCAATGGGCGCACCATCACCAATACACGCAAACCACCCCTGATACCCCACCGTGATCTTGCCCACAACGTCACCCGGTGAACTGGCCGCAAAAGCGTTGCCGGCCAGCGCTGTCTGCGTGGCCCCCACCGCTCCCGTTGCAGTCACCGCAATCGCGGTCTGCAGTAGCGCCCGGCGTGTGACACCCATCTGGAACTCCTCCGATCGGCTGTCAACTCCCGCCGTCACACGGCCGATCGGTCTACGGCAGCGGACCGGAAGTCTGGTGCGGGGATCGTAACGACGGGGTTACGCCTTCGCAATAGATCGCGCATCAGGCGAAATATTTGACAGAAACCACGCAAGAAGCGCTCACCCCCACATGACGCCCTGGCCTGCGGAAAAACCTCCCTCAGCCAAGTCGGTACGAAAATCTTAGGAGAATGAAATATTCCGCTCTTACGGTCTGGTGCATGACGCATGTTTCAGGACCACCGGGTGGCGGGCGCGGCTCGACGCGCTCCCGTTCCCACCGGCGACGGCGAAAACCGTCCTGGTGGCAGCGTCCGGCGGTCGTGTCGGCGGCCGTACTGGCCATGATCGGCCTGATCACCCTGGTGATCATCAACCGGTCCCCTTCGGCCAAGGCCCGATCCGACTCCGCCGACGCGAGCGACGCCAAGGCCGGGGACGCGGCCGGCGGCGCTTCCACGGCGACCACCGCCCCCGCCACCACCGCAGCGCCGCCCACCAGCGAGTCCGCCACCCCGTCGAAGGCGCCGACGACCCCGGCCGCCGACGCCAAGGCCCGGCTCGCCACCGCGATCAAGGCCCTCTCGGCGAAGGACAAGGGGCGGCTGTCGGTCGCGGTGACCGATCTGAGCGACGCGGGCACCGGCGCCTCGTACGCGGACGGCACCGCCACCTACGACACGGCGAGCATTGTCAAGGTCGACATTCTGGCCACGCTGCTGCTGCGGCACCAGAAGGCGGGCACGAAGATGACCTCGTCCGAGCGGTCGCAGGCCACGGTGATGATCCAGCAGAGCGACAACAACGCGGCCACCGCGCTGTGGAACGCCATCAACCGCAGGACCGGGCTCGACGCGGCCAACAGCACCTTCGGCCTGGACCACACCGAGGGCGGCTCCGCCGACCTGTGGGGTCTCACCCAGACCACCACGGCCGACCAGCAGGCACTGCTGCGGGTGGTCTTCGGCGGCGACGAGTCACCGCTGTCCGCGTCGTCCCGCGACTACATCAAGGGCCTGATGCACACGGTCACCGAGGGCCAGCAGTGGGGCGTGTCGGCGGCCGACGAGGACGACTCCGGCTTCGCGCTGAAGAACGGCTGGCTGCAGCGCACCGCGACCGGCCTGTGGGACATCAACAGCATCGGCGAGGTCGGCTACAAGGGCCACACGCTGCTGGTCTGCGTGCTGTCCTCGGGCAACAAGTCGGAGAAGTCCGGCATAGCGAAGATAGAGGACGCGGCCGCCGCGGCGGCCAAGGCCCTCTACTCCTGACCTCCACCCGTCCCGCACGAACGACACGACAGGGCCCCGGGGCACCGCCCCGGGGCCCTGTCCGTCAGGACGGTCAGCGGACGGTCAGGGGGTGACGTCGATGAGGACCTTGCCGACCGCGGACTGCTGGACGGCGTCGTGGGCGTCGCCGGTGCGGGACAGGGGGAAGCGGTGCAGCGGGAGTCCCGCGGCCTCGCCGACGCTGATCGCGCCGTCCGCCACGGCCGCGCTGACCGCCGCCACCGCCTCGTCCTTGGCCTCGGCGGGGACGGTGTAGATGAGCACGCCCTGCCAGCGCAGATTGCCGAACATCGAGGGCCGGACGGGGACGGCGAAGCTCGCCGAGTCGTCGGCGTAGAAGGCCACGACCGCGTCGGGCGCGGTCACCGCCGCGTCCAGGTCGGCGTTGGCGGCGGGGGCGACCTCCACGACGATGTCCACCCCGCCGGGGAAGATCCGGCGGATCTCGGCGGCCGCGTCCTGTGCCCGGTAGTCGACCACGTGGTGCGCGCCCGCCGCCTTCGCCAGCTCCCCCTTCGCGGGGCCGCTGACCGTGGTGACCACGGTCGCGCCCGCCCAGCGGGCCAGCTGGATCGCCGCGTTGCCGACCGCGCCCGCGCCGCCGGCGACCAGCACATTACGGCCGACCAGCGCGCCCGGGGCCAGCCGGGCGGGGCCGCCGTCCGCGACGGTCAGCGTGCGGTGGGCGGTCAGCGCCGGGATGCCGAGGCTCGCGCCCAGGTCGAACGACGCGTGCTCGGGCAGCGGCACCGCCTGCCGGGCCGGCAGCGTCACGTACTCCTGCGCGGTGCCGTCGGCGCGGCTCCACGCGGCCTCCCACAGCCACACCCGCTCGCCGATCCTGGCCTCGGGGACGCCGGGGCCGACCGCGTCGATCACGCCGGAGCCGTCCTGGTTGGGCACCTGCTCACCTTGCGGGGAGTTGCTCTGCCGGGCCTTCCAGTCGGTCGGGTTGACGCCCGACACCCTGACCGCGACCCGCACTTCCCCCTCGCCGGGGGTGGGGACCGGCCGGTCGGTCAGCGCCAGCACGTCCGCGGCGCCGCTGGTCTTGTATGTGATCGCCTTCATGAGCCCTACAAGCTACCGCCGGCCGGCTTTCTTCCCGGAATGCGGTGCTCCGTTCGGTGTGCCGGTGGCGAAAAGCGTCGACGCGCGGCGCCGGCCGGGGTGAGGGTGGAGCCACGGCGCCGGGCCTCCGGCGGACCGGTCGGACGGATGACGGGGGGTCCTGGTGACCGAAAAGCACGGTGGGAGCTTCTACGACGCGCTCGGCGGCGAGGCGGCGCTGCGGCGGCTGATCGAGGCCTTCTACGACCAGGTGCTCGTCGACCCGCTGCTTGAGCCGGTCTTCGCGCACTTCACCCCGACGCACGTCGACCACGTCGTGGTGTGGCTGTCGGAGGTCTTCGGCGGCCCCGCCGCCTACACCGAACGCCTCGGCGGCCACCAGGCCCTGCTCAGCAGCCATCTGAACCTGAAGATCACCGAGGAGCAGCGGGCGCGCTGGGTCGAGGTGATGCTGGCGACGGCGGCGAAGGAGCTGCCGGCCGACGGCCTGCTCCAGCGGCGCTTCGCCGAGTACATCGAGTGGGGGACGCGGATCGCCGCGTCCGTGTCGCAGCCGGGCACCGAACTGGGCGACCCCGGCCCGGCCCCGCACTGGGGCTGGGACGGACTGGCCTGACGGCGCTCAGGAGACGAGCGGCTCGGGCAGGGCGACGCTGTCCGCGCGGGGGGCGGTGCCCGCCGGGCGGGGCACGTAGGAGCCGGAAGCGCCGCCGTGGCCGCGGTGGACGATCAGGCCGCGGACCGGGTCGGGCACCGCGTCCAGCGTGGCCGCGGTGCCGGGGAGGGCGAGCCAGTCGGCCCACGACTCCTCCTCGGCGAAGGCGACTTCCAGCACCACGCCCCAGCTGTGCTCGAACCACCGCCAGGACGAGGCGCCGTTGGTGATGAGTGACTCGGTCAGCACCTGCGCGTACGCGTCACGCCACCCGGTCGCGGTGTGCACCGCACCGTCCTCGACGTCCATGACCTCGATCGACCACCAGTCCGGAACCCTCATGTTTCGACCATAGACACCGTTGGACGGCTCCGGAAGGGTCCGGCGGCAATCGGGCGAAAACGATCAAAGTCCGGCGAGCAACTCCTCCGCCGCGGCCAGGATCTCGGTGACCCGCAGCCCGAACCGGGCGTCGCAGCCGTGCGGTTCGCCGCTCACCAGGACGTCGACGGCACGGGCGTAGGCGTCCGTGGCGGGTCCCGCGAGGCCGTCGGAGTAGGTCGCGACCCCGTGCTCGCCGCGGAATTCGACGGCCACCCCGGCGCCGGCCGGGGGCGCGGTGAGGGTGAGGACCGCGGTGCTCGACGCGCCGCTGTCGTGCCGCAGCGTCAGGTGGACCAGGTCGCCGGGGCCGTGGGCGGCGGCGACGGCGGTGACGTCGCCGAGCACCGGCAGCAGCACGGACAGCGCGTGCGGGCCGACGTCCCACAGGCCGCCCTTCTCGCGCCGCCACGGCGAGTCGGCGAAGGGACCGGCGCCGGCGCCGGCGCCGAAGACGGCGCCGTACCAGTCGGCGCGGCCGGTGTACCAGTCGCCGGCCGCGGCCTGCCGGCCGATCCACTCGGCGCTCGCCGCGTCGAAGCGCGTGGTGAAGAAGACCACGGAGCGCACCCCGGCCCGCTCGACCGCGTCGACCACCTCGCGGGCGCCCTCGACGGTGGCGGCCAGCGGCTTGTCGAGCAGCAGGTGCCGCCCGGCGCGGGCGGCGCGGGCGGCCAGCGGCGCCTGGAGGGCGGGCGGCAGCGCGACGGCGACCGCGTCCACGTCGGCGATCAGCGCGTCGGCGTCCGCGCAGGCGCGGGTGCCGAACAGCTCGGCGACCTCGGCGGCGGCCTCCGCCCTGCGCCCCCAGACCCCGGCGAGTTCCACGCCCGGGTGCGCGGCGAGCGCGGGCCCGTGCGCGAGCCGCGCCCACGGCCCGGTGCCGAAGAGTCCCACCCGCAGCGCGGTCATGACGCGGCCCGCGCTTCCTCGTGGCGCACGTACGACTCGCGGTCCAGGTCGCGCAGGTCGACGGAGAACTGCACCTCGTGGCGCGGGGTGGGCGCGGTGCTGTCGCGCAGGGCGGCGAGCACCGCCTCGGTGAGCGCCCGCTTGACCTCGGGGGTGCGCCCGGACAGCAGGGCGATCTCGACGTGGACCATCGCGCGGTCCGGCGAACCGTCGCCGATCCAGAGGTCGTCATGGCGTACGAAACGGGTCTTGCAACCGTCCGCGCGGCCGCCGGCGACGGTGACCAGGGCCTCGTGCAGGGCCTTGCCGAACGCCGGCCGATCGAGGGCGTCGGCGAGCGTTCCGGAGTATTCCACGGTGGTATGCGGCATGGTTTCGACCCTATCCCGGCAGGTCCGAGGCGGGTCGGGCGTCTCACGATGCGCGCCGGGGCCGCCCGAAACCTCGGTTACATCCCGTTAACACAAGGGCAATGCTTGAGAAAACGATCCTTGCAACGCTGCCTTCGGCCCGATCAGCGCAGTTCGGCCGCACCCGCGAACACGTTCGTTAAGGATGGCGTCACCGTGACCTACAAGGCTGAGTACATCTGGATAGACGGCACGTTGCCGACCGCGAAGCTCCGTTCGAAGACGCGGGTCCTGGCCGACGGCGCGGAGCTTCCGATCTGGGGGTTCGACGGATCGAGCACCAACCAGGCGGAGGGCCACGCCTCGGACCGCGTACTCAAGCCCGTCGCCTCCTTCCCCGACCCGTTCCGCGGCGGTGACGACGTCCTCGTGATGTGCGAGGTCTTCAACATCGACGGCACCCCGCACGAGTCCAACACCCGTGCCCCGCTGCGCGAGGTCGCCGAGAAGTACGCCGCGCAGGAGTCGCTGTTCGGCATCGAGCAGGAATACACCTTCTTCCAGGGCTCCCGCCCGCTCGGCTTCCCGGAGGGCGGCTTCCCCGCCCCGCAGGGCGGCTACTACTGCGGCGTCGGCGCCGACGAGATCTTCGGCCGCCCGGTCGTCGAGAAGCACCTGGAGAACTGCCTGGCCGCCGGTGTCGGCATCTCCGGCATCAACGCCGAAGTGATGCCCGGCCAGTGGGAGTTCCAGGTCGGCCCGCTCAGCCCGCTGGAGGTCTCCGACCACCTGTGGATCGCCCGCTGGCTGCTCTACCGCACCGCCGAGGACTTCGGCATCTCCGCGACGCTGGACCCCAAGCCCGCCAAGGGCGACTGGAACGGCGCCGGCGCGCACACCAACTTCTCCACCAAGGCGATGCGCGAGAACTACGCGGCGATCATCGAGGCAGCCGAGTCGCTGGGCCGCGACGACAAGCCGCTCGAGCACATCAAGCACTACGGCGCCGGCGTCGAGGCCCGCCTCACCGGCGCGCACGAGACCGCCCCGTGGAACGAGTACAGCTACGGCGTGTCCAACCGCGGCGCGTCGGTCCGTATCCCGTGGCAGGTCGAGGTCGACCAGAAGGGCTACATCGAGGACCGCCGCCCGAACGCCAACGTCGACCCCTACGTCGTCACCCGGCTGATCGTGGACACCTGCGGCAGCGCGCTGGAGAAGGCCGGCCTGGTCTGATCCGCCCCCGCTCCACCACCGCCTCCCCGCGGTCGTGAAGGGCGCCCGCCGACACGGCGGGCGCCCTTCCCCTTTCCCGCGCCGGGCATGTGCCGGTGACCATCGCCGCCGCCAGTCGTTTGACGCAGAGTGAAGAGCCGACCGTCACGCGCACTGTCCCCGTTCACGAAGAAGTCCGCTCGGCACATCCCGGTGGCGGAGGCCGAAGCGGCTCTGATCGAGCACTATCCACGTCTGGTGCGGCTGGCCTACCTCGCGCTGCCCGCCGCGATCGACCGCCACCACAGAGTGCTCATCGCCCACCGGCTCACCCAGAAGTCACTGCGAGTAGCGCTCACTTCGTCCGGCGGCCAGGGCCCGTACGCGATGCTGCGGCGCGAGGTGCTGCGCCAGGCGCTCGCCCAGGGGCGGCGGTCGGGGCGGCTGCACAGCGCGCTGGCGAGCACCGGACTTCCACACGTCGCCGGCCTGCGGCTGCACCCGCAGGCCGGCGGCGGGGCCGAACTCGCCCTGGACCGGGCGCTGGCCACCCTGCCGGGGGCGACTCGGGCCGCCTATGCGCTGCTCGGCGTGGAAGGCCTCGACGAGCACGCGGCCAGGGACGTCCTGACCGAGGCGGGCGCCACCGACCCGCAAGGAGCGGTACGGACGGCGGCCGCCATCGAGAACGACCACCGGCTGCTGGCGGCAGGCGAGTTCGACCCCTGCACGGTCCATGTGCGGCCCACCGACCTGCTGCGGCGGCGGCAGCGCACCAGGACCGGGATCGCGGTGGCCGCGGCGGTCGCGGCCGGCGCCGTGCTGATCGTCGCGTCCCCGGGCGGCGACCCCACCGGGCCGCACGGCTCCGCCGGGCCCCCCGGCTCCACGGCGGCCGGCGCGCGGGCACTCGACCCGGCCGCCCTCGTACGCGCCCGGCCGCAGGCCTGGACCACCACCGCCAGGCTCGACTTCACCGCCTGGCCCGCCCGCGGCAACCGGGCCGGCGACAGCACGCTGCTGCGCAGGGCGCTCGCGGCCTGGGCAAACCCGGCACGCTCCGTCCAGGTCGCCGCGACCCCCGGCACCCCCACGACGGGACCCGCGCAGCCGCCGCAACTGCTCTACGCCGGGGACGTCGACTCCACGACGGTCGTGGTCTTCTACGACGGCCTGCGCCTGGTCCGCTACGCCCAGGCCCGCGGTGGCGGCTCCGCCGCGGCCCTGGACTTCGCGCAGGTCGCCGACGCCGACCTCACGACGGCCGCGGCGGTCGTCGTCGACCGCGTCGACGGCAACGCCCGCTTCCTGACCGCCCCCTGGATCGCCGACGCCCAGACCCGCGACCTGCTGCGGCCCGACCTCCAGGGGACGCCGCTGCACACCACCGCGGACGGCACGACGGACCCGGTGCGCACGCCGGGTGCCTGCGGCACGAGCTGGCCCGCGCTGCAACTGCGCTCCTCCGGCCGGATCGTGGAGCGGCACTCCTTCCTGCTCACCGACCTCGGCGACCTCAGCCCGGTCCACCTGACCTTCACCCCGCCGCCGTCCCCTGGCACCCCCGCGCGTGCCCCGCGCGAGGCCACCGGGGCGCAGGCGCTGGCCAGCTGGGCGCACAGCGCCTGCCGCCTCGGCGAACTGCGGGGACAGGGGGTCCGCTCCGTCAACGACTGGCAGTTCGCCCGTACGCGTCTCCCCGAGGGGGCGGGGGAGGCCGCGTGGACCTGCGACCGGGCCGACACATGGCGCGGGCCCGGCCGCGCGACCGTCCAGTTCGTCCCCCCGGACGCCGCGCCCGGGGCCCCCGGCACGCCCGCCGGCCGGCAGACCGGCGGTTCCGCTTGCAGCCGCTTCGGGCAGGACATCGTGGCCGGGGTGATGTGGAAGTCCCCCGGCAGCCGCTGGTACCTGCTCGCCGCGGGGAGCCGCGAGGTCGTCTCGGTCTCGGCGGACGGCCTCACGGCCGGTGTTTCCGGCCCCTCCCTCGCCGTCCCCGCTCCCCGCGGCACCCACGCCAAACTCTCCGCCCGCACCAGTTCGGGCCTCACCCTCCACCCGCTGACCCGATAGCCCCATCCGGGGGGGTGCGGGACTCCCCTCGCGGCCCGGTGGTGGGCTCATCGCGCAGTTCCCCGCGCCCCTGAAAAACGCGCGCCCTCCTGCGCAGAGCCCAGCCCCTGGCAGGGGCCAACGCCTGGGCGCAGGAGGACGCAGGCCACAAAGGGGCGCGGGGAACTGCGCGCCCCGCCGACGAGGCGGGGAAGAAGCAACGCCACAGCAAGTGGCACCCGCCCAGGGGCGCGGGGAACTGCGCGCGCAACCACGACGGTGGGAAAGGCGACCGCCCGCCGCGGCCCCCCGGGGGCTCGGGAGGGAGCCCCCGGGGGTTGGGCAGGCGCACCCCGCCAGGGGTGGTCAGGGGGCGCGGGTGAAGACCGCCACCGTGCGGCCCGGGACGGTGAACATGGCGGTCGACGCCGTGAAGGTCGAGGACTTCACCACCGGGTCCGACCCGGCGGCCTGCACCGGGTGCAGGGCATAGTGCGTGCCGGCCAGGGCCGCGACCTTCTGGCCCCGCGCCAGCGGCGTGGCGTTGAAGACCACCACCAGGTCCCCGAGGGTCATCGTGATGACGCCGGGCGTCTCCTCGGACCCGCTCAGCGGAAAGGCCAGCTCCCGCTGCACCTGACCGGAGGTCACCAGGTGGAAGGCCGGTTCCGTGGTGCGGATGCGCAGCAGGTCCTGGTAGGCGGCGGACGCCCCGCCGATCTCGGCGCACGAGGGAGTCGCGGCCGCGGAGGTCAGCAGAGGCGTGGCGTAAGGCCACTTGTCCTCGTTGTCGGCCGCCGGCGGCAACCCGCGGCCCATCCCGTTCCCCTGCTCGCACGACCAGTGGATCGCGTTGAACCAGTCGCCGGAGTCGAAGGAGTTGCGGTCGAGGGACTTGGACCGCAGCAGGTCCGATCCCGCCTGGCCCAAGGCGGGGCCCTGGGAGAGGAACGCCGTGGCCTCGGCGACGACCTGCATGCGGGCCCGGTCGGCGGCGGACGTGTCGGCCGGGAGTTTGTAGGTCAGCGCGTCGTAGAGCGATTCGTTGTCGTGCGCGTCGGCGTACGCGAGCGCGTCGCCCGGCGCGTCGGCGTATCCGGCGGGCGCCCCGTTGTAGTCGATCTCGGCGCCGGTGACCTGCTTGCCCGCGGAGTCGGTGAAGCCGAACTGCCGCAGGTTTCCGCTGAGTCCGACCTTGATGAGGTCCTGGTAGTGCAGCAGGCGGGCCTTCTGCTCGGCCGGAGTGCCGTTGGCGGCCGATGCGTTGGGGTCGGTGTAGAGGCCGGAGGCGAAGCCCTGGACGCCGGGGTCGGCGTCGAAGGGGCTGCCGCCGCGTACGGCGTCGCGCGCCCGGTCGGAGAAGGTGGCGATGCCGGTGCCTGCCATGTTGGCCTGGGTGGCCTGTACGAACCGGGCGTTGTCGGCGACCTCGCCGAAGTTCCAGCCCTCGCCGTAGAGGATGATCTTCTTGCCGTCGACGCCGTCCTTGGCGGGGGTGAGCGCGTCGAGTGCCTTGCGCACGGCGAGGATGTTGGCCTTGGGGTGGTGGCCCATGAGGTCGAAGCGGAAGCCGTCGACCTTGTATTCCTTGGCCCAGGTGACGATGGAGTCCACGACGAGCTTGCCCATCATGGCGTTCTCCGGCGCGGTGCCCGCGCAGCAGGTGGAGGTGGCGACCGAGCCGTCCGGCATGAGGCGCTGGTAGTAGCCGGGGACGATCTTGTCCAGGACGGAGGTGTCGGCCTGTCCCGCGGCGGAGGTGTGGTTGTAGACCACGTCCATCACCACCCGCAGCCCGCTGCTGTTGAGCCCCTGGACCATCTGCCGGAATTCGACCGTGCGGCCCGCGCCGTCCGGGTTCTTGGCGTAAGAGCCCTCGGGGACGGTGAAGTGGTAAGGGTCGTAGCCCCAGTTGTAGGCGTCGGTGGCCCGCTGGGCGGTGACGCAGGCCTGCTGCCTGTCGCTTGCGGGGCCGTACGAGCCCAGGTCGCAGGCGGGCTCGGTCTGGTCGGCGGTCCGCTCGGGCACCGTCGCGAAGTCGAACGCGGGCAGCAGGTGGACGTAGTTGACGCCGGCCTGCGCGAGGTCGCGCAGATGGCTCATGCCGGCCGACGACGTGTCGGTGAAGGCGGTGTAGGTGCCGCGGTCGGCGGCCGGGACGGTGGTGTCGGCGACGGAGAAGTCCCGGATGTGCAGTTCCTGGATCTCGGCCCGGCTCATCGGCACGGCGGCCGGTTTGCGCTCGGTCGCCCAGCCCTCGGGGGCGAGCTTCGGGTCGTCCAGGTCCACCAGCAGGCTTTTCTCGGAGTCGGCGGTGAGCGCGACCGAGTAGGGGTCGGTGACCTGGTTGACGACGGTCTTCTGCACGCTGGGCGCCCAGACGGTGACGTCGTAGCGGTAGGGCTTCCCGGTCCACGAGGGGGTGCCGGTGACCGACCAGACGCCGGTCGCGGTGTCCTGCCGCATCGGGACGCGGTGGCCGCCGATGTCCACCGAGACGCTGTGGGCGGTCGGTGCCCATACCGACAGGCTGGGCCTGCCGTGGCTGAACACCGGTCCGAGGTCGGCCTTTTCCGCGCCTGCGGCGTAGAGGTCGTCGAGCACGCCTTGGGTCTGCACGCCCGTCGCCGCCAACAGACCTCCGTTGGCGGCCCGCTGGGTGGCGATGACCTGCCCGCGCAGGGCGTCCCGCACCCTGCCGCGGTCGCGCGGGTCGACGGTGAAGGCCGAATAGCCCTTCAGCTGCGGGAATTTCGCGAGCTGCGCGTCGGTGAGCCCGCCGGGCAGCTTCTGCAGGCGCAGCCAGTGGCCCTCGTCGGACAGGGCGCCGTCCTTGACGGTGATGCCGCCGTCGGGGGCGTAGACGAGCTGCTGTGACAGGGACGGGGCGCTGGTCTGCCAGGCGACGGTGTCGCGGTCGATCCACTGGGCCTGCGCCTTGCCCAGGTCCAGGTCGGCGCCGCTGCCCCGCGGCTGCGGCAGCAGATACGCGGGGGTGCCCTCGAGCAGCCACACCTCGTGGCCGGTGCCGGTGAGGTCGAGGGACTGGTCGCTGGGCAGGTCCTTGGTGTCGCCCTTGTGCAGGATGTAGCTGAGCGAGGTGGCGCCGGCGGCGAGCGGCACCTCGTAGACGGCACCGTAGGAGTCGATGCGGGTGGGCTGGAGGGGTGCGGTCCAGTCGGTGGGAGTGGCGGCGCCGTTCCAGACGTGCAGGCCCCAGCCGGTGTAGTCGCCTCCCCCCGCGCCTCCGGCCTGGGAGGTGCCCCCGGCCCGGTGGTAGTGCAGGACCGCCTTCGTGGTGTCCTGCGGCGGGTAGGCGCCGTCCGGGGCGCTGGTGGCGACGGCCGGGCTGCCCTGGGAAATCCACACCTCGGCGCCGGCGCCGAGGTCGATGGTGCGGTCGCCGTCGGTGTCCTTGACGCCGTCCTTGTCCACCACGATGAAGCCGACGCTTGAGGCGCCGGGCTTGAGCTTCACGTAGGCGAAGGCGCCATAGGCGTCACGGCCGGTGAAGGGGTGGCCGGCCGGCCAGGTGGTGGCTTCGCCGTCGGCGATGTCGCCCCAGGTGTAGAGGCCCCAGTCGGCGTAAGTCTGGTCGGTCCGCCGGTAGTGGACGATCGCGTAGTCGTGGCTGATCGCGGTCGGGGGCGCGGTGACCGGCGGGGCGCCGGTGGTGGCGGCGGCGGTCGCCGAGGCGGTGCGCCCGGCGGCGGAGACCACGACGGCCTTGTAGCGCACGGGAATTCCGGCGGGGGTGCCGGTGAGGGTCTGGGTGACCTTGTAGGGGGCGTGGTCGGCGGAGCCGAGCACCTTCCAGGGGGCGTCGCCCACCTGGGCGGCGAAGACGACGCGGTTCAGGCCGCCGCCGGTGACGTCGGCGGACAGCTCGACGGTGCCGGTCGCGCCGGGGGCGGGCGGGGTGAGGGTGAGCGCGGGGGCCGCGGTGGGCTCGGGCAGCGGCTTGGCGGCGTGCAGCACGACGGCCTGGAGCGGCGGCACGGTCAGGGTGAGGGTGCCGTCCGCGGCGGTGGCCGTGGTGCCGGTGGCGCCGTAGATCCCCTGGTAGGCGGCGCCGGCCGTGTTGCCGGTCGGTACGGTCACGGTCCGCGCGGCGGTGGCGTTGTTGATCGCGACCAGGTAGTCGTCGCGGCTGGCGGCGTCGGTGCGGGAGTAGGCGTAGACGCCCGGGTCGGTGCCGGGGGCTGTGTAGCGCTCGGTCTGGACGCCGTCGCGCAGCGCGGGGTGCTCCTCGGTGAGCCGGGACAGCGCGGCGATCGCCCGGTAGAGGGGGTGCCGCGGGTCGTAGGCGTCGCTCGCGGCGGTGCGGTCGGTGCCGATCTCGTCGTCGTCGAGGTAGTCGGCGACCTGGGAGGCGAACATCGTCTGCCGGGCGTTCTTGTCGCCGCCGGGGGCGCCGGTGAAGCCCTGCTCGTCGCCGTAGTAGACGACGGGATTCCCGCGGCCGAGGAACATCACGGCATTGGCCAGCTCGTCGCGGTCGAGCAGTTCGGCGTCGCCCGCGCCCGGGTTGTCCTGGGCGAGGAAGCTGCCGATGCGGCCCATGTCGTGGTTGCCGAGGAAGGTGACCTGCTCGTACGCGTTGGCCTTGTCGGTGGTGTAGCGGTAGTCCTGGCCGTAGACGCCGGCGAGCTTGCTCGGCGGCGCGCCCTGCGAGGCGTAGCCGCGGGCGGCGTCCTGGAAGGGGAAGTCGAGTGTCGCGTCGAGCCGTCCCTGGGTGACGTAGGGCGAGGTGACGGCCGGGTCGGCGTCGTAGGTCTCGCCGAACATGAAGAAGTTCTTCCGGCCGTGCCGGGCCGCGTAGGCGTCCAGGGCGGTGGCCCACTGGGTCCAGAAGGGCAGGTCGACGTTCTTGGCGGTGTCGATGCGGAAGCCGTCGATCGCGAAGTCCTTGACCCACTTCTCGTAGATCTGCTCCATGCCGTGCACGACCTCGGGCCGCTGCGTCCACAGGTCGTCCAGGCCGGTGAAGTCGCCCTGGTCGGCGCTCTCGCCGGCGAAGGTGGAGTCGCCCCGGTTGTGGTACATCGTGGGGTCGTTGAGCCAGGCGGGGACCTTGGTGTTCAGCTGGCCGGCGGGCACGGTGGGGGTGCGCGGGAAGGACGCGGCGGTGACCTTCGGGAAGGGGCTCGGTGGGAGTACCTCCCGGGCCGAAGGCGCCGGGGGACCGTCCGCGTAGGTGTCGTCGTCGAAGGGGGTGCCGTCGGCGGACAGGTAGGGGAAGGCGCCCTTGGACAGGTAGTTGTAGGTGTTATCGGTGTTGCCGATGACGTCGGCGGTGTGGTTGGTGATGACGTCGAAGAAGATCTTCATGCCCTTGGCGTGGGCCGTGGATATCAGCTTCCTCAGGTCGTCGTTGGTGCCGAAGTGCGGGTCCACCCGGGTGAAGTCGGTGATCCAGTAGCCGTGGTAGCCGGCCGAGATTCCCCCAGAGCCTTCGGCCTGGGAGGTACCCACAGCCCCCGTGCCCTGTACGGGCTGGTTCTTGAAGATCGGCGCCATCCAGATCGCGGTGGTGCCCAGGCCCTTGATGTAGTCCAGCTTCTGCGTGAGGCCCTTGAGGTCGCCGCCCTGGTAGAAGCCCTTGTCCGTGGGGTCGTAGCCGGTGCTGAGCCGGCCGCCGGTCAGGCCGCCCCTGTCGTTGGCCTTGTCGCCGTCGGCGAAGCGGTCGGGCATCACGAAGTAGAACTGCTCGCGTGTGTCGTCGTGCCGTGCGGCCTGTCCGGCGAGCGCCTTGTCGGACGGCGGGGCCGGCGGCCGCGGCGAGCCGTGCGCGTAGGCCGGTTGGACGAATGCGGCCAGCGCCGCGAGGGCGGTGGCGACGGCGACGTGCCGCAACCTGTGTGCGGGCAGCCTGAACTCCAGGGCCACGGGCGGATCTCCTTGCTGGGGACAGCCTCGCGCCCGGGTCCACGCGCATGAACCGGTCGCCGCCACGGCGTCGGTGCCGAAGCTGTGCGGGAACGTATCCCTCCCGGGGCGGTTGCAGCAAGACTCTGTAAGCAGTTCCGTCGCATCCGGTCCGGGTGCGCCAGCGGTGCGCGCGCAACGGGCCGACCTCGGACGACACGCCCGGATAACGGCAGCATCACGGATGAAGGATCTTGCGGAAAGTTTCTTGCAGCCTCTTTCGCAAAGCATTACATCGCTGTTACGTTCCTGCCCAGCCCGAGCGCCCCCGTAGGGACGACAGCGGCCGGCAGCCAGCCTGGCCAGGGCGAACGGGCACTTCCCTCATCAAGGAGTCAGGTATGCGACGCGGCATATCCGCCGTTGCGATGGCCGCGGCCATCGTTCTCGGGGTCACCGCCTGTGGCGGTAGTGGTAGCGACGACAAGAGCGACAAGGGTACGGCGGCCAAGGACCCGGCCGCGGTGTCCGGGACGATCACCTACTGGGACACCTCGGACGCCAAGAACGAGGCCCCGACCTACCAGGCCCTCATCAAGGACTTCGAGGCGAAGTACCCCCACATCAAGGTCAATTACCAGAACGTCGACTTCACCACCGTGGAGCAGAAGTTCAAGGCGGCGGCTCAGAGCGGCAAGGGCGCTCCCGACGTGGTGCGGACCGACGTCGGGTTGATCCCCGAGTACGCCTCGCTCCACTACATCGCCCCGCTGGACGGCACCGCGGCGCTGACCGACACGCAGGACTTCGTGGCGGGGCCGTTGAACACCACCAAGTACGAGGGCAAGACCTACGGCGTGCCGTCGGTGACCGACACGCTCGGGCTGCTCTACAACAAGGACATCTTCGCCAAGGCCGGCATCGCCGCGCCCCCGACCACCTGGGACGAGCTGATCGCGGACTCCGCGACCATCAAGGCGAAGGTGCCCGGTGTCGCGGGCACGTATGTCAACCCCGACTCGTACTTCCTCTTCCCGCTGCTGTTCGGCGAGGGCGCCGACCTGGCCGACCCGGCGGGCAAGAAGGTCACGATCAACTCGCCGGAGGCCGTCAAGGCGGTCACCGAGGCGAAGAAGGTCTACGACACCTCCTCGCTGAAGGTCGACTTCGCCAGCGCGTACGACAACATGCAGACCTCCTTCAAGACCGGCAAGGTCGCCATGCTGATCCAGGGGCCGTGGTCGGTGGGCGACGACCTGACCGGGTCCGCCTTCCAGGGCAAGGAGGCCAACCTCGGCTACGCGCCCGTGCCGGCCGGATCCACCGGCAAGGCGCTGGCGCCGACCGGCGGCCACGACCTGGCGGTCTACCAGGGCTCCAGGAACCTGGACGCGGCCTACCTGTTCACGCAGTTCATGACCTCCTCCGCGAGCCAGCAGACGATCGCGCAGAAGAACGGCACCCTGCCGACCAGGACCTCCGCCTACACCGCCGAGGTGCTGAAGAACCAGACGATCGCCGGCTTCAAGCCGATCATGGACACCGCCCGGCCGCGGGTCGCGCTGCCGCAGGTGGGCAGCCTGTTCACGCCGCTGCAGCAGGAGTACATCAAGATCCTGCAGGGCAAGTCCTCGGTCCAGGACGGCCTGGACGCCGCGGCCAAGGAGTTCGGCAAGCTGCTGCCCGGCTACACCGTGCAGTAGCCGGCCCCCAGTTCCGGACCGGCCGGCCGGGGCCCCGCCGCCCTGACGCGGCAGGGCCCACGCGCCCGGCCGGCCGGTCCGGTCACCCCACCACCGACGAAAGAGCCGAGGAGCGATGACCACCGCACGCTTGGACGAGCCCCTTCCGGGCACGGCCGCCCGCCCGCCGCGCGAGCCGCGGCCCGGCCTGATGACCTCGATCAGGCGTTCCTGGGACCGGCACTGGTACGCCTGGGCGATGGTCGCCCCGGTCGTGATCGTGCTGGCCGTCCTGGTGTTCTATCCGCTCGGCTACGGCACCTACCTGTCGCTGACCAACGCCAACGAGACCAATGTCGCCAAGGACATCGGCCCGGTCCACATCGGCGCCACCTACCACTGGGTGGGCCTGCACAACTACTGGCAGGTGCTGTCCGGCAAGGACGGCGACTTCTACCCGCGCTTCGAGTGGACGGTCGTGTGGACCGTCGCCTGCGTGGCGGTCACCTACGCCATCGGCCTGGCGATGGCGATGCTGCTCAACCGCAAGGTGCGCTTCCGGCTCTTCTACCGGCTCTGCCTGATCCTGCCCTGGGCGGTGCCGGCCTTCATCGGCGTCTTCGCCTGGCGGCTGATGCTCAACTCGCAGTACGGCGTCCTCAACGACATCATCACCAGCTTCGGGCTGCCCGCGCAGGACTGGCTCGGCACACCGCTGTCGCAGAAGATCGCGGTGATCATGGTGAACATCTGGGTCGGCGTGCCGTTCATGATGGTCGCCCTGCTCGGCGGCCTGCAGTCGATACCCGGCGAGCTGTACGAGGCCGCCGAGATGGACGGCGCCTCGCCGCTGCAGCGCTTCACCAACGTCACGGTGCCGGGGCTGCGCCCGGTGACCAGCACGGTGGTGCTGCTCAGCACGGTCTGGACGTTCAACATGTTCGCGATCATCTACCTGCTGCTGGGCAACAACACCACGGGCGACACGGACATCCTGGTGACATACGCCTACGAGAAGGCGTTCACCGGAGTGTCCGATTATTCGGCCGCCGCCACCTACGGGATCGTCATCCTCCTCATCCTCGTGGCCTTCTCCACCTTCTACCGCCGCAAGTTGAAGCCCGAGCAGGCCTAGGAGCCGGATCACCATGAGTGCCACCACCCACAGCGGCCCGGCCGCAAGCACCGCCGGCCCGCTCAGCGCCGCCGCGGCCAAGCCACGCGGCCGGGGCGAGCGCAGCCGCGGCGCGTCGATCGCGCTGCACGCCGCCCTGATCACCGCGAGCGCCATCGCGGTCTTCCCCGTGCTGTGGATCCTGTTCATCTCGCTCGGCCCCAGCACCTCCTGGCAGCAGCCGCACGAGGTGCTCAAGCACCTGGGCCTGGGCAACTACCGGTTCGTGCTGATGCACACCAGCTTCCCCAAGTGGTTCCTCAACTCGGTGATCGTGGCCGGCGCCACCACCGTGCTCGGCGTGCTGATCTCCGCCAGCGCGGGCTACGCGATCTCCCGGATGCGCTTCCCCGGGCACAGGTCGCTGATGTGGACCTTCCTGATCACGCAGATGTTCCCCATGGCCGTACTGATCGTGCCGCTGTACAACCTGCTGGCGCAGCTGGACCTGATCGACAGCTACCTCGGCCTGATCCTGGTCTACTGCACCATCGCGGTGCCCTTCTGCGCCTGGATGCTCAAGGGCTACTTCGACACCATCCCGCGGGACATCGACGAGGCCGGCCGGGTCGACGGGCTGAGCCCCTTCGGCACCTTCTGGCGGCTGATCGTGCCGCTGGCCCGCCCGGGGCTCGCCGTCACCGCCTTCTACAGCTTCCTGACCGCCTGGGGCGAGGTGGCCTACGCGGCGCAGTTCATGGGCAGCGACCACTCCACGCTGGCGGCCGGCATCCGCACCTTCGCCTCCGACCAGCGCGCCGACTGGGGCAGCATGACCGCCGCCTCGGTGCTGATCGCGATACCCGCGACCATCGTCTTCCTGCTCGTCCAGCGCCACCTGGTGACCGGTCTGACCGCCGGCGGCACCAAGGGCTGACCGGCCCGCAGCACCGCAGTCACGTATGCCACTGATCGTTCCCCCGCACCCGATAAGGGAATCCATGAGCCAGCACCTCTCCGACGCGCCCCGCTCCGCCGCCGCTCCCGCTGCCGACGCCGGGCACAGAGACTGGTGGCGCGATGCGGTCATCTACCAGGTCTACCCGCGCAGCTTCGCCGACGGGAACGGCGACGGCATGGGCGACCTGCCCGGCGTCACGGCCCGGCTGCCGTATCTGCGGGACCTCGGGGTGGACGCGGTGTGGCTGTCGCCCTTCTACGCCTCCCCGCAGGCCGACGCCGGCTACGACGTGGCCGACTACCGCGAGGTCGACCCGATGTTCGGCGACCTCAACGACGCCGACGACCTGGTGCGCGCCGCGCACGCGCTGAACCTGCGGGTCATCGTGGACCTGGTGCCCAACCACTGCTCCGACCAGCACGAGTGGTTCAAGCAGGCGCTGCGCGACGGCCCCGGCTCCGCGCTGCGGGACCGCTTCCACTTCCGCCCCGGCAAGGGCGCGACCGGCGAACTGCCGCCCAACGACTGGGAGTCCATCTTCGGCGGCCCCGCCTGGACCAGGACCAACGACCCCGACGGCACCCCCGGCCAGTGGTATCTGCACCTCTTCGCACCCGAGCAGCCCGACTTCAACTGGGACCACCCGGCGGTGCACGAGGAATTCCGCTCGGTGCTGCGCTTCTGGCTCGACCTGGGCACCGACGGCTTCCGTATCGACGTGGCCCACGGCCTGGTCAAGGCGGCGGGCCTGCCCGACATCGGGCACAGCGAGCAGCTGGCGCTGCTGGGCAGCGCGCCCATGCCGTACTTCGACCAGGACGGTGTGCACGAGATCTACCGCGGCTGGCGGCGCATCCTGGACGAATACGCCGGCGACCGGATCGGTGTCGCCGAGGCGTGGACGCCGACCATCGAGCGGGCCGCGCTGTACCTGCGGCCCGACGAGCTGCACCAGGCCTTCAACTTCGAATACCTGGCGACCCCGTGGGACGCGGCGGCGCTGCGCAAGGTCATCGACAAGTCGCTGGCCGCGATGGGCGCGGTCGGCGCCCCCGCCACCTGGGTGCTGTCCAACCACGACGTGACCCGGCACGCCACCCGCTTCGGCAACCCCTCCCCTGCCTTCGGCGGGGGGACCCCTGGCGGCGGATCCCTCCAGCTGCGCGAGGCCGGCGACCGCGAACTGGGCCTGCGCAGGGCGCGCGCGGCGACCCTGCTGATGCTGGCGCTGCCCGGGTCGGCGTACCTCTACCAGGGCGAGGAGCTGGGCCTGCCCGACGTCACCGACCTGCCGGACGAGGTGCGCCAGGACCCGTCCTTCTTCCGTGCGGCCGGGCAGGACGGCTTCCGCGACGGCTGCCGGGTGCCGATCCCGTGGTCGGGCGCCGAGCCGCCGTACGGCTTCGGCCCGGAGGGCGGGCCGAGCTGGCTGCCGCAGCCGGCGACCTGGGCCGAGCTGAGCGTCGAGGCGCAGACCGGCGACCCGGCCTCCACCCTGGAGCTCTACCGCGCGGCCCTGGCGCTGCGCCGGGAGCTGCCGGCGCTGGGCGCGGGCCGGGCCGTGCAGTGGCTGGACACGCCCGAGGGTGTGCTGGCCTTCCGCAGGGACGGCGACGGCGACGGCTTCCTGTGCCTGGTCAACCCCACCGCGCGGCCGGTGGTCCTCACCGTGCCCGGCGGCCGGCTGCTGCTGGCCAGCGCGGCGCAGCCGCCCGCGACGGCCGCGTCATTGGACCTGGTTGACGGCATTGACGTCACTATCGCCGCAGACACGGCAATTTGGTGGGCGATCTGACGTGGCGGCTTTCCGTCCAATAGCATCCGGTACTGTGACCGCGCGGCTCGCTGACATCGCAGCCCAGGCGGGGGTCAGCGAAGCGACGGTCAGCCGGGTGCTCAACGGCAAGCCCGGGGTCTCCGCGACCACCCGCGAATCAGTGCTGGCCGCGCTCGACCTGCTGGGGTACGAGCGCCCGGTGCGGCTGCGGCAGCGCAGCGCGGGCCTGGTCGGGCTGATCACGCCCGAGCTGGACAACCCGATCTTCCCCGCCTTCGCGCAGATCATCGGCCAGGCCCTGACCCGGCAGGGCTACACCCCGGTGCTCGCCACCCAGACGCCCGGCGGCTCCACCGAGGACGAGCTGGTGGAGATGCTGGTCGAGCGGGGGGTGGCCGGCATCATCTTCGTGTCGGGGCTGCACGCCGACTGCACCGCCGACATGGAGCGCTACGCCAGGCTGCAGGGCCAGGGCGTGCCGTTCGTGCTGATCAACGGCTTCACCGAGAAGGTCAACGCGCCCTTCGTGTCCCCCGACGACCGTGGCGCGATGCGCCTCGCGGTCACCCATCTGGCGGCGCTCGGACACCGCAGGATCGGCCTGGCCGTGGGGCAGAAGCGTTTCGTCCCGGTGCGCAGGAAGATCGAGGGCTTCGTGACGTCCATGGCCGAGGTGCTCGGCATGAGCGGCGACGAGGCGCACGAGCTGGTGCAGCACTCGCTCTTCACCCTGGAGGGCGGCCAGGCGGCCGCGTCGGCGCTGATAGCCGACGGCTGCACGGCGGTCGTCTGCGCCTCCGACATGATGGCGCTCGGCGCGATCAGGGCGGCCAGGCAGCTGGGCCTGTCGGTGCCGGACGAGGTGTCGGTGGTGGGTTTCGACGACTCGCCGCTGATCGCGTTCACCGACCCGCCGCTGACCACCATCAGGCAGCCGGTCACCGCGATGGGCCAGGCCGCCGTCAACGCGCTGCTGGAGGAGATCGGCGGCACCCCGGCCCCGCACAGCGAATTCGTCTTCCTGCCGGAGCTGGTCGTCCGCGGATCGACCGCGGCCGCCCCGACCGGGCAGAACGCGTCGCTGCCCGCGCAGCCCCCCGCCCCGCGGGGCACCAGGACGGCCGACGACGCGACCCGCGGCTGATCCGCATCACGGGACACATCTGGCAGACTGGTGTCCTATGGGGGAACCGACTGCGAAGACCGCGAACACGACAAGCGGCCGTTCCGCCGCACCGCAGCGCTCCACCGGTTCCCATGTTTCCGATGGAGCGGACAGCGCCGGCCGGCTGGCGCTGGCCCGTACGCTGCTGGAGAGAGTGCGCACCCCACGACGCCCGAGGCTGTGGTTCGAGGTCCTGCTGATCGGCTTCAGCTACTCCCTGTATTCGCAGATCAGGAACGCGGTGCCGCAGAAGCAGGCGATCGCGCTGCGGCACGCCGACGCGATCTGGGCGTTCGAGCACCATCTGGGCCTCGCCATCGAGCGCAGCGTCAACCACGGCGTGAATTCCGTGACGTGGCTGATCGTGGGGATGAACTACTACTACGCCACGCTGCATTTCATAGTGACCATCGGCGTGTTGATATGGCTCTACGTCCGCCACCCCGGGCGCTACGGCCCGGCCCGGCTGGTGGTCTTCCTGACCACCTGGGTGGCGCTGATCGGCTTCTGGGCGTATCCGCTGGCACCGCCGCGGCTGATGGTCGGCGGCAACTTCATCGACACGGTGATGCTGCACCACACCTGGGGTTCGCTGTCGCGGGGCAGCCTGGCGCAGGTGTCCAACCAGTACGCGGCCATGCCGTCGATGCACATCGGCTGGTCGCTGTGGTGCGGCATCACCATCGTGACGCTGGCGAAACCGCTGTGGGCCCGTATCCTCGGCGGGCTCTATCCGGTGGCGACGCTGCTGGTGATCGTCGCCACCGGCAACCACTTCTGGATGGACGCGGTCGGCGGCGCGCTGTGCCTGGCCATCGGCTACACGGTGGCGTACCTGATCTACGGCCGCTGGGTGTACTCCCTGCCGAAGTACGCGTCGGGTGCGCTGGCGCTCGAAGAGCACGCCAGGACCGTGGAGAACTGACGGCTTCGTCCGCCGGGGGGTGTCCGGCGGGCCGGCGGCCGCCGGTCACCCCTGGTAGAACAGCCGCTCCACCACTGCCCTGGCCCGCCGCGTACGCCGCCGGTAGTCCTCCAGCATGTCGCCGACGTGGCCGGGGGCGAAACCGAGGTAGCGGCCCACCGCGGCCAGCTCGCGCCCGTCGCCGGGGAAGGTGTCGCCGGGCCGGCCGCGTACCAGCATCACCGCGTTGCGCACCCGGGTGGCCAGCACCCAGGCCTCGTCGAGGACGGCCGCGTCCGCCGCTTCCAGCAGGCCCGCCCGCGCCGCGGCGGCCAGCGCTTGCCGGGTGCCGGTGGTCCGCAGCTCGGGCACCTGGCCGGCGTGCTGGAGCTGGAGCAGCTGCACGGTCCACTCGACGTCGGACAGGCCGCCGCGGCCCAGTTTCGCGTGGGTGGTGCGGTCGGCGCCGCGCGGCAGCCGCTCGGACTCCATCCGCGCCTTGAGGCGGCGGATCTCGCGTACCGCCTCGTCGTCCAGGCCGCCCTCCGGATAGCGCAGCGGGTCGATCAGCTCCACGAAGCGCGCCCCGAGGCCCTTGTCGCCGGCCACCGGGGTCGCCCGCAGCAGCGCCTGGCTCTCCCACGTCAGCGACCACCTGCGGTAGTAGGCCGCGTAGGAGGCGAGGCTGCGCACCAGCGGGCCGCTCTTGCCCTCGGGGCGCAGGTCGGCGTCGACCAGCAGCGGCGGGTCGGCGGTGGGGATCTGCAGCAGCCTGCGCATCTCGTCCGCCACCGCGAGCGCGGCCCGGCCCGCCTCCTCCTGGTCCACCCCTTCGCGCGGCTCGTGCACGAAGAGCACGTCGGCGTCCGAGCCGTAGGCCAGCTCCCGGCCGCCGAAGCGGCCCATGCCGATCACCGCGAAGCGGGTCGGCAGCCGGTGCGCGTCGTTGCCGGTCACCGCCTTGGCCGCGGCGCGCAGGGCGCCGGCGACAGTCGCCGAGGTCAGGCCGAAGACGGCGCAGCCGACCCGGTCGGTCAGCTCCGCCGGGTCGACGCGGTCCCCGTCCGCCTCGACGTCGTCGCCGTAGGTGTCGATGAGGTCGGCCGCCGCCGTGCGGAACAGCTCCCGCCTGCGCACCCCGCGGACCGCGGCGATGGCCTGCTCCGGCCCCTCCGCGCGGCCCACCGCGGCCAGCACCTCCTGTTCGAGGCTGTCGTGGTCGCGCGGCACCAGGCCCCCGTCGACCGAGCCGAGCACCGCGACCGCCTCGGGGGCGCGCAGCAGCAGGTCGGGGGCCATCCGCCCGGACGAGAGCACCCGGGCGAGCCGCTGGGCCGCGGCCCCCTCGTCACGCAGCAGCCGCAGATACCAGGGCGTCATGCCGAGCGCGTCGGAGACCTTGCGGAAGCCCAGCAGGCCCGCGTCGGGGTCGGCGGAGTCCGCGAACCAGCCGAGCAGCACCGGCAGCAGGGTGCGCTGGATCGCCGCCTTGCGGCTCACCCCGCTGGCCAGCGCCTCCAGGTGGCGCATCGCGGCGGCCGGATCGGCGTATCCGAGGGCCTGGAGGCGCTGCCGGGCCGCGTCGGTGCTCAGCCGGACGTCGTCGGTGCCGAGCTGGGCGACGGATTCGAGCAGCGGCCGGTAGAACAGCTTCTCGTGCAGCCGGCGCACCTCCATGGCGTGCCGCTTCCACTCCCTGGTGAGGTTCGCGACCGGCTCGGAGCGGAAGCCCAGGCCCCGGCCGAGGCGGCGCAGGCCCGCCTCGTCGTCGGGTACGAGGTGGGTGCGGCGCATCTTGTGCAGCTGGATGCGGTGCTCCATGAGCCGCAGGAAGCGGTAGGCGACGTCCAGCGCGGCGGCGTCGGCCCGGCCCACGTAGCCGCCGGCGGCCAGCTCGGCCAGCGCGGTCAGGGTGGTGGGGCTGCGCAGCGAGGGGTCGGTGCGGCCGTGCACCAGTTGCAGCAGCTGCACCGCGAACTCGACGTCCCGCAGTCCGCCGGGTCCGAGCTTCAGCTCCCGCTCCACCTGGGCCGCCGGGATGTTGTCCACCACCCGGCGGCGCATCTGCTGCACGTCGGTGACGAAGTGCTCGCGCTCGGCGGCCTGCCAGACCAGCGGGCGGATCGCGGCGACGTATTCCGCGCCGAGCGCCGGGTCGCCGGCGACCGGGCGGGCCTTGAGCAGCGCCTGGAATTCCCAGGTCTTCGCCCATCTGGCGTAGTACGCGAGATGGCTGGACAGGGTGCGCACCAGCGGGCCGTTCTTGCCCTCGGGCCGCAGGTTCGCGTCGACCGGCCAGATCGTGCCCTCGACGGTGGTGTCCGAGCACACCCGCATCATCCGGGCGGCGAGCCGCGTCGCGGCCTTGACCGCCTCGTTCTCCTCGACGCCCTCGGCGGGCTCCGCCACGAAGATCACATCGACGTCGGAGACGTAGTTCAGCTCGTGGCCGCCGCATTTGCCCATGCCGATCACCGCGAGGCGGGCCGCGGCGGCGTCCTGCGGCGCCTCGGACGCCGCGATGGCCAGGGCCCCGCGCAAGGTCGCCGTCGCCAGGTCGGCCAGCTCGGCGGCCGTAAGCACCAGGTCGCTCGTGCCGCACACGTCCCGGGCCGCTATCCCCAGCAGGCACCGCCGGTAGGCGGCGCGCAGCGCGTCCGGATCGGTCGCGGCCGCCAGCCCGCGCTCGAACTCGGCGATCCCGGGGTGCAGGTCGGCGGCCTCGTAGGTGACCAGCGCATGCCAGTCCGCCGGGTGCCTGGCCAGGTGGTCCCCCAGCGCCTCCGAGGCGCCCAGCACCCCCAGCAGCCGGTCGCGCAGCGGCTTGGCCGTCGTCACGGTGTCGAGCAGCGCCCGCCGCTCGCCCTCGTCCAGCGCCTCGGCGAGCCTGACGAGCCCGAGCAGCGCCAGGTCGGGGTCGGCGGTCGCGCCGAGCGCCTCAAGCAGGACGGGGTCGGACCGTACGGCCCACAGCTCCGGCACGTCGAGCAGCCGCTCGGCCGCGGCGGGGTCCGTGAAGCCGTGCCGGAGCAGCCGGGTGAATGTCGTGCTGCGTCGGCCTTGCATAGTGCTCCCGTCCCCAGCCGCTCCCTCCCTCCGAGCCTATCCGCCCTCCCCTCCCCCTGCCCTGCCGACCACCCCTGTCCGCCTGGGGAGAGCCTTCAGGGCGGGCGGTGGGGTTCTAGGGAAGTCCTAAGGTGCGCCGAGGCCGGAGTGAAGCGCGCCTTGGTGTGCTGGCGGCACGAGAGAAAGGGGGCGCACCGTGCGCCACAAGACAGCGCTCATCACCGCGACGGCCGTCGTCCTGGCCCTGGGAGCCACCACGGCCTCCGCGGCAGGCACCGGCGCGGGCCCGGCGTCCGGGGCCGCCGGCAAGAAGCCGGCCCAGTGCGCACCGGCCAAGCCGAGCGGCAAGCTCGAGAACGCCCTCAGGGACGTCAAGATCGCGCTCGGCTCGACCGGCGGCAAGCTGACGGACAAGGTCGTGGCGATCTTCGCCAAGGACATGGGGATGTCCACCGCCCAGGCCCGCAAGACCCTGGAGCGGATTCTCGGCGAGGCCGGCCCCGTCCCGGCGAAGCCCGGCGCCCCGGGCGGCAGGGACGGGAAGGTCGGCAAGGCCGACGGCAAGCAGGGGAAGGGTGGGAAGGAGGGGAAGAGCGGGAAGGACGACAAGGGCGGCCCGGCGACCGTTTTCACCGCCGCGCAGCTGGCCAAGGCGCTGGGTGTGTCGCAGGCCGGGGCCCAGGCCGCCCTGGACGCCCTGCAGAAGACGGCCACCGGCCCGAAGGGCAGCGTCGACGAGAACAGCCCGGCCTTCGCCGCGGTGGCCGCCAGGCTCGGGGTCACCCCGCAGCAGCTCACGAAGGCGATCGTCCAGCTCAAGACGGCCGCGGGCAAGCCGGGCGAAGGCAAGCCCACCTGCAAGCCTGGCTCGGGCAAGCCCGATCCGGGCAAGCCCGACAAGCCCGGCAAGGGGGCCGACGACGCCGGCAAGACCCTGATCCCCCGCTGACAAGCGCTACGGCACCCTGACGCCATGCGAGTGCTGGTGGTTGACGACGATGACGCGGTACGCCGTTCGCTGGCGCACGCCCTGACCCGGGACGGGTACGAGGTCGCGGTGGCGGCGGACGGGGCCGCCGCGCTGGCGTCGCTGGCCGCCGGGCGGCAGGACGCGGTGGTGCTCGACATCCTGATGCCGGAGCCGAACGGGCTGGAGGTGTGCCGTGCGCTGCGGGCCCGCGGCGACCGTACGCCGATCCTCATGCTCACCGCCCGCGACCTGGTCGCCGACCGGGTCGCGGGCCTCGACGCGGGCGCGGACGACTATCTGGCCAAGCCGTTCGCGCTGGAGGAGCTGCGGGCCAGGATCCGGGCGCTGCTGCGCCGCTCCGGCGCCGACCAGGAGGTCTTGCGGTTCGCCGACCTGGAGATGGACACCGCCGCATGCCGGGCGACCCGCGGCGGCCGGGTGCTCGAACTGACCAGGACCGAATACGCCCTGCTGGAGCTCTTCCTGCGCAATCCGCGCCGGGTGCTCAGCCGTACGCTGATCTTCGACTCGGTGTGGGGCTACGACTTCGGGCCGTCGTCGAACGCCCTGTGGGTGTACGTGAGTTACCTGCGCGCCAAGCTGGAGGCCGGCGGTGAGCCGCGGCTGGTGCAGACCGTGCGCGGCCTGGGGTACGTACTGCGGGAGGGGCCGTGAGCCTGCGGAACCGGTTGGCGCTGGCGGGCGGCGCGGTGGTGCTCGCGGCGCTGGCGCTCGCCTCGCTGGTGCTGTATCCGTCGCTGGGCGCCAAGCTGCACGAGCAGCACGACACGGATTTGGTGTCGGCGGCGGCCCAAGCGCCCGATCTGGTGCGGGCGTTCAAGCAGAAGAACGCGACGGCGGCCGTCAAGGGGCGCGACGCGGACGAGCCGGTGATCCCGACCGGGCCCGTCGACGTCGGGTCGGCCCTGCTGCAGTTCCTCGTACCGCCGGTCAGTGCGGGCCCGGCGGACGGCTTCACCGACATCAGCGATCGGGATGTGGCGGTCGCGCAGGGCGAGCAGCCGGCGTATTTCCACGACGCCGCCTACGACGGCCGGCACTACCGGATCTACACCGCGGCGATGGCGGACAGTCCCGGTGTCCTGGTGCGTACCGCCGTCCTGACGTCTGTGGTGCAGGGCACGCTGGACCGGCTGGCCTTCCTGCTGGTGGCGATCGCGGCGGGCGGCTGCGCCCTCGCGGCGGTGGCGGGGCGGCTGGCGGCCGGGCGGGTACTGCGGCCGGTGCGGCAGCTCACCGAGGCGGTCGAGCACGTCACCGCGACGCAGGACCTGACCGCGCGGCTGTCGGCCGACGGGCGGGACGAGATCGCCCGGCTGACCCGGTCGTTCGCAGCGATGATGGCGGCTCTCGACGAATCGGTGGGCGCGCAGCGCCGGCTGGTCGCGGACGCGTCCCACGAGCTGCGCACCCCGCTGACCAGCCTGACCACCAACCTGGAACTGCTGGGCGAGGGCCCGGCGCTGGCCGATCCGCAGGCGCCCGCGCTGGTCGCGGAGGCCCGCGCCCAGGCCGCCGAGCTGACCTCGCTGGTCAACGACCTGGTGGACCTGGGCCGTTACGGCAGTGTGCGGGCGCACACCGAGGACACCAGGCTGGACCTGCTGGCCCGCCGGGTGCTCGACCGGGCGGCGGCCAGGTCGCCGCGGCTGGACTTCACGGCGGAGCTGGTCCCGTGCATGGTGCGCGCCGACCCGGACGCGGTGGAGCGGGCGATCGGCAACCTGGTGGACAACGCCGTGAAGTGGAGCCCTGAGGGCGGCCGGATCACGGTGGTGACGACCGCCGGCGGTGTGGTGTCGGTGAGCGACCGGGGCCCGGGTATCCCGGCGGCCGACCTGCCCTTCGTCTTCGACCGCTTCTACCGCTCGCCCGCGGCGCGCTCGCTGCCCGGCTCCGGCCTGGGGCTGGCGATCGTGCGGCAGATCGCCGAGACCCACGGCGGCACGGTGGCGGCGGAGCCACTGCCGCGGGGCGTTCGGCTACGGCTGGCGCTACCGCCGACCGGCTGAGACGCTGGGTCCACGGCCGCTCCGGAGGGAAGCACACCGGGGGTGTACCGCAGCGTTCGCGTGTTCTTCATCCGCCTCACGCTCCGCGGGTTCCCCAGCCGCTCCTACCTTTGGCATGCACACCGCACAGCAGTCCGCCCACGCATGTCCGAACCGCGCCCCCCTCACCGGAGGTAACCCCGTGCGCAGCCGCAGCCGTACCGCTCTGTTGACCGCCGGCGGCCTCGCCGCCGCCTCCGCCGGCCTGTGGGCCGGCCTCGGCGGTGACGCCCAGGCGGCGGGCTCCGTCCCGACCCCCGCCCACACCGTCGTGGTGGTCCTGGAGAACCACGCGTACAGCCAGGTGATCGGCAGCTCCAGCGCCCCCTACATCAACTCGCTCAAGACCGGCGGCGCGAACCTGTCCCAGAGCCACGCCATCACCCACCCCAGCCAGCCGAACTACTACGCCCTCTTCTCCGGTTCGCTGCAGGGCGTCACCAGCGACAGCTGCGTCACGCCCGGTTTCAGCGCGGCCGCGAACCTGGGCTCCGAGGTGACCGCCGCGGGCAAGACATGGGGCAGCTACAACGAGACGCTGCCGAGCCAGGGCTCGACCACCTGCAAGAGCGGCAACTACGCGCAGAAGCACAACCCGTGGTTCGGCTTCTCCAACGTGGCGACGTCGAGCGCGAAGACCTTCGCGCAGTTCCCGACCGACTACTCGACGCTGCCGACGATGTCGTTCGTGGTGCCGAACCTGTGCAGCGACATGCACGACTGCTCGGTGTCCACCGGTGACACCTGGGTCAAGAACAACCTGGGCGCGTACGCGACCTGGGCGAAGACGCACAACAGCCTGCTCGTCGTGACCTTCGACGAGGACAACTCGCTGAGCGGCAACCGCATCCCGACCGTCCTCTACGGCCAGCCGGTGAAGGCGGGCAGCTCCAGCGCGACCACGTACAACCACTACAACCTCCTGCGGACGCTGGAGGATCTCGCGGGCACGTCGGGCCACGCCGGCCAGGCCGCGTCCGCCTCCGACATCACCGGCATCTGGACCAGCTGACCGATGTACGTCAGCGAGAGCCGCGGGAGCACACCCGCGGCGGCCTCGCGTACCGCCGCCCGGGGCCCGCGCCCCGGGCGGCGTTCCGCGGTCGCCTCCACCGTGCTCGCGCTCGGCGCGGTCAGCCTGATCACCGACGTCTCCTCGGAGATGGTCACCGCGGTGCTGCCGCTCTACCTGGTCACCGGACTGGGCCTGTCCCCGCTGGGCTTCGGTCTGCTCGACGGCGTCTACAACGGCTTCAGCGCCCTGGTCCGGCTGGTCGGCGGCCACCTCGCCGACCGCGGCGGCCGCCACAAGCAGATCGCCGCCTTCGGCTACGGCCTGTCCGCGCTGTGCAAACCCCTGCTGCTGGCCGTGCACACCCTGCCGCTGATCGGCGCGGTGCTCGCCGCCGACCGTACCGGCAAGGGCCTGCGCACCGCCCCGCGCGACGCCCTGATCTCGCTGTCCTCGCCGCCGCGGACCCGCGGCCGCGCCTTCGGCGTCCACCGGGCGATGGACACCACGGGCGCGCTGCTCGGCCCGCTGGTCGCCTTCCTGATCCTCCGCCAGGCCGCCGACGGCTACGACGCGGTCTTCACGGTGAGCTTCTGCGTGGCGGCGGTGGGCGTGCTGGTGCTGCTGCTCTTCGTGCCGTCACGGGTGCGGGAGGCCGCACCGGCCGCCGCCTCCGACGCCTCCGACGCCTCCCAGGCCGAGCGCCCCTCACTGCGGGCCGCGGTCGCCCTGCTCGGACGGCGCGAGCTGCGCGGGCTGGCGCTGTGCGCGGTCGCGCTCGGGCTGGCGACGGTCAGCGACTCCTTCGTCTACCTCATGCTCCAGCGCCGGCTCGGCGTGCCCGACCGGTGGTTCGCGCTGCTGCCGCTGGGCACCGCGGGCGCCTTCCTGCTGCTCGCCGTGCCGCTCGGCCGCTGGGCCGACCGGGTCGGCCGCTGGCGGGTCTTCGTCGGCGGCCACCTCGCGCTGCTGCTGGCCTACGCCCTGCTGCTCACCCACCTGCGTTCCGGCGTCCTGCCCTACGCGGTGCTGGCCCTGCACGGCACCTTCTACGCGGCCACCGACGGCGTGCTGATGGCGGCGGCGGCCGGTTCCGTACCGGCGGCGCTGCGCTCCAGCGGTCTCGCACTGGTGCAGACCGGGCAGGCCGCGGCGCGCTTCTTCTGCTCGATCGCCTTCGGCGCGGCCTGGACCGCCTTCGGCGACCGGTCGGCGCTGTCCGGTGCCGCGGTCGCGCTGCTGGCGAGCGTGGCGCTCTCGATACGGCTGCGACCCGCGGAGGCGGTATGAGTACGGACACGGACACGGACACGGACGCCGGCACGGCTGCGGAAGCGGTTCCCGGCGACGGGCCGATGAGCGTACGCGGCAGGCTGCTGGTGCTGCTGGCCGCGGTCGTGGTGCTCGCGACGGTCGCCGGGGCCGCGGTGTGGCGGGCCGCCGACCGGGCGGAGGCCAGGAACCACGTGCAGGCCGGCGGCCCCGCCGTGCACGCCGGCACGGTGTCGCTGGCCGCGGCCGGGCCGCCGCGCATCGTCTTCCGCTCGATGGCGTGGGGCCCGCACCGCGACGAGCTGGCCAGCGTGCCGGCCGCCGCGCCCGACGGCCCGCGCACCGCCTCCGGCGTGACCTGCCTGCGCTTCTACGCGGCCGGCGGCACCGGCATCTGCCTGCAGGCCGAGCGCGGCCCGGTCAACGACAGCTACCGCGCCCTGGTGCTGGACTCCCGGCTGCGCACCACCCGCCGCGTCGACCTGGCCGGCATCCCCACCCGCGCCCGGGTCTCCCCCAGCGGCCACCTGGTCGCCTGGACGGTCTTCGTCGGCGGCGACTCCTACGCGGGCACGAACTTCTCCACCCGCACCTCGATCCTGGACACCCGCACCGGCGAGCTCCAGTCCACCCTGGAGGACTACGCCCTGACCCGCGACGGCAAGCGGCTGCGGGCCGCCGACCTCAACTACTGGGGTGTCACCTTCGCCGACGACACCCACTTCTACGCCACCGCCGCGACCGGCGGCCACACCTACCTGATCCGCGGCGACGTGGCGTCGAGGACGGCGGTCACCCTGCGTACGAACGTCGAATGCCCGTCGCTGTCCCCCGACGGCACCCGTATCGCCTTCAAGAAGCGGGTCAAGGGCCTCGACCCGGACGCCCCCTGGCGGCTCTACGTCCTCGACCTGGCCACTCTGCGCGACCACCCCACGGCCGAGACCCGCAATGTCGACGACCAGGCCGTCTGGCTCGACGACGACACCCTGTCCTACTCCCTCCCCGGCGACTACGGCTCCGACCTCTACACCGTCCCCGCCACCGGCGCCGGCACCCCCCGCCTGCTGGCCGCCTCGGCCCTGGCACCCTCCCGGCTCGGCTGAAAGGACCTCAGCCGCCTCCGCGGGAGGCTCGGGGCCGGCGCTCCGGTCGTGCCGGCCCGGAAGTCCGCTACAGGTTCGGCAGGTTCTTGCGGCGTTCGAAGGCCGTGACCTCGGAGCGGTACTCCTCCCACTCCTGCTTCTTGTTGCGGAGGAAGAAGTCGAAGACGTGCTCGCCCAGGGTCTCGGCGACCAGTTCGCTGCGCTGCATCAGCTCGATGGCCTCGCCCAGGTTCTGCGGGAGGGGCTCGATGCCGAGCGCGCGGCGCTCCGAGTCGGAGAGGGCCCAGACGTCGTCGTCGGCGCCGGCCGGGAGTTCGTAGCCGTCCTGGATGCCCTTCATGCCGGCGGCCAGGAGGACGGCGTAGGACAGGTAGGGGTTGGCGCCGGAGTCGAGGGAGCGGACCTCGACGCGGGTCGAGCCGGTCTTGCCGGGCTTGTACATCGGCACCCGGATGAGGGCGGAGCGGTTGTTGTGGCCCCAGCAGATGTACGAGGGGGCCTCGCCGCCGGCGCCCGCGGTGCGCTGGGAGCCGCCCCAGACCCGCTTGTAGGAGTTGACCCACTGGTTGGTGACCGCGGAAATCTCGCCGGCGTGCCGCAGCAGGCCCGCGATGAAGGACCGGCCGACCTTGGAGAGCTGGAATTCGGCGCCCGACTCGTAGAAGGCGTTGCGGTCGCCCTCGAAGAGGGACAGGTGGGTGTGCATGCCCGAGCCGGGGTATTCCGAGAACGGCTTGGGCATGAAGGTGGCGTGCACGCCCTGCTCCAGGGCGACCTGCTTCATGACCAGCCGGAAGGTCATCACGTTGTCGGCGGTCGACAGCGCGTCGGCGTACCGCAGGTCGATCTCCTGCTGGCCGGGAGCGCCTTCGTGGTGGGAGAACTCCACGGAGATGCCCATGGACTCCAGCATGGTGATGGCCGTGCGGCGGAAGTCCATGCCGACGTTCTGCGGTGTGTGGTCGAAGTAGCCGGAATTGTCGGCGGGGGTGGGGCGGCCGCCGTCCAGGGGCTTGTCCTTGAGCAGGTAGAACTCGATCTCGGGGTGCGTGTAGAAGGTGAAGCCGAGGTCGGAGGTCTTGGCGAGGGCGCGCTTGAGGACGTAGCGCGGGTCGGCGTAGGACGGGGAGCCGTCGGGCATCAGGATGTCGCAGAACATCCGGGCCGTGCCGGGGCCCTCGGCCCGCCAGGGCAGGATCTGGAAGGTGCCGGGGTCCGGCTTGGCGATCATGTCGGATTCGTACACCCGCGCGAAGCCCTCGATGGCGGAGCCGTCGAAGCCGATGCCCTCGTCGAATGCCTGCTCGAGCTCAGCGGGGGCGACGGCGACCGACTTGAGATAGCCGAGTACGTCGGTGAACCACAGCCTTACGAAGCGGATGTCCCGCTCCTCCAGGGTGCGGAGAACGAACTCCTGCTGCTTATCCATATCCATCCATCCTCGCCGATCAGGCACCGCTCCCCCGCCTGGTCCCGGGCGGGGATCATGAGCATTGCATCACACCGTTTCGGGTGCGTTGCAGTCGCGGCTCACCCCCATAGTGCCCGCTGGGAGGTCTCAGCCGAAGGTGTCGATCGTGGCGATCTTCCAGATGCCGCCCTGGTGAACGGCGTCCACCGCGAACATGGCGGCGGCGTAGGTGCTGCCCGCGCCCGCCTCGGCGGTGCTGGTGTTGCGCTGGTCGGCGAAGACCAGCACCCGCGCCCGGTCGCCGTCGACCGACTCGACGCCGGTGTCGGTGACCGTCGTGGTCAGCACCAGTTTCTCCGCGGGGGCCTGGGCGCGCACCTCGGCGAGCATGCCCGCGTACTGCTGTACGGCCTTTCCGGTGAGCAGCCGGCGCGCGGCGGCGTCGGTGCGGGCCGTGTCGGCGTAGTCGTAGGAGAAGACGGCGTTCACCGCCTCGGCGATCCGGCCCTTGACCTCGCTGGTGGCGGGGGTGTCGGTCAGCGCGGTGTTGTGGGCGGCGACCGTGTCGTGCAGGGCGGCGGCCCGGCTCGCGGCGAACGCGGCGAAGCCGCCGAGCAGCACGGCCAGCACCGCGAGCAGCGTGACGGCGACGGGCAGCGGGCGGCGGGCGGCGCGCTTCGGCTCCGCCGCGTCGGCGGTGGCCGCGGAGGCGGCGGGGCGGGTACGTGTACGGGCCGGCGCCGGCGCCTGGCCGCCGCGTACCGTACGCTCGCCCGTCCGCTCCTCCGCCGCCGCGGACACCGCGGCCAGCCTGCGCTGCCGGTTGATCAGATGACGGGTGGTCGACATGGCGCGTCGGTCCTCTCACGTACGGCGTCAGTGGCTCGCGGTCGGCTGCGGAGCCGTGGTGGCCGGGGCGGGGGCGCTGTCGCCCGTCGGGGCCTGGCCGAGTGCGCTGAGCTTCCAGCCGTCGGCGGTCCTGGTCAGCTCGCCGAGCATCCGGCTCTCCTTGACCGCGGGCTTGGCCTCGGGCGCCCGGACGGTGATCCGCAGCGCGACCATCACGCTTGCCTTGCCGGTCCTGGTGTCCAGCTCGGTGACCGCGCCGGAGAGCACCTTGGCGGTGCTGACCGTCCGGGCCTGCTGCACCTGCTTGGCGAAGTCGGCCCGGCCCTGGGTGAGTTGGGTGTGCAGGTCGCCGGTGGTGGAGTCCTCCCAGATGTCCAGGCCGTGGTCGAGGTCGCCGTGGTCCAGGGTGTTGAGGTTCTGTACGGCCTGCTCGCCCGCGGCCAGTACGGTGTCGCGGTCACGGGCGAAGGCGGTGTCGCCGTCGTGGGCGGCGCTGTACCAGGACCAGCCGGTCAGCGCGGCGGCGAGGGCCGCGGCCACCACGAGGGTGAGCGCCACCGCGAGGAGCGGGCGCCGCCGGAGGGTGGATTGCTTGGGTGCCATCTGGGCTTCTCCTACCGGGCCTTGAGGTCGGTGATCCGCCAGTGGCCGCCGACCAGGTGGGCGGACACCGAGAGTTGGGCGGCCGCGCTGGTGGCGGCGGCGGCGCGCTGGGCGGTCTGGTCGAGGAAGACCAGCAGCCGGGCGCGGTCGCCGGTCAGCGAGACGACGCCGGCCCGCACCACCCGGGTGCTGAGGGTGAGCCGCTGGTCGGCGACCTGCCGCCGGATCTGCGTGAAGAGCTGCCGGTACTGCCGGGCCGCGGCGCCCTCCAGCAGGTCGTGGGCGGCCTGGGCGGTGGACCGGGTGTCGTCGGGGGTGTAGGCGAAGATCCGGCTGAGCGCGTCGCTGACGTCACCGGTGAGCCGGCTGGTGGCCTCGGCGTCGGTGAGCGCGTGGTTGCGTGCCGCGCCGGGGTCCTTCGACTGCTGGGCCGCGTAGCCGAATCCGCCGCCGGTCAGGACCAGTGCGGCGATCACCGCGACGGCGGCGGCCCGGCGCGGGTCGCGCCGCACGAAGCCGGGCAGCCGCGGGCGCGGCAACCGCCCCCACCAGGGGGCGCGTTCACCGGCTTCGGTGTCCGCGCCGGTGTCGGTCTCCGCTTCGACGTCGGCTTCGGCTGCCGCTTCCGCCGTGTGCTCGGTCGCTGTCATCCGGGATCCCTCCTCCGCTCTCAACTCGACCCGACGGGGACCGCGGTGAGCGCGGTGAGCTTCCAGCCGCCGGCGGTGCGGGACAGGCCCGCCTCGAAGCGTTTGCGGTCGGTGGTGGCCGCGCCCGCGGCCGGGGTGACCTGGACCTGGACGGTGGCGATGAGCTTGGCCGTACCCGCCCTGGTGTCCAGTTCGGTGACCGCCGCGTCGGTGACGGTGCCCCGGGTGGACGTGCCCGACTGCCTGAGGGTGGCGGCGTCCGCGGTGTGGGTGCCGGCCATCCGGTCGTGCAGCGGCGGCCTTCATGCTCACCTTCGCCGACGCGCTCTTCGCCTACATGGGCGACCTGGCCGAACTCTCCCACGAAGGCTACGTGCAGGCCCTGGCCGAACTCGGCGAGGAGCCCGACAACCGGCGCCGGCGGCTGCTGCGCCGGATCTTAGGGGGCACGGCGGTGGCCCGCAGCGCGCTGGCGGAGCTGGCGGAGCACTGCGCCTGGCGGCTGCCCGACGAGGTGACCATGGTGGCGCTCGCCCCGGGCACCCGGCCGCGCCGCCAGGCCCTGGACGCGGACATACTCCAGGACTTAGCCGACCCCGAGCCGTATCTGCTGGTGCCAGGGCCGCTGACCGAGGACCGCCGCGCCTGCGTCGAGGAGGCGCTCGGCGGCTGCCGGGCCGCGGTCGGGCTGACCACCGGGCTGGGCGAGGCGGCGGACTCGCTGCGCTGGGCGAGGCACACCCTCGCGCTGGCCGGCGCCGGGGCGGTGTCGGGCGGGTCGCTGCTGCTCGGCGAGGACCACCTGCTGCCGCTGTGGCTGCTGAGCGACCAGGCGCTCGCCGACCAGATGGCCGCCAGGTACCTGGCGCCGCTGGCCGCGCTGACGCCCGCCCAGCAGGCCAGGCTCCTCGACACGCTGCGGATCTGGCTGACCACCCGGGGCACCGCGGCGCAGATCGCCGAGCAGCTGGGCGTCCACCCGCAGACGGTCCGCTACCGGATGCGCATCCTGGAGCGGGCCTTCGGCCAGCAACTGGCCCATCCCGACGAGCGGTTCGCGACCGAGATCGCGGTGCGGGCCCTCCACCTGCGCGACGGCGGCGGCTCCGCCCGCGCCCCCCGCGGGCCGGCCGGGTCCCGGGTGCCGCGGCAGCGCTGAACCGCCGGCCCACCCACCGCGACGGCGGGCGGCGGCGGTCGCCGAGGCGAGCCAGGCAGAAGTGCGACGTCCGGTGTCCACGCGGTGGGGGGTCCCTTCTGACGGGAGTCGCCGGTGTGACGAGCGACGCCCAGGGATCGCGACCTGACGCAGCAATATGTCGACCAGGTTTCGCAAAATTTGGATGACTTGCAGAGATTCCGCAAAATCACCGCAAGAATCTTGCGCCTGCTGTACTAGAATCGACGCCATGACACGACGACTTGCCGAGGTGGCAAAGAAGGTCGGGGTGAGCGAGGCCACGGTCAGCCGGGTGCTGAACGGAAAGCCCGGCGTCTCCGACGCTACCCGGGCCGCGGTCCTCACCGCCCTTGACGTGCTCGGATACGAACGGCCCACCCAGCTGCGGGGCGAACGCGCCCGGCTGGTCGGCATGGTCATGCCCGAGCTGCAGAACCCGATCTTCCCCGCTTTCGCGGAGGTGGTCGGTGGCGCACTCGCACAGCAGGGCTTCACCCCGGTGCTGTGCACCCAGACCGCGGGCGGCGTCTCCGAGGCGGATTACGTGGAATTGCTGCTCCAGCAGCATGTCTCCGGCGTCGTCTTCTTCGGCGGGCTCTACGCCCAGGCCGAGTCACCGCACGACCACTACGCACGGCTCGCGGAGCGCAACCTGCCGACCGTGCTGATGAACGCGGCGATCGACCATCTGGACTTCCCGCGGGTCTCCTGCGACGACGCGGTGGCCGTCGAGCAGGCGATGAACCACCTGATCTCGCTGGGCCACCAGCGGATAGCCCTGGTGCTCGGCCCGCCCGACCACGTGCCGTCCCGCCGCAAACTGGCCGCCGCCCGCAGGGTGGACCCGTCGGTCACCGTGGAGCACGCCCTCTTCACCCTGGAGGGCGGCCAGGCGGCGGCGAGCAGGCTGCTGGCGCGCGGCATCACGGCCTTCATCTGCGCCTCCGACCTGCTGGCGCTCGGCACCATCAGGGCCGCCCGCCGACGGCGGCTCTCGGTGCCGGACGATGTCTCGGTGATCGGTTACGACGACTCGTCGCTGATGAATTGCACCGAGCCGCCGCTGACGACCGTGCGGCAGCCGATCGAGGCGATGGGCCGGGCCGCGGTGGACCTGCTGGCGGGGGAGATCAGCGGCGCCTCGGTCGACCACGACGAGCTGTTCTTCGAGCCCGAGCTGGTAGTACGCGGTTCCACCGGACCCGCCCCGCACCCCGCCCGTATCCCGCACCCGGAGGCCCGTACGAACGCCTAGCGAGGACCCCTCCGCGGCCGTCCGCGAAGCAGAGCGCGCAGCTCACCGTGCCGGGCCCCGGCGCGGTGGACCTGCGCGCTCAGTCGTCTCCGCAGCGTGATCAGCACAGCGGGCGGTCGTGACCGAGTCGTGTCTTTGCGAAATTCACGCGACATCTTGCGGACATCTATCGGGTTAAGTACGTTGAGCCAACCCGAGACGGTGGCGCGCACCTGCGCCGGACATCAAGTGCATCATGCGCCGCGGGGGTCCCAGATCGCAGTCCAAAGACGCGCAGTGGTTCAGGGGAAGGGTTTGATCATGAGCAGAATCCGCTACCGCAGACTGGTGGCAGTCGCGCTGGTCGCAGGCATCGGATTGACCGGTGCCGCATGTTCCTCCAGCGACAAGAAGGACGACGGCGGCAGCAAGGCGAGCAGCTCCAGCGCCGGTACGCCCTTGGACCCGAAGACCAAGGTGACGATCAGCGTCGACTGCATGCCGCCCACCACCAAGAAGCCCGAGCGCAAGCAGTGGCTGGACGACATCGCCGAGTTCCACAAGACGTACCCGAACGTGACCATCAACAGCAAGGACACGTTCCCCTGCGAGGACACGGACAAGTTCACCGCCCAACTGCAGGGCTCGTCCGAGACCGACGTCTTCTACAGCTACGTCACGGACCTCAACCAGGTCCTCGACGCCGGCCAGGCCGCCGACATCACCGGCTACGTCAATGACAAGACGGTGCCGAACCTCAAGGACATCGACCCCAACGTCCTGGCGATCCTGAAGGACGACGGCAAGCTCTACGGCCTCCCGACGACGAACTACTCGATGGGCCTGGTCTACAACCGCAAGATCTTCAAGGACGCCGGCCTCGACCCCGACAAGCCGCCGACCACGTGGGACGAGATCCGCACCGACGCCAAGGCCATCCAGGACAAGCTCGGCAGCAAGGGCATCCACGGCTTCTTCGAGTACGGCGCGGGCAACCAGGGCGGCTGGCACCTGACTTCGGCGCTTTACGGCGCGGGCAACAACGTGGTCAGCGACGACGGCACCAAGGCGGCCTTCAACGGCCCCGAGGCCACCTCGATCCTGCAGACCATCCACGACATGCGCTGGGTGGACAACTCCATGCCGTCCAGTGCCGGCAAGGCGTGGGGCGAGAGCCAGAAGGCGATGGGCGCGGGCCAGATCGGCATGTACCTCGCCGCGCCCGACGACATCCAGCTGATGGTCCAGCAGTACGGTTCCAACTTCAACGACCTGGGCATGGCGCCGATCCCCGGCGGCAAGACCTCGCTGATGGGCGGCAACGACTACTTCTTCAAGAAGTCGGACTCCCCGGACCAGATCAAGGCCGGCATCGCCTGGATCAACTTCAAGTTCCTGACCCTGAAGAAGGGCCAGTTCAACTACGCGCGCAACAAGACCGACGGCATCCCGGTCGGCCTGCCGCAGCCCTTCTTCTTCACCGGCCAGTCCAAGGCCACGGACACCGCGGACAAGACCCAGTACGCGACCGTCCCGGTGGCGAACTACAAGTCCTACGTGGACGCGCAGGTCCCGGTCAAGGGTGAGCCGCCGAACGCGCAGAAGCTCTACACCGTGCTCGACACCGTGATGTCCGGCGTCCTCAGCAACAAGAGCGCCGACATCAGCAAGCTGCTCTCGTCCGCGGAGACGCAGGCGAACCAGCTGCTGGCCGCCGGCCAGTAACAGCGCAGCCCCCCCGCGGGGGCCGGTCGGCGACCGGCCCCCGCGGCGGCACGGAACTCACGCACCGCTTCCAGCCGAGGAGCCTTCATGGCGGCGACGACCGTCCCCGACAAAACAACCAGGCGCCACGCCGGGCGCGCCGCAGGTCCTCGGGCCCGAGGCGGCCGGGGCGGCATCAGCCGCAAACTGAGCCAGAACGTCCAGGCCTACGGGTTCCTGATCGGGGCGATCCTCTGCTTCGGGTTCTTCTCGTGGTATCCGATGGTCCGGGAGTTCATCATGAGCTTCCAGTCGACCAAGCGCGGTGTGACCAGCTGGGTCGGGTTCAAGAACATCAAGACCGTCTACCACGACCCGTACTTCTGGACGGCGTGGAAGAACACCGGGATGTTCACGCTCTACGCCCTGCTGCTCGGCTTCGCGGTGCCCTTCCTCGTCGCGATCCTGCTCAACGAACTGCGGCACGCACGGGCCTATCTGCGCATCCTGGTGTATTTGCCCGTCATGCTCCCGCCGGTGGCGGGCGCACTGCTTTTCAAGTACTTCTACAACCCCGAATACGGCCTGTTCAACCGCATTCTCAAGATATTCCACCTGCCGACGTCACAGTGGCTCGACTCGTCGCACACCGCACTGATCTCGGTGGTCGTCGCGGCGACGTGGATGAGCATGGGCAGCGCCACGCTGATCTACCTGGCGGCGCTGCAGAACATACCCGGTGAGCTGTACGAGGCCGCCGACCTGGACGGCGCGGGCCTGTGGAGCAAGATCTGGCACGTGACGATCCCGCAGACGAGGCTGGTCCTCTCGCTGATGCTGCTGCTGCAGATCGTGGCGACCATGCAGGAATTCACCAACGTCTTCCTGATGGCCGGCGGAAACGGTCCCGAGAATTCCACGATGACCGTGGTCTACATGGTCTACCAGTACGGCTACCACTACAACAACTTCGGTGGCGCGGCCGCGCTCGGCCTCTTCCTGCTCCTGGTGCTCGCCGGATTCTCCGGCCTGTACGCGCGGATCAACCGGAACAGCGACTAGGACGGATCACGATCATGGCAGATTTCTCTACCGCGAACCGGACGCTGATCTCGTCCGCGACCCTGGCGAGGCCCCGGGGAAAGGTCGTCTACTGGACCGTGCTGTCCGTGGTGCTCGTGGTCTTCACGCTGGTCTTCGTCGGACCGCTCTACTGGATGATCACCAGCGGCTTCAAGTCCGTGCACGAGGTGGTGCAGAACCCGCCGACCCTGGTGCCCAAGGACTCCCACCCGGCCAACTACAAGACGGCGTGGACCCAGCTCAAGCTCGCCAAGCTGCTGTGGAACACCTTCTACTACGCCTTCGGCGCGCTGGCCTTCCAGCTGGTCTTCGACGTGTCGGCCGCCTACGCGCTGTCCAAGCTGCGCCCGGTGATGGGCAACGTGGTGCTCGGCGCGATGCTGGCCACCCTGATGATCCCGTCGGCGGTGCTGATCATCCCGCAGTACATGACGGTGCTCGACCTGCCGCTGCTGCACCTCAACCTGATCAACCACCCCTGGGCGATCTGGCTGCCGACGGTGGCCAACGGCTTCAACATCTTCCTGCTCAAACGGTTCTTCGACTCGATCCCGAACGACCTGATGGCCGCGGCGGCCATCGACGGGGCCGGGCCGATGCGCACCCTGCTGTCGATCGTGCTGCCGATGTCCCGGCCGATCCTCGGTGTGGTGTCGATCTTCGCCGTGGTCAACGTCTGGAAGGACTTCCTCTGGCCGATGCTGGTGGAGCCCGACCCGGCCAAGCAGCCGATCAACATCGGCATCAACTCGCTCTCGCAGGGCGTACCGCAGAACGTGCTCATCGCCGCGCTCGCCATCTCCGCGCTGCCGACCCTGCTGATCTTCCTGCTCTTCCAGCGCAACATCATGTCCGGCCTGACCGCCGGCAGCCTCAAGGGCTGACCGGCCCATGACGCCGCGCAGCCTTCCGTAACGCTCCACCCCACAGCACTCCGCCGCCGGTCCCCATGCCCACATCCCCGCTTCCCGGGGCCGGCGGCGGGGTCCCACCTGCCCGAAAGGACGTTGACGTGGCAGACACCCCTCAGCCCGAGGCCGACGAGAACTGGTGGCGCGGCGCGGTCATCTACCAGGTCTATCCGCGGAGCTTCGCCGACAGCAACGGTGACGGGACCGGTGATCTCGCCGGTGTGCGGTCCCGGCTGCCGTATCTGGCCGAGCTGGGCGTCAACGCTCTGTGGTTCTGCCCGTGGTATCCGTCGCCGATGGCCGACGGCGGCTACGACGTCGCGGACTACCGGGACGTCGAGCCGGTCTTCGGCACGCTCGCCGAGGCCGAGAAGCTGATCTCGGAGGCCCTCGCGCTGGGTATCAGGACGATCATCGACATCGTGCCGAACCACATATCCGCCGCGCACCCGTGGTTCCGCGAGGCGCTCGCCGCCGGACCCGGTTCGGCGGCGCGGGAGCGCTTCTGGTTCCGCCCGGGACGCGGCGAGCACGGCGAACTGCCGCCGAACAACTGGCCCTCGCAGTTCGGCGGCCCGGCGTGGACCAGGACCACCGACCAGGACGGCGAGCCCGGCGACTGGTTCCTGAACCTCTTCGACTCCGAGCAGCCGGACCTCAACTGGAACGACCCGCAGGTCCGCGCCGAGCACGAGGACATCCTGCGCTTCTGGTTCGACCGCGGCGCCGGCGGTGTGCGCATCGACTCCGCCGCCATGGTGTCCAAGGACCCCGGCCTGCCCGACCTGACCGAAGAGCCGGGTGTGCCGCACCCGTACGTCGACCGGGACGAGCTGCACGACATCTACCGCGGCTGGCGGTCGATCGCCGACTCCTACCCCGGCGCGCGCATCCTGGTCGGCGAGGTGTGGCTGCCGGACGCGGAGCGCTTCGCGCGGTATCTGCGGCCCGACGAGATGCACACCGCCTTCAACTTCGACTTCCTGGCCTGTCCCTGGGAGCCGGCCCGGCTGCGTACGTCCATCGACACGACGCTGGCCGCGCACGCGCCGGTGAGCGCGCCCGCCACCTGGGTGCTGTGCAACCACGACGTGACGCGTACGGTGACCCGCTACGGGCGGGCCGACACCGGCTTCGACTTCGCCACCAAGGCCTTCGGCATCCCGACCGACCTGGACCTCGGCACCCGCCGGGCGCGGGCCGCGGCCCTGCTCACGCTGGCGCTGCCCGGCTCGGTCTACCTCTACCAGGGCGAGGAGCTGGGGCTCCCCGAGGTCGAGGACATCCCGCTGAACAAGCTCCAGGACCCGATGTACCTGCGGTCCGCCGACACCAATCCGGGCCGCGACGGCTGCCGGGTGCCACTTCCGTGGGGGGGTTCCGCGTCGCCGTTCGGGTTCAGCCCGGCCGGGGCCGCCGCAGAGCCGTGGCTTCCGCAGCCGGCCGACTGGGCGTCCCGTACGGCCGAGGCGCAGGCCGCCGACCCGGACTCGATGCTCTCCCTCTACCGTGCGGCCATGCGCCTGCGGCGCGCGGAGGCGGGGCTCGGCGACGGCACCTTCGAGTGGCTGGACTCCGCTCCCGGCGTGCTGGCCTTCCGGCGCTCCCCGGAGTTCGTCTGCGTCCTGAACCTGGCGGACTCCCCCGCGCAGCTCCCCGAGGGTACGGTGCTGCTGGCCAGCGGGCCTCTCGCGGAGGGGCGCCTCCCCGCGGACACGGCGGTCTGGCTGCGGGGCTGACCCATACCCTGGAGGGCGCCCGACAGGGGCGCGGGGAACTGCGCGACCAGCCGTCGACAAGCTGCACGTCGCCACCGTCCCAAAGGGGCTGTTCGGTCCGTTCCGGACCACCGGCCGGCGGGTGGTTGCGCGCGCAGTTCCCCGCGCCCCTGGGGGCACCCTCTCCCCGGGGCAGGGGAACCGCCCGTGTGATCCGGGCGACAGCGATTTCGTCTAGGTGACGATTAGACTGGGGCCGTGCCTCAACTACGACTCGCCCTGAATCAGATCGACGCCCGCGTCGGCGACATCGCCGGGAACGCCGAGTCGGTCGTGCGCTGGACCCGGCATGCGGCCGGGCAGGGAGCCCACCTGGTGGCCTTCCCCGAGATGATGCTCACCGGATACCCGGTGGAGGACCTGGCCCTGCGGTCGTCGTTCGTCGAGGCGAGCCGCAGCGCGCTGGTGGAGCTGGCCGGGCGGCTCCAGGCCGAGGGGTTCGGCGAGCTGCCGGTCGTGGTCGGCTACCTGGGCCGCAGCCAGGACGCCAGGCCGCGGTTCGGCCAGCCGGCCGGCGCCCCGCAGAACTGCGCCGCGGTGCTGCACCGCGGCAAGGTGGCGCTGCGGTTCGCCAAGCACCACCTGCCCAACTACGGCGTCTTCGACGAATTCCGCTACTTCGTTCCGGGCGACACCATGCCGGTGATCCGGGTCCGCGGGGTCGACGTGGCGCTGGCGATCTGCGAGGACCTGTGGCAGGACGGCGGCCGGGTTCCCGGCGCCCGCGCGGCCGGCGCCGGCCTGCTGCTGTCGGTCAACGCCTCGCCCTACGAGCGGGACAAGGACGACACCCGGCTCGACCTGGTGCGCAAGCGGGCCCAGGAGGCCGGCTGCACACTGGTCTACCTGGCGATGGTCGGCGCGCAGGACGAGCTGGTCTTCGACGGCGACACCATCGCGGTCTCGCCGGACGGCGACGTGATCGCCCGTGCCCCGCAGTTCGCCGAGGACTGCGTGCTGCTCGACCTGGAGCTGCCGGCCGCGCCCGCCGAGGCCCCGTCCGGCCGGGTGGCCGACGGCCTGGAGATCCGCCACGTGACCCTGTCCGAGGAGCCGGTGGCGCCGTACGCACCGCAGTTCACCGGCGAGGTCGCCGAGCGGCTCGCGGACGACGCCGAGGTCTACGGGGCGCTGGTCACCGGCCTGCGCGCGTACGTGGAGAAGAACGGCTTCCGCTCGGTGCTGATCGGCGTGTCCGGCGGTATCGACTCGGCCCTGGTCGCGGCCGTCGCGTGCGACGCGGTCGGCGCGGACAACGTCTACGGCGTGTCGATGCCGTCGGCCTACTCCTCCGACCACTCCAGGGGCGACGCGGCGGAGCTGGCCCGCAGGACCGGGCTGAACTTCCGCACGGTCCCGATCGCCCCGATGTTCGACGCGTACATGGCGTCGCTGTCGCTGACCGGGCTGGCCGAGGAGAACCTGCAGTCCCGGCTGCGCGGGGTGACGCTGATGGCGATCTCCAACCAGGAGGGCCACATCGTGCTCGCGCCGGGCAACAAGAGCGAGCTGGCGGTGGGCTACTCGACCCTCTACGGCGACTCGGTGGGGGCCTACGGCCCGATCAAGGACGTCTACAAGACCACCGTCTTCCGGCTGGCCCGCTGGCGGAACTCGGTGGCGCAGGCCAAGGGCGAGACGCCGCCGATCCCGGAGAATTCCATCAGCAAGCCGCCGAGCGCCGAGCTGCGCCCCGGCCAGGTCGACACCGACTCGCTGCCGGACTACGACGTGCTCGACCGCGTCCTTGAGCTGTACGTGGACCGCGACCAGGGCCGGGAGGCGATCGTCGCGGCCGGCTTCGACGCGGATCTGGTGACCCGCATCCTGAAGCTGACCGACACCGCCGAGTACAAGCGGCGGCAGTACCCGCCGGGTACGAAGATCTCCGCGAAGGGCTTCGGCAAGGACCGCAGGCTGCCGATCACCAACCGCTGGCGCGAGGGCGAGCCGTCCTGACCCCGGCGCCGGGCGACTGCCGCTTCTGGCGGCGCCCGGCTCGTGCGGCGGCCGGTCCGCCCGCAGGATCGTCCTGACGGAGCCGAGCGGCGGCACGGGCCCTCGGCCGCCAGGAGGAAGGCGGAAGTGGACGCGACCGGCGGGTGCGGCAGCGGTGCGCCCCCGCGCGGCCCGGGGCGGCGGAGCGTGCTGTCCGCGGCCGTCGCCGGGGCCGTCACGGTGGCGGCGGCCGGCTGCGACACCGGCCCACCGGCCCCGCCGCACCGCGTCCGGCCCGCCCGCTCCGACGACTGGCGCATCACCCCCGAGGGTCCGCAGGACGCCATCGAGGGCTACACCGACAAGGCCAGCGTCCTTCCCGGCGAGCAGGTCGGGCTGCACGTGTCCACGACCGCGGACTCCTTCCGCGCCGCCGCCTTCCGGGTGGGGTGGTACGGCGGCAAGCAGGCCGCGCTGGTGTGGACCTCGCCGTGGGTCCCCGGCCGCAGGCAGCCGCGCGGCCGCCTCGCCGTGCCCACCAGGACCGTGACGGCCGGCTGGGAGCGCAGCCTCGACGTCGACACCGGCGGCTGGCCGGAGGGCGCCTACCTGCTGGTGCTCACCGCGGCCAGCGGCCACCAGCGGTATGTCCCGCTGGTGGTCCGCTCGGCCGGCGCCGCGGGCCGGACGCTGATCATGCACGCCCCCACGACCTGGCAGGCGTACAACGACTGGGGCGGCTACAGCCTCTACACCGGCCGGGACGGCACCTACGGGCACCGGTCGTACGCGGTGTCCTTCGACCGGCCCTACGCGGCGAGCGGCGCCGAGAAGTTCCTGGTCTACGAGCGGGCCCTGGTGGTGCTCGCCGAGCGCCTCGGCCTGCCGCTGGCGTACACGACGGGTGTCGACGTCCACCGGGACCCCGGGGTGCTGCGCGGCGCGGCCACGGCCGTCTCGCTCGGGCACGACGAATACTGGACGCCGGAGCAGCGCGCGTACGTCACGGCGGCGCGGGACGCGGGCACCAACCTGGTCTTCCTGGGCGCGAACTCCTGCTACCGGCGGATCCGCCTGGAGGAGGGACCGGACGGCGGCGCCCGCACCGTGGTCTGCTACAAGACCGACTACCGCCTCGACCCCTACCTGGCGCTGCACCCGGCGAAGCCCACCAACGACTTCCGCGCCCGGCCGGCCCCCGACCCCGAGTCGGCGCTGACCGGGGTCATCTACGAGGGCTTTCCGGTGGACGCCCCCTATGTGGTGGAGAACGCCGGCCACTGGATCTTCGCGGGCACCGGCGCCGCGCGGGGCGACCGCTTCGAGCACCTCGTCGGCGACGAGTACGACCGGGTCGACCCGGGCTTCCCCGCCCCGGCGCCGGTCGAGGTCCTCGCCCACTCGCCGCTGGTCTGCCAGGGCCGCGCGAGCCACTCGGACTCGGCCTACTACACGGTGCCGGGCGGCGCGGGTGTCTTCGCCACCGGGACGATGCGCTGGGTGGAGGGGCTCATGGCGGGCACCGGCCTGGACGGCGGCGACCACGGGATGGACGACCGCACCCGGCTGTTCGTCACCAGGGCCACCGAGAACGTGCTCACCGGCTTCGCCGCGGGGCCGGCGGGCCGGTCCCGGCCCGCACCGCGGGACAACGTGCGCCTGCTGTACGGGAGCTGACCGCACCGCGCCGGATCGGGCCGGCTACCGCGGCAGTTGGAGGCGGGCCGCGATCGGGAGGTGGTCGCTGCCGGTCCTCGGCAGGGTCCAGGACGACCGGGGCTCCGCGCCCTTGACCATGATCTGGTCGATCCGTGCCATCGGCAGGCCGGCCGGCCAGCTGAAGCCCATGCCGTTGCCCGCGGCGCCCTGGGTGGAGCGCATCTGCGAGGTGACCGACGCCAGCGCCCGGTCGTTCATGGTGCCGTTGAGGTCGCCGAGCAGCACGACGCTGTGCAGCGGCTCCGCCGCGATGGCCTCGCCGAGCGAGTCGGCGGCGCTGTCCCGCTGCCCGGCGGTGAAACCGGCGTCGAACTTCACCCGCACCGACGGCAGATGGGCCACGTAGACGGCGACCTTCCCGTCCGGCATGCTCACCGCGGCCCGCATCGCCCGCGTCCAGCCCATCTTGATGTCCACCGGCCGCACCCCGCTGATCGGGTACTTGCTCCACAGCCCGACCGTGCCCTGCACCGAGTGAAAGGGATACGCCGCCTTGAGATCCCGCGCGTACCGGGGCGCCTGGCTCTCGGCCAGCTCCTCCAGCGCCACGACGTCGGCCCCGGCGGCGACCAGGTCCCGCGCGGTGCCGTCGGGGTCCGGGTTCTCGGCGTTGACGTTGTGCGTCACCACCGTCAGGTCGCCGCCGGACTCGGACTTGTCGATGAGCAGCCCGCCGAAGAGGTTCAGCCACACCAGGGACGGCAGCAGCAGCGCGATCAGGGCGGTCGTGGAGCGCCGCAGCACCGCCAGCACGAACAGCACCGGCAGCGCCAGGCCGAGCCAGGGCAGGAACGTCTCCAGCAGGCTGCCGAGGTTGCCGATCCGGTTGGGGATCGTGGAGTGCGAGAACAGCACGACGGTGAGCAGCACGCTCGCGGCGGCCAGCACGATGCCCCGCCGCCACATCCCGGCGGGGCGCCACCAGCGCAGGAAGCGCTCCAGGACCCGGTCCCGCCCACCGCCCCGCGCGGGCTCCGGCGTGCCGTCGCCGCCCGCGGCCGCGTCCGTGCTGCTCTGCGCCTGGGTCATGAGGATCCTCGCTGCCTTGCCGGGTGCTCTGCCGACCCTATGGGATCGATATGTGAACCGACGGCCCCCGCCCCCGCACGGGTTCCCCCCGCGCCCCCATATCACCCTGCTTGTGACAGAACGCTTACCTGCGGATTCCCCTCCGGGGAGGGGTCCCGGCAGGCGCGGCGCCCGAGGGCCTGTCTGGCAAACAGCGTCGTCCGCCCCCTTGGGGCGGGGCTGGCGGAGTCTGGTGCGTGCGATCGCAAGGCGGAGGGTGGGGGGTGGGGGCACCTCCCGGGCCGCCAGGCCCAGGGGGACAGAGCGCAGCGGGCCGCGCCGACGACCGACAACGCTGGGGGCACCTCCCGCCGAAGGCAGGGGGAGAGCGTGCGTGCCAGGCCCCGCCGGCCAGACGGGATTTGCCAGACAGGTCCTACGGAGGCGGGTCGGGGGCGATGCCGCGCAGGATGAGGTCGACCACCCGCTCGGAGAGGCCCTCCTCCAGCGGGGCGTCCTGGTGGAAGGCGGTGCGGACGAGCATCGGGCCGGTGACGAAGTCGACCAGCACGTCCAGCTCCGAGCCCAGTTCCGCTCTGACCGCGCCCAGGGCGATGCCCCGCTCCAGCAGCCGGCGGAGCGCGGCACGCCTCGTGGCGATGACCGTCTCGTGGTAGCGCCGCCACAGCTCCGGGTTGTTCTGAACCTGCGTCAGCATGTTGCGCAGCATCGCGGAGTCCCGCTTGGCCAGGCCGCGCCGACGTATCGTCTCGACCGCGACGACCAGGTCGTCGCGGAAGGACGTGCCGGGCAGCACCGGCAGCGCGGGGCTGTCCACGGCGGCCATCGCGTCGAGCAGCAGCGCGTCCTTGCTCGCCCACCGCCGGTAGACCGTGGCCTTGCCGACGCCGGCCTCGCGGGCGATGCCCTCCATCGTCAGGTCGCCGAAGGGCGTCCCCTCGGCGATGAGCCGCAGGACGGTCTCGACGACCTTGTGGCCGACGGCCGCGTCGCGCGGGCGTCCGCGCGGCACGGCCGTCGTATCCGGTCCGGTCACTGCTCCGCCCCGGCCATCGTCAGTTCCGTCTCACCGCCGGGCTCGGCGGCCGCGGGCCTGGCCTTGCCGGGCAGGAAGACCACCACCACCAGCGCGCCGACCAGGGCGACACCTCCGGAGGCGGCCGCCGTGACGTGCATGGCGTGGATGAAGGCCTGGTGGGCGGGCTCGACCAGGCCCTGCCCCTTGGGGCCGAGCTTCGCGGCGACGCCGAGCGTGGCCTCGACGGACTCCCCCGCGGAGTGCCGGGCGGGCGCGGGCAGGCCGCCGAGGTGGCTGTTGATGCCGTTGCGGTAGACCGTGGACATCAGCGAGCCCAGCACGGCGACGCCGATCGCCCCGCCGACCTGGCGGAAGACGTTGTTTATCGCGGAGCCAGAGCCGGCCTTCTCCCGCGGCAGCGACGACATGATCATCACGGTGGCGGGCGGCATGACGTGCGCCATGGACGTGCCCATCAGGAAGAACAGCACTTCGAGCACCCAGATCGGGGTGTCCGCGCCGAGCAGCAGGAAGCCCAGGAAGGACACGCCGGTCATCGTCATACCGGCCGCGCAGACCGCCCGCGCGCCGAACCTGTCGACCAGCAGCCGCGCCCTGGGCGCGAAGACCATCTGGGCCGCGGCCAGCGGGAGCAGCAGCAGGCCGGACTGCAGGGCGCTGTAGCCGCGTACGGACTGGGTGTAGAAGACGATGAAGAAGGTCACGCCCATCAGTGCGAAGAAGACCAGGCCGATGGCGGCGACGGAGGCGGAGAACTGCCGCTTCTTGAAGTACGTGACGTCCAGCGCCGGGTGGTCGCTGCGCTTCTCGAACCAGACGAAGCCGGCCAGGACCAGCACACCGCCGAGCACGGTCACCCACACCTCGGGCTTGGTGAAGTCGCCGGCCTGACCGCCCTTGATGATGCCGTAGATCAGCAGCACCAGGCCCGCCATGGACACCAGCACGCCGACCGGGTCGAGCTTGCCGGGCCTGGGGTCCTTCGAGTCCGGGACGAGGACGAACATCGCGATGAGGCCGGCGATCACGATCGGCACGTTCACCAGGAAGACCGAGCCCCACCAGAAGTGCTGGAGCAGCAGGCCGCCGGTGATCGGCCCGATCGCGATGGCCAGGCCCACGACGCCGGCCCAGATGCCGATCGCCTTGGGCTGCTCCTCGCGCTGGAAGACGTTCATGATGATGGCCAGCGTCGCGGGCATGATGAAGGCGCCGCCGAAGCCCATCAGGCCGCGGAAGGCGATCAGTTCGCCGGCGGACCCGGCCGACGCCGACAGCGCGGAGCCGATGCCGAAGACCAGCATGCCGAAGAGCAGCACCTTCTTGCGGCCGAGCCGGTCGCCCAGCAGGCCCGCGGTGAACAGCAGGCCGGCGAAGACCAGGGTGTAGGAGTTGATCGCCCATTCCAGCTGGCTCTGCGTCGCGCCGAGCCCGGTCGGTTTCGGCTGCGCGATCGTCTTCATCGCCACGTTGAGGATCGAGTTGTCCAGCACCACGACCAGCAGGCTGAACAGCAGCACGGTGAGGATCGCCCAGCGCCGGCGGTGTACCGCCTCAGGGACGGTGAAAGTCGGGTTGTCGGCCATGTTTGCCAGCGTAGGTCGGGTTTACGATACGGAGGTGTCTCGTATCGTAAAGTCCGGGTAAAACCGGCCGTGGAAGGCGGGTCGGGAGCCGGTCACGCATGTTCAGGAGCCGATCACGCATGTTCAGGAGCCGATCACGAATAAAGAAGCGCCGCCCGCCGCGCGCCCGTAGCGTGGCCCCAGGGCCGGTCCGGGGAAGGCGGCCCGCGCGACCGAGGGAGACACCGCCATGGCCAAGCCCACCAGGACGGACCGGAAGCCGCCGGCGCCCGGCAGTGCCGACAGCCACGATCTGATCCGGGTGCACGGCGCGCGGGTGAACAACCTCAAGGACATCAGCGTCGAGATCCCCAAGCGCCGGCTCACGGTCTTCACCGGGGTCTCCGGCTCCGGCAAGAGCTCCCTGGTCTTCGGCACGGTCGCCGCAGAGTCGCAGCGGCTCATCAACGAGACCTACAGCGCCTTCGTCCAGGGCTTCATGCCGACGCTCTCCCGGCCCGACGTCGACGTGCTCGACGGGCTGACCACCGCGATCGTCGTGGACCAGCAGCGGATGGGCGCCGACCCGCGCTCCACGGTCGGCACCGCCACCGACGCCAACGCGATGCTGCGCATCCTCTTCAGCCGGCTCGGGCAGCCGCACATCGGCCCGCCGAGCGCCTATGCCTTCAACGTGCCCTCGGTCCACGCGACCGGCGCGATCACCGTCGAGCGCGGCGCCAGGAAGGCGGTCAAGGCCACCTTCGACCGCACCGGCGGCATGTGCCCGCGCTGCGAGGGCCGCGGCACCGTCTCCGACATCGACCTGACCCAGCTCTACGACGACGCCAAGTCGCTGGACGACGGCGCGATCACCATCCCCGGCTACGGCTCCGACGGCTGGAACATGCGGCTCTACAAGGAGTCGGGCCTGGTCGACCCGGCCAAGCCGATCCGCGAGTACACCAAGAAGGAACTGCACGCCTTCCTGCACCACGAGCCGACCCGGATGAAGATCGCCGGCATCAACATGACGTACGAGGGCCTGATCCCCCGGATCCAGAAGTCGATGCTGTCCAAGGACAAGGACGCGATGCAGCCGCACATCCGGGCCTTCGTGGAGCGGGCGGTCACCTTCGACACCTGCCCCGCGTGCGACGGCACCCGCCTCAGCGAGGGCGCCAGGGCCTCGAAGATCGGCGGGACCAGCATCGCCGACGCGTGCGCGATGCAGATCAGCGACCTCGCGGACTGGGTCCGCGGCCTGGACGAGCCCTCGGTGACACCGCTGCTGGAGTCGCTGCGCGACAGCCTGGAATCCTTCGTGGAGATCGGCCTGGGCTACCTCTCGCTCGACCGCCCGGCCGGCACCCTGTCGGGCGGCGAGGCGCAGCGCGTCAAGATGGTCCGCCACCTCGGCTCGCCGCTCACCGACGTCACCTACGTCTTCGACGAGCCGACCATCGGCCTGCACCCGCACGACATCCAGCGCATGAACGAGCTGCTGCTGCAACTGCGGGACAAGGGCAACACGGTGCTGGTCGTGGAGCACAAGCCGGAGACCATCGTCATCGCCGACCACGTGGTCGACCTCGGCCCCGGTGCCGGCGCCGACGGCGGCACCGTCTGCTTCGAGGGCACCATCGAGGGCCTGCGCTCCTCGGGCACCGTCACCGGCCGCCACCTGGACGACCGGGCCGCGCTGAAGAAGGCGGTACGCGAGCCCGCCGGTGCGCTGGAGATCCGCGGCGCGACGACGCACAACCTGCGCGACGTCGACGTCGACATCCCGCTCGGGGTGCTCACCGTCGTCACCGGCGTGGCCGGCTCCGGCAAGAGCTCGCTCGTACACGGCTCCGTCCCCGCGGACGCGGGCGTCGTCTCGATCGACCAGGCCCCGATCCGCGGCTCGCGCCGCAGCAACCCGGCGACCTACACCGGCCTGCTCGACCCGATCCGCAAGGCCTTCGCGAAGGCCAACGGCGTCAAGCCCGCGCTCTTCAGCGCCAACTCGGAAGGCGCCTGCCCGACCTGCAACGGCGTCGGCGTCGTCTACACCGACCTGGCCATGATGGCCGGCGTCGCGAGCGTCTGCGAGGAGTGCGAGGGTCGGCGCTTCCAGGCGTCGGTGCTCGAATACCGCTTCGGCGGGCGGGACATCAGCGAGGTGCTGGCCATGTCGGTGGCCGAGGCCGAGGCATTCTTCGGCTCGGGCGACGCGCATACGCCGGCGGCGCACACGGTCCTCACGCGCCTCGCCGACGTGGGCCTCGGCTACCTCAGCCTCGGCCAGCCCCTCACCACGCTGTCCGGCGGCGAGCGCCAGCGCCTCAAGCTGGCCACGCACATGGCCGAGAAGGCCGGCGTCTACGTCCTGGACGAGCCGACCACCGGCCTCCACCTCGCCGACGTCGAACAACTGCTGGCCCTGCTCGACCGCCTCGTCGACTCCGGCAAGTCCGTCATCGTCGTGGAGCACCACCAGGCCGTCATGGCCCACGCCGACTGGATCATCGACCTCGGCCCGGCCGCGGGCCACGACGGCGGCCGCGTCGTCTTCGAGGGCACCCCGGCGGACCTGGTGGCCACCGGGTCCACCCTGACCGCCCAGCACCTGGCGGCCTACGTCACGGGGTGAGAGGCCGCCCGGGGAATACGGGGTGCGGACCGGGGCCGGGGCTTCGTAGGGTGCGGGCATGGACTGGCATGGCTGGCACGACTTCTACGACCGTACGGACTCCTCCCTCGGGCGGCGGCTGCTCGTCGTCCAGCAGCACATCCGCGCGGCGCTCGACGCGTGTCCCGCGGGGCCGATCGGGGTCGTCAGCGTCTGCGCCGGGCAGGGCCGGGACCTGATCGAGGTGCTGGCCGGGCACCCGCGGGCGGTCGATGTGACCGCCCGGCTGGTCGAGTTGGACCCGCGCAACGTCGCCGCGGCCCGGCAGGCCGCGGCCGCCGCCGGGCTGGACGGCGTCGAGGTCATCGAGGACGACGCCGCGCTGACGCGCCTGTACGCGGGGGCCGCGCCGGCCGATCTGGTCCTGATGTGCGGGGTGTTCGGCAACATTCCGGACGACGACGTCCGCAACACGGTCGACCACTGCGCCGCGTTGTGCCGTCGGGGCGGCACCCTCGTGTGGACCAGGCACCGCAAGGCGCCGGATCTGGTGCCGCGGATCTGCGACTGGTTCGAAGCGCGCGGCTTCGAGCGGCGCTTCCTCTCCGCCCCTGACGCCGGCTTCGGCGTCGGCGTCCACCACCGCACGGCGCCCCCGCGCCCGCTGGCGGCGGACGCCCGGATGTTCACCTTCGTCGGCTACGACACCCTCGCCGCGGCCGCCGCCCCGGGCACGTAGCCCGTAGGTGTCAGCCTGGTCGCGTTCCGGCGGTTCCACCGGCCGCCGACCGCCTCGGTCTCGGGCCAGGCGTCGTCGGGGGCGGCCACCGCGAGTGCGCGCAGTGCCCGATTCCAGCCCTGCGGGTGCAGCCCGGCGACCGGCTCCGCCCCGCGAGGCGGCGGCTGCCCGAGCGCCGCGGCGGCGCGGGTGGCTTACCGCACAGCGCGGCTCCCCTTTGCGGCGCACGCGAGGCGTGTCAGCATGGAGGGGATCCGGGGACGCCGTCAGGGCGCCTCGAGATGACATGAGGGAGCTGTCACCATGACGCAACTTCCGGCTGCCCAGAAAACGCCTGCGGGCGGCGACAATCCCAAGGCGCTCTACGGGGGGACGGCGACCCGGCGGGTCACCGTGCGGGACCTGGCACTCGCCAAGGAGCGCGGGGAGCGGTGGCCCATGCTCACCGCCTACGACGCGATGACCGCGTCGGTCTTCGACGAGGCCGGGATCCCGGTGCTGCTGGTCGGGGACTCGATGGGGAACTGCCACCTCGGCTTCGACAGCACCGTGCCGGTCACGATGGACCACATGACGATGCTGGCCGCGGCCGTCGTGCGGGGTACGAGCCGTGCGCTGGTCGTCGGGGACCTGACCTTCGGGTCGTACCAGGAGGGGCCCGTGCAGGCGCTGCGGAGCGCCACCCGGCTGGTCAAGGAGGCCGGGGTCGGTGCGGTGAAGCTGGAGGGCGGCGAGCGGTCGCTCCCGCAGACCGAGACGATCGTGCAGGCCGGCATCCCGGTGATGGCGCACCTCGGGCTGACCCCCCAGTCGGTGAACACCCTCGGCCACCGGGTGCAGGGCCGCGGCGAGGAGGCGGCGCAGCAGCTGATCAGGGACGCGAAGGCGGCGCAGAATGCCGGCGCCTTCGCGGTGGTGCTCGAACTGGTGCCGGCCGAGGTCGCGGCCGAGGTCACCCGTTCGCTGCACATCCCGGTGATCGGGATCGGGGCGGGCCCCGACACCGACGCGCAGGTGCTGGTGTGGACCGACATGGTCGGGCTGACCGGCGGGAAGGTGCCGCGCTTCACCAAGCAGTACCTGAACCTGCGGCAGACCCTCGGTGACGCCGCCAGGGCGTATGCCGAGGAGGTCGTCGGCGGGGCCTTCCCGGCCGAGGAGCACACCTTCCACTAGGGTCTGTCGTGTGGATCTCCGCGGCGGCGGGTGTCCCGACACTTCCGGGTTTTCCCGAAGTGCCGCCGATTCTTTTGAGACAACCCGCCGCCGCGTCCGTATGTGTCGGTAAGCGCCTCCCCCAGGGGCGGCGGCCACCGGCACATACGGGAAGACACCATGACCTTCACCACATGGGGCGGCGCCCTCACCGGCGAACTCGACCGGGCGCCCCGGGTAGGGCAGGATGCGCCCGTGGACGGACCACCCCTCGGACCTTCGGAGCCCGCAGGCTCGGCCCCGGAGGAGGAGCTGATGCGGGCGCTGTACCGCGAGCACGCGGGCGCGCTCTACGCCTACGTGCTCCGGCTCGTCGCGGGCGACCGCTTCCTGGCCGAGGACGTCGTGCAGGAGACGCTGCTGCGGGCGTGGAAGAGCGCCTCCCGGCTCGACCCGGCCGCCAGGTCGCTGCGGCCGTGGCTGGTCACGGTGGCCCGGCGCATAGTCATCGACTCCCATCGCAGCCGGCAGGCCCGCCCGCCGGAGACGTCGCCCGCGGCGCTGGAGCAGCTGCCGGCGGACGACGAGATGGAGCGCTCGCTGCGGCTGATGACGATCTCGGACGCGCTCCAGGACCTGTCCGAGGCGCACCGGGAGGCGCTGGTCGCCACGTACTTCCGCGGCCGTACGGTCAACGAGGCCGCCGAAGAGCTGGGGCTGCCGCCCGGGACCGTACGCTCCCGGGTGTTCTACGCGCTGCGCGCCCTGCGGAACGCACTGGAGGAGAGAGGTGTGACCACCTCATGAACCCGCACATGGATGTGGGCGCCTACCTGCTCGGCGCGCTGGACGACGAGGAGATGGCGCGCTTCGAGGCGCACCTGCTGGACTGCGAGCTGTGCGGGCAGGAGCTCGACGAGCTCAGCGGGGTCGTACCGGTGCTCGACGAGCTGCGGGACGACGGGCTGGGCTTCCCGGAGATGCCCAGCGGTGACGCGGTGCTCGACCGGCTGCTCGCGGAGGTTTCGGGCGAGCGGCGCGCGCACCGGCGGCGGCGGCTGATCTCGGTCGCGGCGGCCGCGATCCTCGTCGTCGGCGGCCCGGCGGTCGCCGTGCTGGCCACCCAGGACGGCGGCGGCTCCCCCGCGGCGGTCCAGAGCTTCGGCTCCGACCAGCACACCGCCTCCGACCCGGCGACGGGCGTGTCCGCGGTCGTCGGGGTCACCGACAAGGGGTGGGGCAGCGTGGTCGACCTGCGCCTCACCGGCGTCGAGGGGCCGCTGACCTGCAGCCTCATCGCCTTCGGCGCCAACGGGAAGGCGCAGACGGTGGCCACCTGGTCCGTCCCGGCCGGCGGCTACGGCACGGACACCCGGCCCGCGCCCCTCACCGTGCACGGCGCCGCGGGGCTGCACGCCTCGGCGATCACGCACTTCGACGTCCGCACCGACACCGGCGCCCTGCTCGTCACCGTACCGACGTAGGCCCGACGCGGCGGCGGGAGCCGCCGGCATGGCGCGTCGGCGGGATGTCGGCGCGGTGTCAGAGCCACCCGTCACTGTGGTGCACATGACGACGCGACTGGACAAAGAAGGCGCCGCCGTCGAGGTACGGGGGCTGGTCAAGCACTACGGCCGGACCAAGGCACTCGACGGGGTGGACCTCGACGTACGGCAGGGGACGGTGCTCGGTGTCCTCGGGCCCAACGGAGCCGGGAAGACCACGCTGGTGCGAGTGCTGTCCACACTGGTCAAGCCCGACGCGGGCTCGGCAAGGGTGGCGGGGTACGACGTGCTGCGCCAGCCCCGGCAGCTGCGCCGGGTGATCGGGCTCACCGGGCAGTACGCCTCGGTGGACGAGAAGCTGTCCGGCCGGGAGAACCTCTACATGATCGGGCGGCTGCTCGACCTGCCCAGCAGGCAGGCCAAGGCCCGCGCGGACGAGCTGCTGGAGCGGTTCTCGCTGACCGAGGCCGCCAAGCGGCCCGCGATGCAGTATTCGGGCGGCATGCGCCGCCGGCTCGACCTGGCGGCGAGCATGATCGGGCACCCGTCGGTGCTGTATCTGGACGAGCCGACGACCGGCCTGGACCCGCGGACCCGCAACGAGGTCTGGGAGGAGGTCCAGCGGATGGTCGCGGACGGTGCCACCGTGCTGCTCACCACGCAGTACATGGAGGAGGCCGAGCAGCTCGCCAGCGAGCTGACGGTGATCGACCGCGGCCGGGTGGTCGCGAACGGCAGGGTCGCGGAGCTGAAGGCGAAGGTCGGCGGCCGGACGCTGCAGATCGTCCCCTCGCAGCCGGACCAGCTCGGCGCGATGGCGGAGGCCCTCGACACGGCGGGCATCGAGGGCGTCGCCGGGGTGCGGACCGACCGCGCCGCGGGCGCGGTCAACGTGCCGATCGCCAACGACGCCCAGCTGACGGCAGTGGTGGGCCTGCTGGCCGCCCGCGGCTTCGGCATCGCCCACATCGGCACCCACCTGCCCAGCCTGGACGAGGTCTTCCTGGCGATCACCGGCAGGAAGGCCACGGCGGACGCCCCGGCGGACGCGGCCCCGCTCACGAAGGACGCCCCCGCGAAGGACAAGGAAGAGGTGACGGTATGACCACGGCCACGGCCACACTGGACCGGCCGGTCAAGGCCGCCGCGACCGCCGAGGGCCGGATCGGCCTGCGGGCCAACCTGCGCCACATCGGCGCCCTCGCCCGGCGCAACATGCTGCAGATCAAGCAGGACCCGGAGTCGATGTTCGACGTCCTGCTGATGCCGGTGATCTTCACCCTGCTGTTCGTCTACGTCTTCGGCGGCGCGGTCGCCGGCAAGGGCAACCAGCAGGAGTACGTGAACTACGTGGTGCCCGGCCTGATGGCGATGATGGGCATGAACATCGCGATGGCGGTCGGCACCGGCATCAACGACGACTTCAAGAAGGGGGTCATGGACCGCTTCCGCACGATGCCCATCGCGCGCTCCTCGGTCCTGATCGCCAAGATCGTCGTCGAGCTGGGCCGCATGATGATCGCCACCGTGATCCTGCTGGGCGTGGGCTTCGCGCTCGGCCTGACGGTCCACACCGATGTGCTGCGCCTGCTCGGGGCCGTCGCCCTGTCCGCGGTCTTCGGCGCCTCGCTGATGTGGATCTTCATCCTGCTGGGCCTGACCATGAAGACGCCGCAGGCGGTTCAGGGGGTCGCCATGCTCGTGCTGATGCCGTTGCAGTTCGGCAGCTCGATCTTCGCCAAGCCCACCACGATGCCGGGCTGGCTGGAGGGCTTCACCAAGGTCAACCCGCTGTCCAACCTGGCGGACGCGGCCCGCGCCATGATCAACGGCGGCGCCGTCGCGCACTCGGTGTGGATCACGCTGGCCTGGTCGGTGGGCATCACCGCGGTGACCGCGCCGCTGGCGGTCGCGCGGTTCCGCAAGAAGACCTGACGGACCCGGCCCCACCGGCTCAGTCGATGTCGCGTATCAGGGCGACGGTCTCGCGCAGATCGAGGCCGTCGCCCTCGGCATATCCGGCGGCGTATCCGTCCTCGCCGAGCAGCACGGCCAATCGGGCTCTGACGTCGTCCAGTTCGCGCTTCTCGCCGGGCGGGATCACCGAGGGGCGGAGCCGGTCGTGGGCGTTCATGACGGTCGCGGCGCGGCGGGCCCTGCGCTCCGCGCCGGGGCCGCCCCGCTCGGCGAGCAGGGTGAGCAGCTCGATCCCGCCGGGCGCGAGCAGGATGCCCAGGCGCGGTGTGATCACCTCGGCCAGCGGGTGCGAGGACAGGGTCGTCAGGCCCTCGTGCAGCAGGGCCAGGCCCCCCTCGGGTTCGCCGAGCCTGCCGATCAGGAAGCCCTTCAGGCCCTTCAGCATGCCGATCACGAAGGCGGGCTGGCCGCTGGCGGCGACGCCCCGCGCCATCGTCTCCTCGACCAGCTCCAGCGCCTCCTCGGGCCGCCCGGTGTGGCTGAGCGCGCCGGCGAGCAGCATCCGGCCGAAGAAGCCGGCGCCTTCCTGGTCGGTGCCGGTTCGGGTGGCGTCGTCCACGCCCTCCTGGAGCTTGCGCATGCCCTCCTCGACCCGGCCGGCGTTGACCAGGGCGTCGCCGAGCCGCACGGTGAGCACGGGCACATGCTGCGGGGAGCCGATCTTGCGGGCCAGCTCGATTCCCTTGAGGCAGCACTCGGCGGCGTGCTCCCAGTCGCCCGCGCTGCTCGCGGCCTCGGCCTCCGCCGACAGCGTCTCGGCCATGCCCCACTCGTCGCCGAGCCGTTCGAAGATCCGGCGGCTCTCGCCGATGTCGACGATCGAGTCCGCCATGTGCTCGGCCACGTCGTTGTTGATCTTCGCCCGCAGTTGCAGCACGAAGGCCAGCTCCCAGTCCCTGCCGTAGCGGCGGCAGGCGGCCACCGTCCCGTCCACGAGCGACTGCAGCCGGCCGAAGTCGCCGGTGAAGAAGGCGCCGTAGGCGCGCAGGATGCCGGGGAAGCGGGCCGACTGCGGAAGCTCGGGCGGGTAGCCGGCGATGAGCGACCGGCCGATCCCGACCATGGCCGGCTTCGTCCACCACTCCGTGTCGTCGTCGTTGGCCGACATCTGGATGACCCGCACCCAGCGGCGGGCCTCGATCAGCTGCTCCCGGCTCAGCGGCGGCGGGTCCTCCAGCGGCCCGCGCTCGATCGGCTCGGGCTCCGCGGGGTCGGCGAAGGGGTCGGGGCCGAGCCCCGCGACCTCCTTGGGCCAGAAGCGGCGCTCCGAGACGTAGTTGCGCACCTCCCAGAACCAGTTGCAGCCCAGCACCAGCAGCAGCGCGTCCTCCTCGGCGCCGGCGTCCACCGCCCGGCGCAGCGCGGCCCGCAGATTCTCGTGCTCGACCTCCAGCCGCTCGAACCAGGCCAGTTGGCCCCTCCGGCGCAGCAACGGGTCCGCGGTGCGGGCGAATTCGCGGAAGTAGGCCAGGTGCCGCCGCTCCACCGCGGCCCGCTCGCCCGACTCGTCGAGCCGCTCCGCGGAGTATTCGGAGATCGTCTCCAGCATGCGGTAGCGCTCGCTGGCCGCGGTCAGTTCGGCGAGGACCAGCGACTTGTCGACCAGGGAGGCGAGCAGCGGGGCGACGTCGGCGGGCGCCAGCACGGCCACGGCCCCCTCGGCGGGCGCGGTACGCGGCTGGGGCGGGTCGGTGCAGATCGCCTCGACGGCCTCCAGCGTCCAGCCGCCGCGGAAGACCGCGAGGCGGCGCAGCAGGGTGCGCTCGGCCGGGACGAGCAGGTCCCAGGACCAGTCCACGACGGCCCGCAGGGTCTGCTGCCGGGGCAGCAGCGTACGGCTGCCGCCGGTCAGCAGCCGGAAGCGGTCGTCGAGCCGGTCGGCGAGCCCGCGCGGCGACAGGCTGCGCAGCCGGGCCGCGGCCAGCTCGATGGCCAGCGGCAGCCCGTCGAGTCGGTGGCACAGCTCGGCGCAGGCGACCGGGTCGTCCTCCACCGAGAAGCCGGGCCGGGCGGCCGCGCCCCGGTCGGCCAGCAGCCGCAGCGCGGTCGGTTCCGGCAGCGGGTCCAGCGGGCGTACCAACTCCCCCGGCACACCGAGCGGTTCGCGGCTGGTGGCCAGCACCGCCAGACCGGGGCAGTCGGCGAGGAGCTGGGCCGCCAGCGTCGCGGCCGCGTCGATGACATGCTCGCAGTTGTCCAGCACCAGCAGGATCTCGCGGGCCGCGAGGTGGTCGGTGAGGCGGCGCAGCGGGTCCTTGACCTTGCTCTCCACTGCCATCGCCGTCTCCGCGGCGCCGCCGTGCAGCTGGGTGTCGCGCAGGCCGAGTGAGCTGATCACCGCCTCGGGGAGGGTGCGCGGGTCGCTGACCGGGGCCAGTTCGGCGTACCAGACGCCGTCCGGCCAGCGCCCGGCGACCAGGTCGCCGGCCTCCTGCGAGAGGCGGGTCTTGCCGGTGCCGCCCGGTCCTGTGATCGTCACCAGCCGGGCACGGGACAGGTCGGCGCGCACCGCGGCGATCTCGGCCTCCCGGCCGACGAAACTCGTCAGCCTGGTGCGGGCGTTGCCGCCGGGCCTGCCCTCGCGGCCCCCCGGCCGCCCCGCCGGCGCGGCCGAACGCGGCGGCTCCTGCCGGGGGTTGAGCAATTCGGCGTGCAGCGCCCGCAGTTGCGGGCTCGGGTCGGTGCCCAGCTCGTCGGCCAGGGACCGGCGGACCACCTCGTAGGCCGCCAGCGCGTCGGCCGTGCGGCCCGCCGCGCGCAGGGCCCTGATGTGCAGCGCGTGCAGCGGCTCGTCCAGCGGGTGGTCGGCGGCCAGCCCCGCCAGCTCGGGCAGCACGTGGGCGGCACGGCCCAGTTCCAGCTCCGCGGTCAGCCACAGCCGCCGGGTGTCCAGCCGCAGCGCCTCGCTGCGTACGGCGGCGGTGCCGCGGTCCGGCAGGTCGGCCAGCGCCGGGCCGCGCCACAGCCCGAGCGCGTCCGCCAGCAGCCCGGCCGCCTTCACCGGGTCCCCGTCGTCCAGCGCCCGAGCGCCCTCGGCGGCGAGCCGCTCGAAGCGGTAGAGGTCGATGTCGTCGTGCGCGGCGGCCAGCCGGTAGCCGCCCTCCACCGAGCCGACCGCGCCGTGGCCGATGGCCTTCCGCAGCCGCCCGACCAGCGCCTGCAAGGCACCCGTACCGCCGGCCGGCGGCTCCCCGTCCCACACCTCGTCGATCAGCACGTCCGCGGTCACCACCCGGCCGGGCCGCAGCGCGAGCGCCGTCAGCAGCGCACGGAGCCGCCCGCCCGCGAGGGCGACCGGCTCCCCGTCGTCCCGCAGGGCCTGCGTGGTGCCGAGAATCGTGTATCGCACGGCCCCATTCTTACGGAAGTCGCCTCCGGCACGGCGACCAGCTTCCCGCCGGGCGCGGGGGTCGTGCGGTTCCCCTCCACGGGGGCGCGGGCCGGCACCGCCGGGGGCACCCCTCGCGGCGGCGCGGACGTGGGATGATCGGGCGCCCGGGGGCGTTGAGTCCCCCGGAGGGCTGGTCACCGTCGGAAAGCTGGAGCACTCGCATGAGCGTCACGCCGATTCGTCAGGCCCGCGGCAGCGGGGAGCGGGCCGTCAGCCCCGTATTCCTCGGCATCGCGGCGGTCATGGCCGTGTCCGGGTGGGCGGTATGGAACGGCTTCGCCTCGGACGCCGGCTTCGCGGTCTTCCTCTTCGTCGTGTCCGGCTGGGTCGTCTCGCTGTGCCTGCACGAATACGCGCACGCCCGCACCGCGCTGCACAGCGGCGACATCAGCATCGGCAGCAAGGGCTACCTCACCCTCAACCCGCTCAAGTACGCCAACGCCGCGCTCTCCATCGCGCTGCCGGTGATCTTCGTGATCATGGGCGGCATCGGCCTGCCCGGCGGGGCGGTCTTCATCGAGCGGGGCCGTATCAGGGGCCGGTGGCGGCACAGCCTGATCTCGGCCGCGGGCCCGCTGATGAACGTGCTGTTCGCCGCGCTGCTGATGCTGCCCTTCACGCTGGGCCTCATCGACAGCTGGCCGCGTACCTTCCTCTTCGCGCTCGCCTTCCTGGCGTTCCTCCAGGTCAGCGCGGCCCTGCTGAACCTGCTGCCGATCCCGGGCCTGGACGGCTACGGCATCTGGGAGCCCTGGCTGCCGTACAACTTCCGCCGCCAGGTGGAACCCTTCGCGCCCTTCGGGCTGATCGCGACCTTCGGCGTGCTGTACATCCCGGCGGTCAACGAGAAGTTCTTCGACGGCGTCTACCACGTCATGGGCTGGTTCAAGGTGCCGGACATCGCCGTGGAGTACGGCTACTGGCTCTTCCGCTTCTGGAAGCACTGACGCCGCCGGCCCGCCGGCCCGCCGGTCGCGGGGAAGCTCACGCGGCCGCGCGGGCCTTCCTGCGCAGATACCACCACATGTTGCTGGACACCCCCGCGAGCAGCACCCACACCACGCCCAGCCAGTTGCCGTTCACGAAGGACACGACGGCGGCGGCGACGGAGAGGACGCACACGACGAGTGCGTAGAGGGCGAGGCGGGGCATGGCTGGACGGGCTCCTGTCCTGACACGTGCGTACGGGCGGTGCGCGCCCATTGTCCCCCATGCGCCCCTCCCCCCTGCTCCCTGTCCCCCGTGCTCCCCGGCGGGGAGGCGGGCGGCCCCGGTTGCCGGTTGACTGGTGGGCGACAGCGCCGCCGGGCGCGGAAAGGACGTCTCGTGGACACCACCATGCACGCGGTACGCGGCCACCGCCGCGGCGGGCCCGAGGTACTGGCGTACGAGACCGCACCGCGCCCGGTGCCGGGCGAAGGCGAGGTGCTGGTCGAGGTGCGGGCCGCCTCGATCACCGCGGGCGAGCTGGCCTGGGACGCCACCTGGACCGACAGCCTGGCGCCGGGCGGCAAGCCGCGGCTGCCGGCGATCCCGGCGAAGGAGGTGGCGGGGGTCGTCGTCGAGGGTCCGGGCGCGGGCGACGAGGTCTTCGGGCTGATCCCCTTCACCATGGACGGCGCGGCCGCGGAATTCACCGTGGTGCCGGCCGGGGTGCTCGCGCCGAAGCCGGCCGGCCTCGGCTTCGGGGAGTCCGCCGCCCTGACGCTGGCCGGGCTGACCGCCTGGCAGGCCCTGGTGCGGCACGGCGGCCTGGCCGAGGGCGGGCGCGTGCTCGTCCACGGCGCCGCGGGCGGCGTCGGCTCGCTCGCCGTCCAGGTCGCGGCGGCCCTCGGCGCGGAGGTGATCGGCACGGCGGGCGCCGACCACCTGGACTTCGTCCGCGGCCTGGGCGCCGCACGGGCCCTCGACTACCGGGCGGCACCCTTCGAGGACCAGGTCCGCGACGTCGACGTGGTCCTCGACACCGCGGGCGGCGACGTCCAGCAGCGCTCGTGGCAGGTGCTGCGGGACAGCGGTGTGCTGGTGAGCATCGTCTCGCCGCCCGAGCCCCCGGCGGGCGCGGGCCCGCGCGGGGCCTTCTTCGTCGTGGAGCCCGACCGGGCCGGCCTCCTCGAACTGACCCGCCTGGTCGACGCGAACCGGCTGACGGTTCCCGTCGACCAGGTGATCCCGCTGTCGGGCACGGCCGCGGCGTACACCGCCCTGGAGCAGCGCGGCCGCCGCGGCAAGATCGTCCTCGACGTCTCCTGAACAGCCCGGGGGCCGGGGCGGGGGTGTCCCCCGCGCCGAGCCCCTTCCGGCCCGCGACGGCCGCGGGCGGCCGGGTCAGACGTCCGTGAGGCGGAGGCCCGCGTGGGCCTTGTAACGGCGGTTGACCGAGATCAGGTTCGCCACCAGCGACTCGACCTGGTGCGCGTTGCGCAGGCGGCCCGCGAAGACGCCGCGCATGCCGGGGATGCGGGCGGCGAGTGCCTGGACCAGGTCGGTGTCGGCGCGGGACTCGCCGAGCACCATCACGTCGGTGTCGATCATCTCGACCTCCGGGTTCTGCAGCAGCACCGCCGACAGGTGGTGGAAGGCGGCGGTGACCCGGGAGTCGGGGAGCAGCGCGGCGGCCTGCTGGGCGGCGCTGCCCTCGTCGGGCGTGAGGGCGTACGCGCCCTGCTTGTCGAAGCCGAGCGGGTTGACGCAGTCCACGACGAGCTTGCCCGCCAGCTCCGCGCGGAGCGACTCCAGGGTCTTGGCGTGGCCGTCCCACGGCACCGCGACGATCACCACGTCGCTGCGCCGCGCGCACTCCGCATTGTCGGCGCCCTCGACGCCGAGGCCCAGTTCGGCGGCGGCGCTCCGGGCGCGCTCGGCGTTGCGCGAGCCGATGACCACCTGCTGGCCGGCCCTGGCCAGCCGGTAGGCCAGGCCGCGGCCCTGGTCGCCGGTCCCACCGAGCACCCCGACCACCAGGCCCGACACATCGGGCAGCTCCCAGGGATCCCTCGCCGGCGCCTTGGCCGGCGCGGCGGGGGCATCGGCGGTCGGCGCGTTCCTGCTGTCGTCAGCATTCGTCATGCCCGCGATCCTGCCAGGTCCCCGCGGCCCCGGCCCCTGGCGCCCCCCACGGGTGTCGGGGATCACCCGGGGGGCGGGGGCCGCCGGGGGCCGTCACCCGGGGGAGCGCTCAGCGCTGCGACGGCCGGACTTCCATCGTGCAGCACTTGACGCTGCCGCCGGCCTTGTGGAATTCGGACATGTCGACGCCGATCGGCTCGTAACCGCGGGCCCGTAGCGGGGCGTGCAGGGACGCCGCCTCCCGGGGGAGCAGGACGTTGCGGCCGTCGCTCACCGCGTTCAGGCCGAAGACGGCCGCGTCCTCGGCGGTGGCGAGCAGGGCGGTCGGGAAGAGGCGGGCGAGGACCGCACGGGAGCCCGGGGAGAAGGCGCCGGGGTAGTACATGACGTCGTCGGCGGCGTCGTCCAGGACGGCGAGGGCGGTGTCCAGGTGGTAGTAGCGCGGGTCGGTCAGCTCCAGGCTGATCACCGGCCGGCCGAAGAACTCCTGCGCCTCGTCGTGTGCGAGCGGGCTGCTGCGGAAGCCCTGCCCGGCCAGCAGCCAGCCGGCGGTGACGGCGAAGTCGCCCTCGGCCTCGTTGACGTGCTCGGGCTCGCGTACGTCGACGAAGCCGTCGGCGCGGGACCGGAACCACGCCAGGTGCGCCGGGGCCTCAGCGGCCCGCTCGGGGTTGGCGAACCTTGCGCCGAGCACCCGGCCGTCCACGACGGTGGCGCCGTTCGCCGCGAAGACCATGTCGGGCAGGCCCGCGACCGGGTCCAGGATCTCGACGGTGTGGCCGAGTGCGCGGTAGCGGTCGCGCAGGTCCTCCCACTGGAAGAGCGCGAGCGCGGGGTCCACCGGTTTGTCGGGGTCCATCCAGGGGTTGATGGAATACGCCACGCGGAAATGCGCCGGGGGGCACATCAGATACCGGCGGGGTGTCGCAGTGCGCAATGAGGGCTCCTCGTGGTGGTGAGTGTGCCTGGGGTGCACAGTGGCGTCCCCCGCCTGACGGTCGGCCCGACCGGGGGACGTACTACGAGGATTGTGCGCCCGATCGCCGTTTTCGGTGACCGACTTCGCGCAGAAGCGGAGTCGTGCCGCAGATGCTCCGGCCCGGGGGGATCCGGCGGCGCGACCGGCGCCCACCGGCCGCGCCGCCCCCGGTCAGGCGGTGCGCGGGAAGGCCTCGCCCAGGTCCGTGAAGACCGCGCTGTTCAGCGTGAAGGCGGCACGGCACTCGTCGACCACCCGCTGGCGCTGCAGCTCGTCCAGCGGCATCGCGTCGAGCAGCTCGCGGTAGCCGCGCTTGAAGGCCGCCGGGTTGGCGATGCCCTCGAAGACGTAGAAGCGCACGCCGTCGCCCTTGTGGGGGAGGTCCCAGGTCTTCTCGGCGATGCCGCGGATGATCTGGCCGCCGGACAGGTCGCCCAGATAGCGGGTGTAGTGGTGGGCGACGTAGCCGGCCGGCCAGCGGGCCGCGGTCTCGGTGATCCGGGCGGCGTAGCGGGCGGTGGCGGGCAGCGGCGAGGCCCGCTTCCGCCACTCCTCGCCGAGCAGATGGTCCAGGTCGCTCTCCAGCGCGGCCAGTCTGAGCAGCTCCGGCGGCCGGACGAAGGGGCCGGCCACCGGGTCGTCGGCGAGCCGCGCCGCGCCTTCCTCCAGCGCCTGGTAGACGAACCACAGCTGCTCCGTATACCGCGCGTAGGCGGCGACGCCGAGCCGGCCGCCCAGCAGGTCGGCCATGAAGGCGGAATTCTCCGCCTCGGTGTGCTGCTGCCGGCTCGCGGCGCGGATGACGGTGGAGAAGGGCTGCGCGGACATGGGGCCTCCGGTTCCTCGGGGGCGAACCGGCTGGTCCGCCGTCCGATCGTGGCGACTCAGGTATACCTGAGCCAAACGGCTTGCCGACATCCTGTCGGGAAATTCTTCCGGAGGAACACTTCCACCCCCGGCGGGTGTTCATTCCCGGCAAGAGGGAGGATGTCCTCCATCAGCCGCGTACCGTGTGCACTGCGGGACGGGGGCGAGGGAAGGAGCTAGATGGCAGGCATGAGCAGGTTGTCCGAGTGGGTGCGCCGCCGGACGGAAGGCGCTTCGGGTGCCACCCGGGCAGCGGAGCCCGACCTGCGCCGAGACCCCCTGGTCAGAGCCGCCGCCACCGCGGGCTTCCCGGTCGCGCCCGCCGCGCACCCCGCGAATTTCGGCTGCTCCTGCGAGCGCATCGGCTGTCCGATCCCGGCCGTCCACCCGGTCTCGCTGGCCTGGCAGACCCAGGCGAGCACCGACATGGACAAGATCGACCACTGGCTGCGCACCGACCCGCTGGCCAACTTCGTCACCGCCACCGGCATCGCGCACGACGTCCTCGACGTCCCCGCGGAAGCCGGCCGGCTCGCCATCGAACGGCTGATCGCCGACGGCGCCACCCTGGGCCCGGTCGCCGCCCGCGCGGACCGGCTGCTGTTCTTCACCGAGACCCGCGGCAATCCCGCCGACGAGGACGAGTGGTGGCCCTGCGAGCTGGACAGCCACCCGGAGACCGCCGAGGAGCACCCCGGCATCCGCTGGCATTCCCGCGGCAGCTACGTGCTGCTGCCGCCGTCCCGGCTGCCGACGGGCCACACCGTCGAATGGCTGCCGCAGCACGGCCCCGACCTGCCGCTGCCCGACCCGCTGCCGGTGCTCGACATCCTCTCCGACGCCTGCGCCCAGTTCTCCTACGAGCCCGAGCGCGAACCGGCCACCTGGCTGCGCTGACCGCCCCCGGCGCTACTCGCCCTTGGCGGTGACCAGGCCGACGACCCGGCTGAGGAAGACGACCTTGCCGCTGCCGCCGGCCGGCGGGACGGCGACCGCCGCGTCGGCCAGGTGCGACAGCGTGACCGAGGTGCGCGGGGTGCCGGTCATCAGGGCCTTGGTGTCGGCGTCGATCGCCAGGTTGTAGCCGGCCCTGAAGGTGGCCCGCGACTGGTGGTGCGAGGCGAAGAAGACCAGCGCCCCGCCGTCGGCCGTACGCAGCGCGACCGGCGTGAAGTCACCGCCGGCGGCGGGCTGGTCGGCGTACTGGGTGACCGAATTCGGCGTCTTGGCATGGGCGTTGCGGTTCGCGCGCAACTGCGAGGTGCTCGGGCCCGCCGCGAAGACGCCGCTGCCGCCGCTGCCGCCCAGGTACGTACCGTAGTCCGCGCTCAACTGGCCCGGCTGCACGAGCAGGTTCGTCCCCGCCAGGCCCAGCGCGACCGCGTAACCGTCCTTGTCCCGGGCGAAGGCGGGTACGTCCGCGGTGGGGATCGACGCCACGTACGACGCCTTCCACGGCTGCCCGGCGGCGGACCGCCGGAAGACCAGCAGCCAACGGGTCCGGCCGGAGCGGTTGGTGGCGGTGTCGGCGACGAAATACTTCGGCCAGCCGACCTGCCGGGGTATGGCGAAGCGCGCGTCGGAGAAGACCAGCGGCCGGTAAGCCGGATTGCCCTGCGGGTGGTTGGTGTGTTTCGCGCGCAGGCCCGCCTCGTCGGTCGTCCCGAGCACGCCCGACTCGACCGCGGTGACGCCCTTGGCGTCGTAGGTCCTGCCGACCCGGTTGTTGACCGCGGCGAAATTCGCCAGCACCCGCGCGGCCTCGGCCTTCCCCACCGACGGGATGTCCGCCCGCTCGCCGTGCACCGTCATGCACCCGGCCAGCGGCAGCGCCAGCGCGATGGCGGCGGCCCCGAGGCACACCCTGCGGCGGTTCATGGCGCGTCGGCTCCTCAACAACTCATCCGCGGAAACGCCGCCACCCTACCCGCCGCGGGCCGCCGCTCACGGCAGGGTCAGGATCTCCGCACCGTCCGCCGTGACGACCAGCGTGTGCTCGAACTGGGCAGTCCGCTTGCGGTCCTTGGTGACCACCGTCCAGCCGTCGTCCCACACGTCGTAGTCGTGCGTGCCCAGCGTCAGCATCGGCTCGATCGTGAAGGTCATACCGGGCTGCATCACGGTGGTCGCCCGCGGGTCGTCGTAGTGCGGGATGATCAGCCCGGAGTGGAAGGACGTGTTGATGCCGTGCCCGGTGAAGTCCCGCACCACGCCGTAGCCGAAGCGCTTGGCGTACGACTCGATGACCCGGCCGATCACGTTGATCTGCCGCCCGGGCCGCACCGCCTTGATCGCCCGCGCCAGCGACTCCCGGGTGCGCTCGACCAGCAGCCGCGACTCCTCGTCCACGTCGCCGACGAGATAGGTGGCATTGCAGTCGCCGTGCACCCCGTGGATGTACGCGGTCACGTCGAGGTTGACGATGTCGCCGTCGCGCAGCACCGTCGAGTCGGGGATGCCGTGGCAGATGACCTCGTTGAGCGAGGTGCACAGCGACTTCGGGAAACCCCGGTAGCCCAGATCGGAGGGATAGGCGTCGTGCCCGATCATGTACTCGTGCGCGATCCGGTCCAGCTCGTCCGTGGTCACCCCGGGCGCGACGGCCTTCGCCGCCTCCTCCATGGCCCTCGCCGCGATCCGCGACGCGACCCGCATCCGCTCCACGGTGTCCTCGTCCTGGACCTCCGGCCCCGTATAGGGCGTGGGCCCCGGCTTGCCCACGTATTCGGGGCGCGGGATCGAGGCGGGCACCTGCCGCGGGGGCGACAGCTTGCCGGGGACGAGCAGCGACTGACCAGACATGCCGACGAGTGTATCGGCGCGCGAAAATGGGACTGCGTCGCCGGGCTACGGACAGGAGAAGCACATGGCAGTCTTCCGAGTGAAGAAGCCGGCAGGCAAGCCGGGTGAGTGGTTCTACTGCATCGAGCACAAGCGGGCCGAGGAGGGCCCGGACTGCCCGTCCAAGAACCGCTTCGGGCCCTACCCGAGCAAGGGCGCGGCGGAGCGCGCGATGGAGACGGCTGCTGAGCGCAACCTCGACTGGGACACGGATCCCCGGTGGGACGACCGCTCCTGACCGCCCGCCCCCGTCTCCCGGGGCTGCCCCGGACCCTCCGCCGGTGGACGGCTGGTCGCGCAGTTCCCCGCGCCCGTGGGGGAGTGCCACTTGCGGTGGCCTGCCGCCTTCTGCGCCGTTGTGGCTGGTCGCGCAGTTCCCCCGCGCCCCTTTGGCCTGCGTCCTCTTGCGACCAGGTGTTCGCCCCTGGCCGGGGTTGGGGCGCGGGTAACTGCGCGACAAGCTCACCACGCAGCGGCACTGTGAAGGCGACAGGACGCGACTGCCGCCCAGGGGCGCGGCGGGCCACTCGCTCAGCGCAACCGGGGGATGAGGGACCGGGCCGGACGGCCTAGGGTGCGGGGATGGGTTATGACGTGGTGGTGGTCGGCGGAGGCCACAACGGGCTGGTCGCCGCGACCTATTTGGCGCGGGCCGGCCGCACCGTACTGGTGGCCGAGCGGCTCGGAGCGGTCGGCGGGGCCGCGGTCTCGACCCGGGCTTTCAGCGGGCTGGACGCCCGCCTGTCCCGGTATTCCTACCTGGTCAGCCTCCTGCCCAGGAAGATCGTCGACGACCTCGGCCTGAATTTCGCCGTCCGCCGCAGAAGGATCTCCTCGTACACGCCGCACGGCGACAGCGGGCTCCTGGTCGACGCCCAGGACCCCGCCAGGACCCGCGAGGGCTTCGCGCGGCTGACCGGTTCCGACCGGGAGTACGAGGCCTGGGAGCGCTTCTACGCGATGACCCGGCGGGTGGCCGAGGCGGTCTTCCCGACGCTCACCCAGCCGCTGCCCTCCAAGGCGGAGCTGGAGCGCCGGGTCGGCGACCCGGAGGCCTGGTCCGCGCTCTTCGAGCGGCCGCTCGGCGAGACCGTGGAAGCGGAATTCGCCGACGACACCGTCCGCGGCATCGTGCTGACCGACGCCCTGATCGGCACGTTCACGCACGCCCACGACCCGTCGCTGCGGCAGAACCGCTGCTTCCTCTACCACGTGATCGGCGGCGGCACCGGCGACTGGGACGTGCCGGTGGGCGGCATGGGCGCCTTCACGGACGCCCTCGCGGACGCGGCGCGCGCGGCAGGCGCGGAGATCGCCACGTCGGCCGAGGTGACGGCGATCGCGACCGACGGCGCGAGGGCGGAGCTGACCTTCGCCGACGGGCGCACCGTCGCGGCGCGCGACGTCCTGGTCAACGCCTCCCCGTACGCGCTCGCGGGCCTGCTCGGCGAGCGGCCGCCCGAGCCCGCTCCCGAGGGTGCCCAGCTCAAGGTCAACATGCTGCTGCGCCGCCTGCCGCGGCTGCGGGACACCTCGGTCGACCCGCGGGAGGCCTTCGCCGGGACCTTCCACATCGCGGAGGGCTACGGCGGGCTGCAGACCGCGTACGAGCAGGCCGCGGCCGGGCACGTACCGGACGCGCCGCCGTCGGAAATCTACTGCCACAGCCTGACCGACCCGTCGATCCTGTCCCCCGACCTGGCCGGCCTGGGCATGCACACGCTGACGCTGTTCGGCCTGCACGCGCCCGCCCGGCTCTTCGCGGACGACCCGGCGGCGGCCAAGCAGGAGGTGCTGCGGGCCACCCTGGCGCAGCTCGACGCCGTCCTCGCCGAGCCGCTGGAGAGCTGCCTGGCCCTCGACGCCGAGGGCCGGCCCTGCATCGAGGCGAAGTCGCCGCTCGACCTGGAGCGGGAGGTGGGGCTGCCCGGCGGGCACATCTTCCACCAGGACCTGTCGTGGCCCTACGCGGCCGGCGAGGTGACGGAGGCCACAGGCAGGTGGGGAGTGGGCACCTCGTATGCGAACGTCTACGTGTGCGGCGCGGGAGCGGTCCGCGGCGGCGGAGTGAGCGGTGTCCCCGGGCACAATGCGGCGATGGCGGTACTGGAGAAGGCACGATGAGGCAGCACAGGACCACGGCGACGGCCAAGCGGGCGATCGGCCGGCAGTGGCGGCGCAGCGGCCGGTGGCACACCCTGGACGGCGCCGAGGGCCTGCCCGAGCAGCGCCGCTGCACCGCCGACGTGGTCGTGGACTGCGCGGTCTACGAGGACGGCTGCCGGGCGGCGTCGCTGCCGCCGCAGCAGGTGCTCGACGAGGCGCGCAAGCGCGGCGGCTTCGCCTGGATCGGCCTGCACCAGCCGGAGGCCGAGCACCTGGCGGAGATCGCCGAGGTCTTCGGGCTGCACCCGCTGGCCGTCGAGGACGCGGTCCAGGCGCATCAGCGGCCGAAGCTGGAACGCTACGGCGACACGCTCTTCCTGGTGCTCAAGACGATCGTCTTCGTGGAGCACGAGAAGCTGACCGCGACCAGCGAGGTCGTGGACACCGGCGAGCTGATGATCTTCCTCGGGCCGGACTTCGTGGTCGTGGTCAGGCACGGCAGCGCGCCCGGCCTCTCCCGGGTGCGCGCCGCCCTCGAAGCCAGGCCCGACATGCTCAAGCACGGCCCGGCGGCCGTCCTGCACGCCATCGCCGACCAGGTCACCGACGACTTCCTGGACGTCGCCGACGCCGTCGAACTCGACGTGGACACCCTGGAGTCCGACGTCTTCTCCGCCGCCCACGGCGACGACGCCGAACGGATATACCAGCTCAAGCGGGAGCTGATCGAGTTCAAGCACGCCGTCTACCCGATGGCCCGCCCGCTGGAGCGGCTGACCGACGGCGCGGACGGCCTGATCGGCATGGAGATGCGCCGCTACTTCCGCGACGTGGCCGACCACCTGTCCCACGTGAAGGAGCGGCTGACCGCGTACAGCGAGCTGGTGGACGGCCTGCTGGCGGCGAATCTCAGCCAACTCGCCGTGCAGCAGAACGTGGACATGCGGCGGATCAGTGCGGCGGCCGCGATCCTGGCGATCCCGACGATGATCGCCGGCTTCTACGGCATGAACTTCCACCACATGCCCGAGCTGGGCTGGCGCTTCGGCTACCCCCTGATGCTCGGGGTGACAGCGACGCTGTCCGCCTTCGTCTACCGCGCTTTCCGCCGCATCGGCTGGCTGTGACGACCCGCCCCGGTCGCGCGGCCTCCCTTCGGCAGAGGGTGCCCCTCGGGGGCGCGAGGCTGCGCCTGATCTGCGGCTGGCGCCGCGCGGGCGCTCTCGGCCCACCACGACCGTCGCGCGGCGCCGGACCGCCACCGCCCCAGGGGCGCGTGGGGGTACCCCCGGGCGAAGCTCTGGGGGAGAACGGCGCGCGCAACCCACCACGACCGTTGGCCGGTCGCGCCCGCGCGGCGCCGGCCGCGGATCGGACGCAGGCCCGTGTCCCTACGGGGTGCCCTCCTGGGCGGAAGGGACAGGGGGCCAGGGGTCGCCCCAGTCGGTGGCGCGCGCGGCGCGGTAGGTGGGGCCGTGGCGCTTGCTCACGGATGTGCGGTCCAGGCCCGGAGGGCACTGGCACAGGTCGAGCAGGACGAGCCCCTTGCGGATCTGCGGGTGGCGGACGACCCGCGCGGACGCGGGGTCCGCGGGGAAGCGCGCGGCGGCGACGTAGCTGAACTTCTCGTCCTCGTAGGGCAGCGACGCCCCCTTGATCTGCCGGTGCAGCGCGGTGCGCTGCACGCGCGCCGCGAAGTGGCACCAGTCGTCGCCGGTGACCGGGCAGGTCCCGTCGTGGGGGCAGGGCGCGAGGATGTGCAGCCCGGCGGCGATGAGGCTGTCGCGTGCGGCGAGGACGCGCGCGTAACCCTCGGGGGTGCCGGGCTCGACCACGACGACGGCGCCGCCCGCGGCCCCGATGGCGGCGCTGACCAGGGATTCCCGGTCGGCGGGGGTGAGTTCGCCGAGGACGTAGGAGACGGTGACGAGGTCGGCCTGCGGCAGCCGGGTGGCGCCGCCGAGCGGCTGCCTGGTCCAGTCGGCGTCGCGTACCGCCGCGGTGTGCGCGGTCTTGGCGAGGGCGGCGCCGAGGGTCAGCGCGGGCTGGGACCAGTCGAGGACGGTGCTGCGGTGGGCGGCGTCCTGCCAGGCGTCGGCCACCGCCCAGGTGGCCGCCCCGGTGCCGCCGCCGAGATCGAGGTGCGTTTGCGGGGCCCAGTCACCCGACTGCAAGCGGAACGCCCCGAGTGCGGTCCTGGCAGCGGCATAGGTGGCCGGCATGCGGTAAGCGGCATAGGCCGCGACGTCCGCCGCGTCGCGCAGGATCGGCGCGGCCGTGGGGGTCGTACCGCGGTAGCTCTCGATGAGCCGGTCGACCTGCGCGGACGCCCGGCTGGGGGCGGTGGACCGCAACTGATCGGCGAGAGCGGCACGGAGATCGTCGGGGAGGGGCACAGTAGGCACAAGCCCCAACTGTAAGGGCCGTTCACTCACGTAACGGTACCCTTACAGTGTGTGGTCAATGATGCGCCATAGCCATGTTAAATCGGTCAAAACATCGGCTCGATTATGCGTAAACCACAGCGGAAGAGCGGCCTGTTGGCCTAGCGTTCGCTTTTATCACGGCGAGTCGCCACTTGGGGAAGTGGAAGGAAGCCGTCGGTCGCGAGGTGACTGGGGGGTCCATGCGGCATGTCGAGGCACAGCCGGTCAGACCAGTGGTACCCGTAGCAAGTGAGCGGAGAACCGGGCGGAACGGAAATACGCTCGCGTTCGGAGCACAGGTTCAACCGGCCGAGGCCGCCGGCGCGCCAGATGCGCCTCTGCCCTACGCCGGACGGCGTAGGCACGGCGGTGGCGGCCCTGCGGCCGCCGCACCGGGCGGCGGGCAGCGCGCGTACGGCCACAAGGCCGGCTGGTATCTGCCGGTCGCGGCAGCCGTGGACGCGGTGGGCGCAGGTGTGCCCGCCGGTGTGATGCTGCACGCGAGCGGCCAGCCGCATGTGCTGGTGTGCGCCCTGGTGGCCGCGCTGGCGTGGCCCGTGGTGCGGGCGCTGCGGCGGCGCTATGCGGCCGCCGTGCTCGGCGAGAGCCGCGGCGGCCTGCAGGTGCTCGGCGACTGGCTGGTGCTGATCGGGGTGCTGGCCGTGGCGCGGACCGCGTTCGGCGAGGTCGCCGAGCCGTCGATGGCGCTGGCCGGGCTCGCCTGGGCGCCGCTGCCGACGGCGGTGTGCCGGCGGGTGACCTACCACCATCTGATCGCCGCCCGGCGCGAGGCGCACGCGGTGCGCAGGGCGCTGGTGATCGGCGAACCGGGTGCCGCCGACCATGTGGTGGGGCATCTGGCGGGCAGGACCGAGCACGGCTATGTGGTCGTCGGGGTGGTCCCGGTGGGCAGCGCGAAACTGGAGTGCGGGGCGCCGGTCACCGAGCGGCTTCCGGTGCTCGACCCGGCGGGGCCGCAGGAGGACGCGGCGGCGGTGCTGCGGGCGGCGCGTGAGCACGGCGCCGAGCTGGTGCTGGTGGCGCCGGGGCCGCGGCTGTCGGCGGAGCGGCTGCGGCGGCTGTCGTGGTGCCTGCACGACGCGGGGCTGCCGGTGGCGCTGCTGCCCGGCCTGATCGACGTGCAGGTGAACCGGGTCGGTCTGGACGCGCCCGCCGGGCTGCTGGTGCTGCACATAGCGCCGCCGGTCAGGCACGGCGTGCAGGTCGCGCTGAAGTCGGTGCTCGACCGTACGAGCGCGGCGCTCGGACTGCTGCTGCTGGCACCGGTGTTCTGCGTGGTGGCGCTCGCCATCAGGCTGACGTCGCCGGGGCCGGCCTTCCACCGGCAGGTGCGCTGCGGGCGGCATCGCAGGCGGTTCACGATGTGGAAGTTCCGCACGATGGTGGCCGACGCCGAGTCCCGCAAGCAGGAGTTGGAGCAGATCGGCGCCAACGAGCACGACGGGCTGATGTTCAAGATGCGCCGCGATCCGCGGGTCACCGCGATCGGCCGGCTGCTGCGGCGCTGCTCGCTGGACGAACTGCCGCAGCTGGTCAATGTGCTGCGCGGTGAGATGTCGCTGGTCGGACCGCGGCCGCCGCTGCCCGAGGAGGTGGACCGCTACGACGAGGTGGCGCTGCGGCGGCTCGCGGTCAAGCCGGGGATCACCGGCCTGTGGCAGGTCAGCGGGCGCTCCGACCTCTCGTGGGACGAGACGCTGGCGCTGGACCTGCGCTACGTGGACAACTGGTCGCTGGCCGGCGACCTGGAGGTCATGACCCGTACGGTACGGGCCGTGGTCGACGGCCGGGGGGCCTACTAGTGGGCCGCCGCGGGCTCCACGCCCGGGTCCGGCTCAGACCCGGCGGCCGCCGTCCCTCCCACGCCCTCGGCCTGCGCGCGCCACTGCTCGTGCACGGCCGCGACACCGTCCCGCAGGCCGATCAGCGGGCGCCAGCCGAGCGCGAACAGCCGGGAGACGTCGAGGAGTTTGCGCGGGGTGCCGTCGGGCTTGGCGGTGTCCCAGCCGATCCGGCCGCGGTAGCCCACCACGTCCGCGACGGTCTCGGCGAGTTCGCGGATCGTCAGGTCCTCGCCGCAGCCGACGTTGACCGGTTCGTCGGCGTCGTAGTCGCGCAGCAGCAGGGTGCAGGCCGCCGCGAGGTCGTCCACGTGCAGGAATTCGCGTCGCGGGGTGCCACTGCCCCACAGCGTGATCTCCGGTGCGCCGTCCCGCGCTGCCTCGTGGAAGCGGCGGATCAGGGCGGGCAGCACGTGCGAGGTGGCCAGGTCGAAGTTGTCGCCCGGCCCGTAGAGGTTGGTGGGCATCACCGAGATGTACGCGGCCCCGTACTGCCTGCGATAGGACTGGACCTGGACGATCCCGGCGATCTTCGCGAGCGCGTAGGCCTCGTTGGTCGGCTCCAGCGGGCCGGTCATCAGCGCGTCCTCGCGGATCGGCTGCGGGGCGAACTTCGGGTAGATGCAGGAGGAGCCGAGGAAGAGCAGCCGCCGCACGCCGGCGGCGTGGGCGCCCGCGATGACGCTCAGCTGGATCCGCAGGTTGTCCTCGAGGAACTGCACCGGGTGGGTCGAGTTGGCCATGATCCCCCCGACCCTGGCGGCGGCGAGCACCACCGCGTCGGGGCGGACCTGGCGCAGCCAGGCGGCAGTGGCCGCCGGGTCGCGCAGGTCCAGGTCCGCACGCGTGCGGACCAGTACAGGATGGCCCTCGGCGGTGAGGCGGCGGACCACCGCGGAGCCGACGAGGCCTCGGTGGCCCGCGACGAAGACCCGGGCGCCTTCCGGAAGTAGTTCCGTCATGAACGGCATTGTGTCACCAGACTTCGACCGTTCGGACGTTAATTCCGCATTCGTGTGGACCTGAACCGAGACCACTTTGGGGGAACGTGTGGGCAAGACCGCGCTCGTCACCGGCGTGACCGGGCAGGACGGCTCTTATCTGGCCGAACTGCTGCTGGACAAGGGCTACACCGTGCACGGCATCGTCCGGCGCTCTTCGAGCTTCAACACCGAGCGTATCGACCACATCTACCAGGACCCGCAGGCCCAGAACCGGTCGTTCGTCCTGCACCACGCCGACCTCACCGACGGTGTGGCACTGGTCAACCTGCTGCGCGACCTGCGACCTGACGAGATATACAACCTCGGCGCCCAGTCCCATGTCCGGGTGTCCTTCGACGCGCCGCTCTACACCGGTGACGTGACCGGCCTGTCCACCCTGCGGCTGCTGGAGGCGGTACGCGCCAGCGGCACGGAGGCGCGGATCTACCAGGCCTCGTCCTCGGAGATGTTCGGCTCCGCCCCGCCCCCGCAGAACGAGCACACCCCCTTCCACCCGCGCAGCCCGTACGGCTGCGCGAAGGTCTTCGGCTACTGGGCGACGGTCAACTACCGGGAGGCGTACGGGATGTACGCCGTCAACGGAATCCTCTTCAACCACGAGTCGCCGCGCCGCGGTGAGACCTTCGTGACCAGGAAGATCACCCGGGCGGTGGCCAGGATCAAGGCGGGCCTGCAGGACCGGCTGTATCTGGGCAATCTCGACGCGGTCCGCGACTGGGGTTACGCACCGGAGTACGTGGACGCCATGTGGCGGATGCTGCAGCGCGACGAGCCGGAGGACTACGTGGTGGCGACCGGCGAGGCCGCCACCGTGCGTCAGTTCGTCGAGGTCGCCTTCGGCCACGCGGACCTGGACTGGACGCAGTACGTCCGCTACGACCCCAAGTACGAGCGCCCCAGCGAGGTCGACGCGCTGATCGGCGACGCGGCCAAGGCCCGCGACCTGCTGGACTGGGAGCCCAAGGTGCGGGTCGCCGACCTGGCCGGGATCATGGTCGAGGCCGACATCCGGCAGGTCGCCGACCAGTTGGCGGGCGCGACCGTGCGAATCGACAGATGATCCCATATCGGACAACGTCACCGTACTTCACCGGTTTCGGCAAAAAGGCAGACCGCGACAAGCGGAACGCCCTACTCTGCCGTGCACCACGACGGCCGTCCACGGCCGTTGCACATCAGGGGGCTTGGGGGACAACTCATGCGTAAATGGCCGGTGTTCACGGCTGCTGCCATATTGGCGGCCGCGACACTGGGAGCACTGTCGTCACCATCGGCGACCGCGCTCCAACCACCTGTCGGGCTGACCGCCGACAACCTCAGCACGTATCAGACCAACGGCGTCGTCTGGGCGATGGCCCAGGCGAACGGCATCGTCTACACCGCGGGCACCTTCTCCGCGATACGGCCGGCCGGATCCGCGGCCGGGACCAACGAGACGGCGGTGGCGAACTTCGCCGCCTTCAACGCGGCCACCGGCCGACCGGCGGGCTGCCAGCTGAATTTCACCGTCGGCTCGAACAACGCGACGGTCCGCGCGCTGGCCGTCTCGCCCGACGGCCAGACCCTCTACGCGGGCGGCTTCTTCGGCCAGGTCAACGGGGTCGGGGTGAGCAGCCTCGCCGCGATCGACCTGGACACCTGCACCGTCAGCGCGACCTTCCACCCCGGGGTGTCGGGCACGGTGCGGGCCGTCGAGGCGACCGCGGACACCGTCTTCTTCGGCGGTGACGTCACCTCCGTCAACAGCCAGGCGAGGGGCCGCTACGCGGCGGTCAGCACCGCGGGCGCGCTGCTGCCGTGGGCGCCGGCAGCGGACAACCCGGGCAGGGCACTCGCGATCACCCCGGACGGCCAGGACGCCATCCTGGGCGGCGACTTCGACACCGTCGACGGGGTCGACTCGCACTCCCTCGCGGTGGTCGACACCGCGACGGGCGCGCTGGTCAAGGCGTATCCGACCGGCTTCATCGACGCGACCTCGGTGACCAAGGACATCATCGTGGACGCGGCGAGCAACAGCTTCTACACCGCCAACGAGGGCACCGGCGGCGGCGTCTTCGACGGCCGCATCCGCTTCAGCCTCACCGACTTCAACCAGGTCTGGCGGGACAACTGCCTGGGCGCCACGCAGTCGCTGTCGGTCTACCAGACCGTGCTCTACAGCGGCAGCCACGCCCACGACTGCTCCAGCATGGGCGAATACCCCGACTCGGTGCGCAAGCACCTGCTGGCCGAGTCGGTGGACGACCCGCACCTGCTGGCGTGGTTCCCCGACACCAACGACGGCATCGGCGAGAAGATCGGGCCGCGGGTGATGGCGCTGGCCTCCTCCGGCGGCACCGACTACCTGTGGGTGGGCGGCGAGTTCACCACCGTCAACGGGGCGGCGCAGCAGGGCCTGACGCGCTTCGCCAGCGGCCCGGACACCGGGGCTCCGACGCTGCCGCAGACCTCGGTGACCAGCGTCGACCCCGGTTCGGTGAAGGTCAGCTGGCAGTCGAGCACCGACACCGACGACGGCCTGCTGACCTACCGGGTCTACCGCAACGGCGGCACCACCCCGGTCTACACCGTGGCCGGCAGCTCCCTGCCGTGGGTCCGCCCGCAGCTCACCTACACCGACACCAATGTCACGCCGGGCGTCAAGTACACCTACCGGGTCTCGGCGAGCGACGGCACCAACACCGGTGCGCTGTCGCCCAACGCCTCCGCCACCGTGCCGACGTCGGCGGAGGCCTACCCGACCCGGGTGCTCGCCGACGGGGCGACCCTCTACTGGCGCTACGACGCGGCCTCCGGGTCCTACAACGCGGACTCCTCGCCCGGTGACGACAGCGGGATCAGCCTCGGCGGCCCGGTGCACGGCGTGACGCCGGGCGCGGTGCCGGGCTCCAAGGCGTACACCTTCAACGGCTCGACGCAGTGGACCTACAGCGACCGGCCGCACCCGACGCCCACGCAGTACACCATCGAGACATGGTTCAGGACGACGACCACCTCGGGCGGCAAGCTGATGGGCTTCGGCAACAACTCGACGCACGCCAGCGGCAACTACGACAAGCACATCTACATGGCCAACAACGGGAGGCTGATCTTCGGCGTCTACACCGGCGCGACCCGGATCGTCACCAGCCCGGACGCGTACAACGACGGCTCCTGGCACCTGGCCGTCGCCACCCAGGGGACCGACGGGATGAAGCTCTACGTGGACGGCGTGCTCCAAGCGTCCGACCCGACGGTCACCACCAGCCAGAACTACGCCGGCTACTGGCACATCGGCTACGACAGCCTGGGCGGCTGGCCGTCCGAGCCGTCGAGCGCGTACTTCGCGGGCTCGATCGACGAGGCGGCCGTCTACCCGACGGTGCTCACCCCGGCGCAGATCGCCGACCACTACGCCCTCGGGACCGCTTGATGACCTTCCACCAGGGCTTCCTCCGGGGTCACCCCCGGCGCCGCCCGGCCGCTGTCGCCGCCGTCCTCGTGACGGCGGCGGCAGCGCTGCTGCTGGGCGGCTGCGGCTCGGGGGGCGGCGGCGGCAGCAAGGCCGGCGCCGGCCCGGCCGCCGCGGTGCCGGCCCCCGCCCAGGCCCCCTCGACGGGCACCACGGCGGGCTCCGCGGCAGGCTCCGCGGGCTCCACGACCACCACCACGGCCTCCAGCGCCCCGCCGGGCGACCCGGCCGCCACCGAGGCGCCCGGCTCCGCGGCCGACGCCCCCAAGGTGCCGGACGCCGAGCTCACCCCGCCCGGCGGCGGCAGCTTCACCACGGAGCAGAAGTCGTACCTGTCCGGCCGGGTCCCGCAGGGCACCGACCCGGCGGCGGTGCTGGAGGGCGGCCAGGAGATCTGCGACCGGCTGACCCGTACCGCGAAGATCGACAAGGACGCGGCCGCCACCGCGATCGTCACCGGCGACATCAGCATGTCCGGCGCCGCGGCGGCCGTCAGCGCCCTGTGCCCCGACCAGCAGTCCGTCATCGACACGGCACGGCGCGGCTTCGGCGACGGCAATTTCAAGGTCGCCGGCAAGACCGTGCCCGGCAAGGCCGTCGCGCCCGGCAGCTACCGGGCCCCGCACACGTCGTCGTCCTGCTCCTGGCGGGTCACCGGCGCGAACGGCGCCACCCTGGCGTCGGGCGGCACGGCCCGGATGACCGTACCGGCCGCCGCGCGCGGCATCACCTCCAGCGGGTGCTATGCCTGGCTGGCCAACGGAGGGGCCTGATGGACCGCATGGACCAGATGGACCAGATGGACAGACTGCCGCTCGTCGTGGCGATACCGACCAAGAACGAGGCCGAGAACATCGCCCGTACGGTGTCGTCGGTCATCGGCCACGTCCAGGCCGTCGTCGTGGTCGACTCGCACAGCACCGACGACACCTGCAAGATCGCCGCCGAACTGGGCGCGGAGACCGTCGACTACACCTGGGACGGCCGCTACCCGAAGAAGAAGCAGTGGTGCCTGGACCACGTCCACCCGGAGATCCCGTGGCTGCTCTTCCTCGACGGCGACGAGACGCCCAGCCCCGAACTGCTCGGCGAACTGCGGTCGGTGTTCGCCGGCGGCCCGCCGTCGGTGGCGGCCTTCGACATCCCGCTGGGCTACTGGTTCGCGGGGAAGCGGCTGCGGCACGGCTACACCATCGTCAAGCGCGCCCTGATGGACCGCACCCGCTGCCGCTTCCCCGAGGTCGGCGACCTCGACGCGCCGGGCATGGGCGAACAGGAGGGCCACTACCAGCCGGTGGCCGCGTCGGCCGCCCGGCTGCGCTCCCCCATCGAGCACGAGGACCTCGATCCGGTGCGCACCTGGTTCGACCGGCACAACCGCTACTCCGACTGGGAGGCCTGGCTCGAACTCAACCCCCAGGTCAAGGAGCAGATCAGGAAGGTGAAGACCCGGCAGGGCCGGATCTTCCACAAGGTGCCCTTCAAACCGCTGGTGTCCTTCGGCTACGCCTATGTCTACAAGCGCGGCTTCCTCGACGGCAGGGCAGGCCTGGACTACGCCCTCGCGATGAGCTTCTACCGCTGGCAGATCGGGCTCAAGACCCGTGAACAGCGCCGCCTGGGGCCATGACGCCGGTGTAGACGTCCAGCAGCGTGTCGACGACCGCGTCGATCGAGAAGCGGTCGTGGACCAGCTGCCGGGCGGCCAGGGACGCCCGCTCGTTGGCGGCCGGGTCGAGCAGTTCGAGCACCGCCCGGCCGACCAGCGGCCCGTTGTCCGCGTCCGGCAGGCTGTCGGTGACCCGGCCCGCGCCCGCGGCCGCCACGTCCGGCGACAGCCCGCCGGTGCGGGCCACCACCACCGGCAGCCCCACCGACATCGCCTCCAGGATCGACACGGCGAACGGCTCGACCACGGACGGCAGTACGTAGACGTCCGCCGCCCGCAGCCGCTCCAGCACCTCGTCGTGCCCGAGCGCGCCCACGCACTCCAGCGACCCCGCCACTCCCAGGTCCGCCGCCAACTTCCGCATGGGCCCGGTCAGATCGCCGGTGTCCGGGCCGGCCAGCACGAAGCGGGCGTCCGGATACTCCGCGAGCACGGTCGGCATCGCGTTGACGAAGTCCTCGGGCCGCTTCCGCTTCTGCACGCGGGCCAGGTAGAGGACCGTCGGCGGGCGATCGCCCCGCGGCGGGCGCGCGTCCTGCGGTGTCACCCCGTTCACCAGCCGGTGGAAGGTGTGCAGCGGCGTCCCCGGCACGACCGCCTGGACGCCGTCCCGCTCCATCTCCGTCAGGTGCAGGATCGCGTCCGCCCGCCGCAGCACCCGCTTCATGCCGAGCACGTCGACGGCCTTCGCGAACAGCTTCTCCGTCGGGTCGATCATCCCGTGCGTCTGCACCACGAGCGGCACTTTCGCTTCCAGGGCGACCAGGGCGAAGGGCAGCGTGATCAGGTCCCGCATCAGGTGCACATGGACGACGTCCGCGGCCTTCACCATGCGGCGGGCCTGCCGCAGCAGCGCCGGCGAGGTGATCCCGCTGACCTCGAACGCCGGCAGCACGTGCCGTGCCTGGTGCACGAAGGAGGGCACGCCCTCCACTTCCGTGGGCAGAGGCCCGCTGAACTTGTCGCCCAGCGTGGCGATCCGTGCGTCCGCGCCTTTGCGGCGCAGGCCTTTGCACAGGTTGAGGGCGACCCTTGTCGGGCCGCCGAAGTCGTTCGTGGGCGTGTGCAACGTGACCACATGCAAGACCCGCACGCTTTCCCCTTCCCCTTGCCCGCACCCTATCCGGGTACGCCCCTCCCCGCGCCCCTTCCGCCCTTTTGTCACCCGCGCCCCGCCGAAGAGGCCGGAAAGGCGAACGGCCACCGCGAGTGGCAAGCACCCAGGGGCTCGTGGGGGTACCCCCAGGCGAAGCTCTGGGGGAGAACGGAGAGACAGGCCACGGCGGCAGGGCGGCCGGAATAGACTCCCCCCGTGAGAGGGGTGGTGGAGGCGTGACGCTCAGCGCGAGCCCGCGCACGGTGCCGCCCGCGAGGGCAACCGCCTCTGTGCCCCGCGCGGCACTGTCCCGCGCCCTGTCCGTACCCCTGGCGCTGGCCCTCGTCGGCTTCCTCCCCGGTTACGTGATGACGCAGCCGGGCACGGGCGTCCGCGACGCTGCGTACTGGCTGCAACTCATCCTCACCGTCTACGCCGGCGGCCGTCTCGCCGCCATCGTGCTGACACCCCGCCGCCGCCTGATCCAGGGCGCCTTCTGGCTGTTCGTCTATGTCGCCATGGGCGTCGCCCCGCTGGCGCAGGAGGTGATCGGCCAGGTCCCGACGCCGGTGGTCGGGCCGCGGTCCGACACGACCACCGCGATCGCCCTGGTCCTGCTGGGGTGCGTCGCCTTCGACGTCGGCGCGCTGCTGGCCCGCCACCGCCCTGCGGCGAAGCCGCGGCGGGCTCGGCCGCCCGCGCAGGTGTCCCGCCGGAGGCTGTGGCTGCTCATCGCGGTGGCCTACATGGGCAGCGCGATCTCGATCGCCAAACTCGGCGGCCCCGCCGTCTTCTTCACCAGCCGCCAGGCGATCAGCGAGTCCGTGCAGTCCAGCGGCCTGGCCGGTGGCGGCGGCGACAGCCATGTCGGCTCGGCCTTCATCCGCGGCTTCGGGACCGTACCGGCCCTGCTGGCGCTGCTGTTCCTGGTGCGCTGGATGATCACCTCCCGGGTGGCCCGGCGCACCCCGCTGGCGATCGCCGCGCTCGGCGGCCTGGTCGTGGTCAACGTGATCGTCAACAACCCGATCTCGAACCCGCGTTACTGGTTCCTGACCGTCGTGTTCTCGCTGCTCTTCACCGCCTTCCCGCGCAGCCCGGTGATGTACCGCGCCGCGCTGGTCACCGGGGTGGTGGCCGCGCTGCTGCTCTTCCCCTTCCTCGACCGCTTCCGCTACGACTCCGGCGGCTACCACCCGGTGGAGACGACGTCGGTCCTCGAACCGCTGACCATCAAGGACTACGACCAGGTAGGGATGTTCGCGAACACCCTGACCTTCGTGCACTCGGGCAAGGGGCACTCGCACGGGCGGCAACTGGCCGCCGACGTCTTCTTCTTCGTGCCGCGCTCGATCTGGCACGGCAAACCGCTGGACTCCGGGGTGCAGGTCGGCCAGTGGATGGGCATGACCAACACCAACCTGTCGTCGCCGCTGTGGGCCGAACTGTGGCTGGACTTCGGCCCGGTGGGGATGACCGGCGGCTTCCTCGCGCTGGGCTACCTGTGCGCGCGGGGCGACCGGCGCTATGCGCAGCGGACGTTGGAGGACGGGCGGCCCGGCACGGTGATGGCGGTGGTGATCCCGCTGGTGTGCGGGTATTCGTTCATCCTGCTGCGCGGCCCGCTGCTCCAGGCGTCGGGGCGTATCGGCATCGCCGCCGTGTGCCTGGCGCTGGTCACCACCTTCAGCGAGGACCGGCGGAAGATCCTGCGGTGACGGCCTCGCCGGTGCCGCCCTGGGCCTGCTGCCCGGCGGCGGGTGCCGGGCGGCGGCGGTGCGCGGCGATCCGCAGCCACAGGGCGGCGGCCTTGAGGGCGGAGCCCAGGCACAGGCCCCAGGCGGCCCCGTAGACGCCGTCGATGCGGTAGCCGCCGAGCATGAAGGCGACGGAGGCGAGGGAGAAGACCACCTGGATCGGCAGCGTCGCCTTGGGTTGCAGCACCCGCAGGGTGAGCAGGGCGCTGGTGCCCAGCGCGATGCCGGCGTATTGGCTGCCGGACGCGGCGAGCAGGCCGGAGGACGCGGCCCAGGTGTCGCCGAGGAGTTGGCGGCCGACGCTGTCGGGCAGCAGCATCAGCACGACCGTCCAGACCACGGCGACCCAGGCGAGCGCGACGGCCAGCACGGCGGTGGCGCGGACCTTGCCGTCGGCGTCGCGCACCCGGTTGAGCAGGGGCGGGCCGAAGGCGGTGGCGGAGTTGAACAGGACGTTCATCGGGCCGAAGAGCGTGGTGGCGCCGCGCAGGGCGCCGACGGCCAGCGGCGCGGCGAAGAGGCCGAGCCCGACCACGGCGAGCTGGCTGGTGGCATTGCCGACGCCGAACTCGACCACGAAGCGCTGCCCGAGGTGCCCCCGGCGGAGGAATTTCCGCAGGTCCAGCGGTGCGCCCTTGATCCGCGGCCACAGCAGCGCGGCGGCCACCAGCAGCGCGGGCAGCGCGGACAGCCCCCACACGGCGACCAGCCGCTCAGGACCGGCCCCGTGCGGCTGCACGGCGAGCGCGGGCACCGCGACCAGCAGCCGTACGGTGTCGCCGACCAGGGCGTAGTGCGGCAGCCGCAGCGCGGAGAAGCAGTAGCGCAGGCCGTCCTGGGTGAGCACGATCGGCAGGACCAGGCCGAGCACGGCGAGCCCGTGCGCGGTCGCGCCGTCGGCGAGGCCGAGGCCGACGGCCATCGCCAGGCCGATCGTGGTGGAGGCGACCGCGGTGAAGGTGGCCGCGGACCGGCAGGCGGCCCGTACGCGTTCGGTGCCGCGCTCCAGCACCAGCGCCTGACCGACGTAGGACACGCCGACGCCGAGCAGCACGGTGAAGATCATGTAGACCATCGAGAAGACCGAGAAGCCGGCGGCGCTCGACAGCCGGGCGGCGACCACCAGCACGATGATGTTGGTGAGGGCGGCCACTCCCTGGTCGGCCACCGAGCTGACGATGGCGGCCTTGGAGCCGATGCCCGCGGCACCTTCTTCCTGGTCGCCGCCGGGAGCGGCTCCCGCGGCGCCGTCCGCGGCGGCGTCCTGCGGGTCCTGGGGGACGGCCCCGGCCGCGGCTGGCTGCCGCGGGGCGGGGCCTGTCAAGGGACCGGGTGCCGCTCGGGCGGTGTGGTGGCCTCCTGGGGCAGGTCGCCGTCGCGGCGGGCGGCGGGGGCGGGCGGGGCCGCGGGGCGCGATGCGCGGGTGAAGCCGAAGCGGCGGCGGGTGCCGGGCTCGGCGGAGTGCAGGACGACGCCCAGGACGGCGGCGCCCGCGGCGTCGATCAGCTCGCGTACACGCTCCAGGTCGACGCGGTGCACGGCCCGCGGGTCGCACACCACGACGACGCCGTCGACGCGGTCGGCCAGCGCGACGGCGTCGGCGTAGGCGAGGACGGGCGGCGCGAGGACGACGACGACGGAGCCGGGCTCGTCCGCCTCGGCGAAGAGCCGCCCGGCCGGTGCGGAGGTCAGGGCGCGGGCGACATTGCGCACCCTGCGGCCGGGCACCAGGTCGAAGGACCCGGACTCCCCGGCGTCGATGGGCATTTGCAGCCCCGCGGGCCAACCGCCCTCGCCGAGCCCGGGAGTCCGGGCCCAGCCGGGCCTGGCACCGTCCGCGGTGCGCAGCCGGGCGGACAGCGCGGGGGTGCGCAGGTCGGCCTCGACGAGCAGCACCTCCATGCCCATCTCGGCGAAGGAGGCGGCCAGGTTGACGGCGACGGCGGCGGGTGTCTCGCCGGTGCCGCGCGGGGCGACGACCAGCAGCCGGCGCCGCTCGGAGAAGCGCTTGTCGCGGGTGAGGCGGAAGGCGACCGCCCGGTATTCCTCGGCGAGCCGCCCGTCGCCGCGCCCGCCCGCGAGCAGGCCGTCGGCGGAGGCGCCCGTGGCGGTGCGGCCGCGCAGCCGGGGCAGGGTGCCGAGCACGGGGGCGCCCAGGGTGCGGGTGACCTCGCCGTCGCTGCGTACGGTCGGGTCGAAGACCAGCCGCACCCAGGCGAGGAGCAGGCCGAGCGCGATGCCGACGACGACGCCGAGGGCGAGCATCATCGGCAGCCCGGGTCCCGAGGGCGCGTCGGGCCTGACGCCCGGCTTGATGACCAGGCCGGGTGTGGTGTCCAGCGCGCGCAAGCCGCTGATGTCGGCGTTGAGTTCGGTGATCCGGCTGAGCAGGTTGGTCTGCGAGGAGACCAGGGTGCCGACGACCTGGCTGGTCTTGGCATGGGCGATCTGGTCGAGCAGGTCGTTGCGCTGGGTGACCATCGGGTCGAGCTGCGACTGGTAACTGGCCACCATGCGGGTGACGGTGTCCTTGGTCCCGGCCTGCCGGTCGTCCAGGTAGGCCTTGGTGAAGGCGTTCACCCAGTCCGCCGCGTGCTGGGCGCTGCCCGCCGTGCAGGTGAAGCGGAGCACCAGGGTGTTGGGCGGGTTGGTCACCTGGAGGCACTTCGACATCGTCGTGACCGGCGCCCCCGCCGTCTTGGCGGCCGCGTCGGCGACGATGCTGCTGAGCGCGCTCTGCCGCTCGGTGCCGATGTCGATGTTCTTGTCGGCGGTGGCCCCGGCCACGAAGGGGTCCTCGATGGCGGCCTTGACCCGCACCTCGCTGGTCGCCGTGTAGGTGTCGGCGCCGCTGAAGGCGAGGTAGGCGCCGCCGAGCAGTCCGATCAGCAACCCGACCACCAGCAGCGTCCGGTAGCGGATCAGCTGGCGGAACTGGTCGCGCAGCAGGTCGGGTTCGTCCTGCGGCTGCTGCTCCGCACGCGTCACGTCGGTCACTTGGCTCCTGCCCCCTCGTCATCCCCCGCGCCGGGCGCCGCGGCGCCGGCTGCCGCCGCTTCCCGCGGCGCCTCCGCCGGCTCCACTCCGGCGGCTTCCCCGAGCGCCTCGGCGAGCAGCGCGTCGATCCGCGCGAGGCCCGCCTCGCGGCTCAGGTGTTCACGTACGTAGAGCGGCCCGCGCGCCCCCAGCGCATCGGCCCTGTCAGGATCATCGGCCAGTGCGCGCACCGCGTCCAGCAGGGCGCGCGGATCCTCCGGTGCGACCACCAGGCCGGCGCCCGACCTCTCGACCTCCTGCGCGGTGCCTCCCGCCGCGGCGACCGAGGCGAGCACCGGGCGCCCTGCGGCGAAGTAGGAGGTGAGCTTGGAGGGGATGCTCATGTCCAGCACCGAGGCCCGCTGGGTGACCGCGAGCACGTCGGCCGCGGCCAGCACGTCGGGGAATTCGGCGTCGTCGGCGGGCGGTGCGAAGTGCAGGTTGGGCAGGCCGCCTGCCGCCTCCCGCAACTTGTCCCGCTGGTTGCCGTCGCCCATGAGCACGACGTGCAGTCCGGGGTCCAGCCTGGCCGCCTCGACGAGGACTTCCAGGCCCTGCTTGAGGCCCATGTTGCCCGAGTGCAGCAGCACCGTCTGTCCGGGCCGCCAGCCGAGCCGGGCGCGCGTCTCCTCCCGGGGGCGCGAGGGGCTCTGCACATGCGACCAGTTGGGGACCAGGCGTATGCGCTCCTCGGGCACGCCGAGGGCGGCGACCTTCGCCACGAAGGTCTCGTGGATCACGCCGACCAGGGTCGCCCGGCGCAGCGCGTAGGACTCCGCCGCCCCGGCCACGGAGGCGACCCGGTCGCCGCCGCGTATCCCGCTCTGCCTGGCCGCCGCGCCCATCAGGTCCTGCACGACGGGGACATACGGGACCCCGTGGCGGCGGGCCAGCCGGGCGCCGATGATTCCGCCCGCCAGGCTGGGGAGTTGGGCGACGACCGCGTCGGGCCTGCCCATCGCGGGCGGGGCCAGCAGGCCGTGCCCGAGCACCGACGCCTCGAACAGCGCCCGGCGCAGGGCGGTCTGCCGCGGCGGGACCGTATGCCGCCGCCGGTGCACCCGCACTCCCGCGCGCTCCTCCTCCGTACGCCACACCCCCGCGTAGGCCGGGTCGACCCGCCACGCCGGATAGTGCGGCATCCCGGCGAGCACGTGCACCTCGGCGCCGCCGACCGCCCAGTGCTCGGCGATCTGGGTGGCGTAGGGACCTATTCCGGCGTGCTCGGGCGCGTAGTTGGTCGAGACCAGCAGCAGCCGGCGGCGCGTGGCGGAAACGGCCACGGAGTGTTCCTTCCCCCCAGACGAACAACCCACAGACGAACAACTGCCCACACTAGCCGTTCACCAGGGCATCACGCCCGGTCTTGCCAACCGTCGGACTTTGGCAAATCGCCGCTTGACCGCGCGGTGGCCCGGCTATCGTCTGAGACTCCGCAACGCCGTGAAGCGTTGTACGCCTTTTTGTACGACTGGGGGGTCGTGTCATGGCACATCGGGTCGGTTACGCACCGGGGGTCTACGACCTCTTCCACGTCGGGCACCTCAACATCCTGCGGCACGCCCGCAGCCAGTGCGACTACCTGGTGGCGGGGGTCGTCTCGGACGAGATGGCCCAGCTCGCCAAGGGGCGCAGCCCGGTGGTGCCGCTGATCGAGCGCCTGGAGATCGTCCGCAGCATCCGCTTCGTGGACGCCGCCTTCGTGGAGACGGTGCCGGACAAGGTGGAGACCTGGCGCCAGGTCAGGTTCGACGTGCTCTTCAAGGGCGACGACTGGCGCGGCACGGAGAAGGGCCTGCGCCTGGAGCGGGACTTCGCGGCGGTGGGCGTGGAGGTCGTCTACTTCCCCTACACCGTCCACACGTCGAGCACCCAGCTGCGCCGGGCGCTCGACGTGCTGGCGCAGCCGGCCAGGCCGCCCGAGGCCCTGCCGAACTGACGGCCGCCGAGGGGGACTTCCGCCGCCCGTCGCGACACACCTGCGCGCGGGGCGGCGGCGGGGTGCTGCCCCGGGGTCTGCCCGTTCGGGCCGTGGCGGCTGCCCGAACCCGCGCTTGCGCGGCCTTGCCGCGACGGCCTCGCTGGACGAAATTTGGCCCGAACATGCCCTTCATGGCCGATGAGTTGCTGCGAGGTGCCAGGCACATGGGCGACAGCGTGCGACAGGTCCGGCGGAGTCGGCCCAGGGCAGGGGGATGACCCACGACCACGGCGAGTCCCCCGACCGGCAACCGCTCGCGGGACGAGACGCCCATGCCACCGCCGCGAAACCGCCGCTGACGGCCGCGGAGGCCAAGGCCGCGAAGCCGCCCGGGGCGGCCGTGGGCGCCAGGACGCCGAGGCCGTCGGGGACGCCCGCCGCGGCGATGCTGCGGCTCCAGCGCGCGGTCGGCAACCGCGCGGTGTCCAGGCTCGTTTCGGGGAGTTCGGGGGGCGGCCAGGCGGGGCTGCCGGTACCGCCCGTGGCGGCTCCCGCCCCGGCCGCACCGGTGGTCGCCCCGCCGCCCGGCCACTCCGGACCGCCGTCCGCGGGCCCGCAGTCCGCGGTGCCGTCCACCGCGGCGCCCGCGGGCTCGGGCGGGCCGGAATTCCTCACCCCCACCCCGTCACCGCTCGACGCCGCCGCGGCCCTCGGCGCCGCCGCCGGCCGCCTGCCCGGAATCCTCACCGACGTCGCGGCGGCGGGCACCGCGGCCCTCCCGCAGGGCGTCATGCCGACCGGCCTGGCCACCGCCACCCCCGCCGCGGCCCCGACCGCCGCCCCGCCCCCCGTGGCCCCGGCACCGGCCGTCACGCCCGGAGCGGCCCCCGACCCCGCGCAGGTCGCCGCGATCGCCGGATCCGCGTCCGAGCAGCTCGGCGGGGTCGCCACGAGCGCCGCCGCCGTGATCGCCGGGGACTTCGGCGCCACCGCGCTCGCCCCGACCGAGCCGGCCGCCGCCCTCCCGCGCACCCCGCTGGCGGCCGACGTCGCGGGCCTGCCCGCCGCGCCCGCCGCGCCCGCCGCGCCCGCTCTGGAGCCGGAGGTGGCACGTGAGCTGACGGCGGCCCGCGGTCCCGCGCTGCAGGCCGCGCTCGCCGAGGCGTCGGCGCAGGCGCAGGCGGCGACCGCCGTCCACGACGCCGAGGCCGCCGCGCACTGCGCGGCCTCCGACGCCGCCGTCCTGGCCGAGCAGCGGACCGCGACAGCCGCGCAGGTCGAGGAAAGGGCCGCCACGTCCGCGGCCGTCGCCGAACGCCGTGACGCCACGCAGGCCGCCGGCGCCGCGGCCGTCACCGACTTCTCCGGCACCGCCAACGCCCTTGCCGGGGGCGCCGGCGGCGAGATTTCGACGCGGATGGCCCAGGCCAGGTCGCAGGCGGACGCCGAACTGGCCGGGAAGGGCGCGGGCACCGACGGCGGCGCGAGCGCGCCGGTCCAGCGCAGCTGGTGGAGCGACGCCCGGGACGCGGTCACCTCCATCGCGTCGGCGGTCCGCGACCGCGTCAACGGCCTGCTGGACGCCGCCCAGGCCTACGTACGCGACCGGATCCGGGCCTTCGCCGGGCAGATCGCCGCGGCCGCCCGTGCGGTCGGCGCGCGCCTGGTCGGTGCCGCACGCGAGGCCGGGGCCTGGATGCGCGATCGCGTCCAGGCGGGCCTCGCCCGCGTCAACGCCCTGGCCCGCAGGCTCGCGACGGCCGTCACGGGCCTGGTGGCGCGGCTGCGGGCCAGGGTCGCCGCGCTGGCCTCCGCCCTGAAGGCCAGGCTCGTCGCGGCCTGGCGGGCGGCGGACGCGGCGGTCAGGAAGGTGAGGGAGGCGGCGGAAGCCGTCCGGATGTTCCTGCGGCTCATGGCCGACAACGCGCTCTCCGCGCTGATGTCGATCGTGCGCGACCCGATGGCCGCGGTGGAGGGGACGAAGGCCGCCGTCGGCGACATGGTCGCGAAGGTGCCGGGCCTGCTGGAAGGGGTGCTGGCCGAGCACGTGGCCCCCCGGCTCGGCACGACGCAGGCAGCGGTCGGCGGCGCCCCGGCCGTACAGCGGCAGGCGGCCGTACAGCGGCAGGCGGCCGTGGCCGACACGGCCGAGCCGACGCACTGGGACGGCGTCAAGGACCACCTGGCGGCCCGCGCCGACTACCTCAGGGAGAACTGGTGGGAGGTGGTCAAGGACGGCCTGTTCGAGGCGCTGGTCCCCGGTGTCGCCGTCTACCGGCACCTGCCGGTGATGTGGGACGAGATCGTCGCGTCCTGGGAGGCCTTCAAGGCCGGTCGCAGCAGCGAGGGCTGGGACCACGTCCTCGGCGTCGGGCGGGAGCTGGTCGCGGTCGCCGCCTCGATCGTGGCGCAGGCCTCGCTGGCGGTCTTCGTCATCGTGTCGGTCTTCGGCACCCCGGTGGCCGGCGAGGCGGCGCTGGTCGGCATCGGCACCGCCGTCATCGCCACCGACCTGGCGCTGCAGGTCGCCACGATCCTCAAGTCGGCGTCCAACCTGTCGGGACGCAGCCCCGTCCCGGTGCCGCAGGAGGAGAACGAGACCGACTACGGCCGCATCGCCGACTCGTCCATCGCCTCCGCCCTCATGATCGCGCTGCTGCTGCTCGGCGCCGCCGCGTCGTCCGCGGTGAAGGCGCTGCTCAGACGCTTCCCCGCGCTGGGCCGCGCCCTGAGCGCGGTGGGCGAGCGCGTACGCAGGGCGGCCCGCGGCGGCAAAGCGGTCGAGCCGCCGCCCGCCGCTCCGAAGACGAGGACCGCGGTGCCCGCCGACGAGGAGAACGCCAAACCCAGGACGAACGACCCGGCCAACGACCAGGACACCGACCCGGGCGGCCGGGCAGGGCCGGAGGAGCGGATTCCCGAGGGCGTCACCGACGACGACGTCCACATCGAGGACGGGCACGAACCGGCACGGGCCGGCGAGCCGGACCTCGACGTGGGCCTGTGCTTCGCCGCCGGGACACCTGTCGCCACCCCGGCAGGACCCCGTGCCGTCGAGGACGTCCGCCCGGGACAGCGGGTGTACGCCTACGACCTCGCGGCCGGGCGGGTGGTGGTACGGCGGGTGCTGGGCGTCACCAGGGGCAGCACCACCCGGTGGGTGGACGTCGGCGTCGGCTCCGAGACGCTGCGGGCCACACCGGGGCACCCGTTCCTGGACGCGTCGACCGGCGCCTGGACCAAGGCCGACGAGCTCCTGCCGGGCACGGCGCTGCTGCGGCGCGACGGCGGCGCGGCGGTCGTCCGCACGGTCACCCGCGTGGACCTGGACGAGCCGGAGACGACGTACAACTTCGGCGTCGAGGACGCGGAGTGCTACTTCGTCGGCGCCCTCGCCGTCCTGGTCCACAACATCACCAAGACCCGGCTGGCCTATCTGCGCCGCCCCGGCTACCGCAACTACGTCCTCACCGACGCGACCGGGAGGATCTACTATTCGGGCATGTGCGGGCCGGGCGAGACGGCCGCCGGCCTCATGCGCCGGCACGGCGCCAACGGGAACCGCTTCGACTTCGCCAACGGCGACCGCCTCGTCTTCGAGGCCGGGACCCGGGAGTATTTCGAGGCCAGGCTGATGGAAGTGCGCACCGCGCTCAAGAACGGCCTGGTGATCGGCCGCAACAGCCCGGAGGGCAGGCGCGGGAACATCCAGCGGCCGCTGGCCCAGTCCAAAGAGCCCGAATATCGCGAGGCCGAGCAGCTCAAGTCCAACTGCGGATAGGTGCACACATGCCCGACGACGGTGGTCTCGACGAGACGGCGGCCCGCGAGCTCACCCGGCTGGGCCGGGAGATCGCGGCCGCGCTGGGCAGGCCGCCGACCGTTGCCGAACTTCTGGAAGTCCTCGGCTGGGGCGCCGGATCGCTGCGCGACCGGCTCGCCGGGGACGTACCGGTCCCCGTCGTCCTCACCCCGCGCCCGCGCCCGCGCGGCCCCGCCGCGTCCCGTGCCGGCGAGCTGGACGACAGCGTCTACGCCGACGCCGGGGACGTCCTCTCCGCCCTGGCCGACGGCCTGGCCGACGCGCACGGCGCCAGACCCGCCCTCGGCGACCTCGCGGACCTGGTCGCCCGCGGCCTGGCCGCCGCCGGACCGCGGGCGGCCGAGGGGGCGTCTGGCCTCAAGGGCGTCACCGCGCCCGCGGCGAAGCCCCGCAGGCGCCCCGCCCCGGGCGACGTCGTCGCGATCCCGGCCGCGGACGGCGCGCACCACCTGGCCGTCGTGCTCGCCCGCGACGACTTCGGCACCGCCTTCGGCCTGTTCGAAGGCACCCACCCGCTCAAACCGGTCTCCGCCGCCCACCACCCGGCCCCCGTCCCGACCCCGCTCTACGCCGACGACGAGGCCGTACGATCCGGCCGCTGGCCCACCATCGGCCACGACGACGACCTGCCCGCCGCCTTCGCCGAGCCGGAGATCCTCCACCCGCCGCGCGCGGACCGCCCGAACCTCGGGCCGCACGGCGCGGCCGAGACCGCCGCCGGGCGGCTGCGCCCGCTGACCGAGCGGGAGGCCCGCGAGGCGGGCCTGTCCGAGCCCGGCTTCACCCAGACCTACCTGTGGGAGGACCTCGAACGGCACCTCGACGCCGGTACGGGCTGACGCCGCGCGCGGCCGGCGGTCACGAGGCGAGCCGGATCTCCCTGAACCACTTGGTGAGGAAGGCCGCGAGGAAGACGGCGTGCACCGCGAAGAGCACGAGGTAGGCGTAGCGGAAGGCGTCCTGGCTGCCGAGCAGCAGGAAGACGGCGCAGAAGACCCCGTAGTCGACCGGGAGCAGGGCGACGGCGCGCAGCCGTGACGGGGCGGCCGCCTTGGCCTGGGCCTTGGGCTTGAGCTTGTCGGCGAGCAGGCCGCCGAAGAAGATCATCACGGCGGCCAGCTGGAAGCCCAGCGGGAGCAGCAGCCAGCCGTCGCCCGGCAGGGCGAAGTGCCGGTAGAAGGTGATCAGCACGGCCGCGTGCAGCGCGGTGATCTTCGCGCAGTCCACGACGTGGTCCAGCCACTCCCCCGCGGGCCCGCCCGCCCCGAGCAGCCGGGCGAGCTGCCCGTCGGCCGAGTCGAAGGCGAACCCGACGACGAGCGCCCCCCACACCGCGACCGCCAGCCCCCACGACGGCGCCAGCGCCGCGAGCGCGGCGATGCCGCTGCCGCTGAAGGCCGCGCTCACCAGGGTCACCTGGTTGGGCGTCAACCCCGCGCGGTACGCCCCCGCGGCGAGCACGCGGCCGGCGGGCCGGTTCACGTACCGCGAGTACAACGACACGCCCTTGGCGCCCTTCTGCGCCCCCGCGAGCCGCCGCAACGCCTCCCCGTACCCCATCCCCCGCGCTGCGGGCGCCAGGCCCGCGGGTTCCTGCGGTGCCGATGTCAAGTGGCTCCCCACTGCTCTCTCCTCCATCCGAAACCACCCCCGCCTGCCGCGGAGGGCACCACCAGGGGTGCGCTCAGCCCACCACCGGCCGGTGGTCCGGCACGGACCGGACAGCCGCTTTCGCACGGTGACGACGTGCACCTTGCCGACGGCTGGTCGCGCCGTTCCCCGCGCCCCCGGTGGCCGCCGCCCGCCGCAGCGGGCACCCCCAGGGGCGCGGGGCCGCATCTGATCTGCGGCTGACGCCGCGTGGGCGCGGGCAACCCACCACCCGCCGGTGGTCCGGAGCGGACCGAACAGCCCCTTTCGGACGATGGCGACCCGCGCCCCGGTGGGGGCTGGTCGCGCCGTTCCCCGCGCCCCTGGGGTGGTTGCGGTGCGTCGCCACACGACGGTCGTGGCTGGTCGCGCGCGCAGTTCCCCGCGCCCCTGGAGGGCGCCGCCCTCCGCGGAGGGCACCGGACCGGGCAGCCGGGCGCGGGCTGGGGTGCCGGACCGCGCCGTGGGGGCGAGGCCCAATGATGGCAGGGGTGCCGCCCCTGCCGATACGGCATTCGTGGGATCCCCACCCACCTCGGGGCGATAAATCAGACATTACGACTTAAAGTGGCGCCGATGTCGATCTCTCGCCGCAACCTCCTCCAGGCGACCGCCTCCGGGGCGCTGCTGTCCGGCTGCACAGCCGGCAAGGCCGCCCACGCCGGGGCGGACCCCGCGCTGCCGCCACCCGCGGCCGCGGCGCCGACCGGCGCCCCCGCCCCGACGGCGGCCGCGCTGCCCCCCGGCCTGCCGGACCAGATCGAGCACGGCCCGCGGACCCGCCCGCAACTGGCGCTCACCTTCCACGGCCAGGGCGACCCGGACGAGGCGGAGGCCTTGCTGGCGGCGGCCGAGCGGGGCGGCGCGCGGATCACCGTACTGGCCGTGGGCGACTGGCTCGACGCGTATCCGAAGCTCGCCGCCCGCGTGCTGGCGGGCGGGCACGAACTGGGGAACCACACTCAGACGCACGGCGACATCGGCGCCATGGACGCCGCTGCCGCCACCGCCGAGATCGAGGGCTGCGCCAGCCGGCTGCGGCAGCTGACCGGCACGCACGGCCGGTGGTTCCGGCCGTCGCAGGCGCGGCTGACGACGCCGCTGGTGGTCTCGCTCGCGAAGAAGGCGGGCTACGCGCACCTGCTGTCGTACGACGTGGACCCGCTGGACTACACCGACCCCGGCGCGGAGGCGGTCCGTTCCGCCGTGGCCGCGCAGGCCGGGCCGGGCTCTGTGGTCTCGCTGCACTTCGGGCACGCCGGCACCGTCGCCGCGCTGCCCGGGATCCTCGACGACCTGCACCGCCGCGGTCTGCGCGCGGTCACGACCTCGGAGCTGCTGACCTGATGCGCCGTCACCTGACTCCCCTGCGCCGCCGCGCGGCCGTCACCGCCGCCGCCGCCGTCGCCGCCGCCGTCCTGGCCGCCGGGTGCGGCGACAGCGGCACCCGGTCGCTCGCCCCCTCCCCCGCCCAGCGGGCGATCGCCGCACAGGCGGCCGCGGCGGCGGCCGCGGCCAAGGTGCAGCGGCTGGCCGCCGCGGCGCACCCGGGCCTGACCGGCATGCCGCCGCTGCTGGACCAGCACGACGTCTACGCGGCCGACCGGCCGGGCGCACTGTCCCCGGTCGTGCGCGGCTTCCCGTCCCTGGTCTACGTGCCCAATTCCGAGTCCAACACCGTGTCGGTCATCGACCCGAAGACGTACAAGGTGGTCAGGACCATCCCGGTGGGGCTCCAGCCGCAGCACGTCGTGCCGTCCTGGGACCTGAGGACGCTGTGGGTCAACAACGACGTCGGCAACAGCCTCACCCCGATCGACCCGGCCAACGGCCACGTCGGCAAGCCGGTCGACGTGCACGACCCGTACAACCTCTACTTCACCCCGGACGGCAGGTACGCGATCGTGATGGCCTCGCTCGACCGCCAGCTGGTCTTCCGCGACGCGCACACCATGGCGGTCAAGAAGGTCGTGCCGGTCAACTGCTACGGCGTGAACCACGCCGACTTCTCGCCGGACGGCCGCTACTTCATCGTCTCCTGCGAATTCTCCGGCGAGCTGCTGAAGGTCGACACCGCCGCGATGAAGATCATCGGCCAGCGGCGGCTGTCGCTGGACGGCGCGATGCCGCAGGACGTCAAGATCTCGCCGGACGGCCGCACCTGGTACATCGCCGACATGGTCGCCAACGGCGTCTGGACGATGAACGGCGACACCTTCTCCAAACCGGTGCTGCTGCCCACCGGCAAGGGCGCGCACGGCCTGTACGTCTCACGCGACTCGAAGTACCTCTACATCACCAACCGCGGCGAGGGCTCGGTCTCCCTGCTGGACTTCGCCACCGGGAAGCTGGCCACGAAGTGGCACATCGACGGCGGCGGCAGCCCCGACATGGGCGGCGTCTCCGCCGACGGCAAGGTCCTCTGGCTGACCGGCCGCTACGACGCCGAGGTCTACGCCATCGACACGGCCACCGGCCGCACCCTGGCCAAGATCCCGGTCGGCGCGGGCCCCCACGGCCTCGCCGTCTACCCCCAGCCGGGCCGCTACTCCCTGGGGCACACGGGCATCTTCCGCTGAATCTACGCCGGCAGCGCCCGAGCCAGGTGGGTCGCGGCGGTGGCGCGGGGGGCGGAGCCCTGGGTGTGGCGGACGGGGTGGACCGTGTTGGCCAGCAGGATGAGGTAGGCGCCCGACGCGGGGTCGAGTACCAGGCTCGTGCCGGTGAAGCCGGTGTGGCCCAGGGCGCCGCGGCCGGCGAGGGCGCCCATGAACCAGGGCTGGTCGCGTTCGAAGCCGAGGCCGGGGGCCAGCGGGAGGGTGCCGTCGAGCAGGGCGGTGGCGAAGAGGGCCAGGTCCCAGGCGGTGGAGAAGAGCCCGGCGTGGCCGGCGACCCCGCCCATGGCGTGGGCGTTCTCGTCGTGGACGGTGCCGCGCACCATGCCGCGGTCCAGTTTGCCCCAGGGGCGGCGCTGGTCCTCGGTGGCTGCGGTGCGGTCCCGCCAGGAGGGGGGTGGGGCGAAGCGGGTGGAGGCCATGCCGAGGGGGGTGGTGATGCCGTCGGCGACGAGGCGGTCGAGCGGGCGGCCGGTGACGCGCTCCAGGACGGTCTGGGCGAGCAGCAGGTTCAGGTCGGAGTAGCAGCGCCTGGCGCCCGGCGCGGTGAGCGGCTGCTCGGCGGCGAGCCGGGCGGCCCGCTCCGCGGGTCCTGGCAGCTCGTAGAGCGGGAGCTCCGGGCGCAGCCCCGAGGTGTGGGTGAGCAGGTGGCGCAGGGTGATGCCGGGCACCAGGCCGGGGACGTACGCGGTCAGCGGGCGGTCCGGGTCGAGGGCGCCCGCCTGGATCTGCTGGACCGCGGCGACGGCGGTGAAGAGCTTGGTGAGCGAGGCCAGGTCGAAGACGGTGTCGGGCCGCATCGGTACGCGCTCGGCGGGCGGCAGCTCCACCCCGCGCCGGGCGGGCTCGTCGTAGGAGCCGTAGCGCACCGCCCAGCCGACCGCCTCGTGCAGGGCCACCACCGGTCCGCGCCCGGCCAGCACGACCGCGCCCGCGCACCACGGCGGGCCGGCCGCCGGCTCCAGCGCGGCGGACAGCGAGGGGACGATCAGGCCGATCTCGTCGGCGTCGAGGCCCGCCTCAGGGCAGGCACCTCTCGACAGCGGCTCGGCCATGCTCCTCCAGATCCTTGCGGGCCTTCTCGATCAGTTCCGGTGTGCAGTCCCGGCCGGAGGCCATGACCAGGTCCTCCGGATCGACGGCGCTCTCGGCACCGGTGTGCAGCGAGCTGTCGGCTGTCTTGAACGCCCAGGTGCGTTCGTCCGGATCGGACATCGCTTCCTCCTGATGGCCTCAGGCCGTTCGCCTAGTCGGCCTACGGTCCCTCCACGGTACGTCGCCCCGGCACGCACAGCCCGACGAAGGCCGCGCAGGCGATGACCGAGCAGGTCAGCTGGGTGACGGCCATGGGAACCGCGGTGCCGTCGCCGGCGATCCCGGCGAGCGGCGCGATCAGCGCGCCGACCAGGAAGGAGGAGGTGCCGATGAGCGCGGAGGCGGCGCCGGCATTGCGCTTGGTGCGCAGCAGGGCCTGCGTGTTGGTGGTGGGCAGCACCAGGCCCATCGACGCCATCAGCACGAACAGCGCGGCGGCGACCTCGGCGAGCGACGCCCGGCCGAAGACGCCGGTGGTGAGCAGGACGAGCGCCGCGGACGCGGCGGTGATCAGCGCCAGGCCGATCGCGAGCACCCGGTCCATGGGGACCCGGCCGACCAGCACCTTGCCGTTGAGCTGGCCGATGCCGACGATGCCGATCGAGTTCAGGCCGAACAGCAGGCTGAAGGTCTGCGCCGAGGCGCCGTAGATGTCCTGCACCACGAAGGACGACGCGGACACGTACGTGAAGAGGGCCGCGAAGCCGAAGCTGCCGGCGATGACGTAGCCGGTGAAGACGCGGTCGGCGAGCAGGCCGCGGAAGGCGCCGAAGGTGCCCGACAGCTCGCCGGAGTGGCGCTCCTCCGGCGGCAGGGTCTCGCCGAGGAAGCGCCAGACGACCGCGGTGAGCAGGACGCCGATGGCGGTGCAGACGACGAAGACGCCGCGCCAGTCGGTGAGCCGCAGGATCTGGCCGCCGATGACCGGGGCGACGATCGGGGCGACCCCGGAGATGAGCATCAGGGTGGAGTAGAAGCGCGCCATCTCCACCCCGTCGTAGAGGTCGCGGACGATCGCCCGGGAGATCACGATGCCGGCGGCGCCGGCCAGGCCCTGGAGCAGGCGGAAGCCGACCAGCAGCGGGGCGGTGGGCGCGAAGGCGCAGACGGCGGTGGCCAGGACGTAGACGACCATGCCGATCAGCAGCGGCCCGCGGCGCCCGAAGCGGTCGCTGAGCGGGCCCACCACGAGCTGGCCCAGTGCCATGCCGGCCAGGCACGCGGTGAGGGTGAGCTGGACCGTGGACGTGGTGCTGTCCAGGGCGGTGGTGACCTGCGGCAGCGCGGGCAGGTACATGTCCATGGACAGCGGCGGCAGCGCGGTGAGGCCGCCCAGTACCAGGGTGACGAGCATGCCGACGCGGGCCTGGCGGCCGGCGCCGGGAGTGAGGGTGGCGGAAGCGGTCGGGGCGTTGGCCTGAACGGGGGTTCTCGGCCCGGCGTCCTGCACGGTGGCACTCTCCATCGGGATCGTTGAATCGTTGCCTATTCTTTCAGTGATCGGGGACGGCCAAGACCATGTTTTGGGGCATCGATGAGTGACGTGAAGCGCACCATCCGCTGGGGCATCCTGGCGACCGGCGGCATCGCCGCGAACTTCACCGAGGCGCTGGCCACCGTGCCGGACGCCGAGGTGGTGGCCGTCGGCTCGCGCAGCCCGGCCGGCGCCAAGGCATTCGCCGAGCGGTACGGCATCGCGCGGGCGTACGGCAGTTGGGCCGAGCTGGCCGCGGACGACACGGTCGACGTCGTCTACGTGGCCACCCCGCACTCCGCGCACCGGGCGGCGACCGGGCTGTGCCTGGAGGCGGGCAAGGCGGTGCTGTGCGAGAAGGCCTTCACCCTCAACTCGCGTGAGGCGCGGGAGCTGGTGGAGCTGGCGGAGGACCGCGGGCTGTTCCTGATGGAAGCCATGTGGACGTACTGCAACCCGCTGATACGGCACCTGGCCGCGATCGTCGCCGACGGGGCGATCGGCGAGATCCGCACCATCTCCGCCGCCTTCGGCTTCGGCGGCGACTTCCCGCCCGAGCACCGGCTGCGCGACCCCGCGCAGGGCGGCGGCGCGCTGCTCGACCTGGGCGTCTACCCGGTGTCCTTCGCGCAGCTGCTGCTCGGCGAGCCGGACACCGTGGAGGCATGGGCGCATCTGACGCCCGAGCGCGTCGACGACAACACCGGGATACTGCTCGGCTGGAACGACGGCGCCCTGGCCACCCTGACCTGCACCTTCACCGCGGACACGGGTGCGCCGGCGACGATCACCGGCACCCGGGGGCGGATCGAGATCCCCGAGGGCTTCTTCAACCCCGACCGCTTCACCCTGCACCGGCAGGGCGAGACCCCGCACACCGTGCACTTCGCCGACGTCACGGACGACGGGCTCACGCGCGGCACGATGCGCTACGAGGCCGCGGAGGTGACGCGCTGCCTCCAGCAGGGCCTGACGCAGTCCCCGCTGGTGCCGCTGGCCGGAACGCTGTCGGTGATGCGCACGATGGACGCCGTGCGCGAGCGGATCGGGGTGCGCTACCCGGGGGTCGACTGACCCCCGCTCCCCTTACCGGGCGCCGTGGCCCGGCGCGACGGCGGCGATGCGGTCGGCGAGGCCGAAGTCCTTCTCGGTCAGCCGGCCGCCGGCCGCGTGCGTGGTGATCTCCACCCGGAGCGTGTCGTAGCCGAGCGTGAGGTCGGAGTGGTGGTCCAGCTCGGCCTGGATCTTCGCGATGTGCACCGCGAGGATCGCCGCGGCCAGGTGGTCGAGGCGGTACGTCCGCTGAAGCGTGCGTCCCCCCTCGTCCACGGTCCAGCTCTCCAGCGCGGCCAGACGTTCACCGATCTCGTCCGCGGACAGCGGCTCTGCGTAGGGCATGCCGCCATGCTCCCACTCCCCTGCCCGCGCCGCCTGCGCGGAGGGCGCCCCCCGGGGGCGCGGGGCTGCATCTGACCTGCGGCTGGCGCCGCGTGGGCGCGCGCGACCCGCCCGCCGGCCGGGGGTCCGGGGCGAACCGAGCAGCCCCTTTCGGACGGTGACGACGTGCACCTGGTCGACGGCTGGTCGCGCCGTTCCCCGCGCCCCTGCGGGGCTCGGTGCTGCCGCAGGGGGCAACCACAAGGGGCGCGGGGAACGGCGCGCTGAGCCGTCCACCCGCCGGCGGTCCGGGGAGGACCGAGCAGCCCCTCACGGCCGGTGATGACCCGCGCGCCCGGTGGGGGGCTATTCGTCGGGTGGGGGCGGGGCCTTCGGGGCCCAGGGGGTGAAGTGGACCGGGAGGGTGGTCAGGGAGCGCTGGAAGGGGCCGGGGCGCCAGCGCAGGTCGTCGGGCGAGGCGGCGGCGAGCCGCATGTCGCACAGGCGGCTGGTGAGCTGCTCCACCGCCGAGATGGCGATCAGCAGCGCCGGCTGCCGCGCCGGGCAGCTGTGCGGCCCGGCGCTCCACGCGAGGTGCGCACTCTCGCTGGCACCCCACGCGTCGGTCTCGCCGCCGGGCGAGGACTGGCCGTTGGCGGCCGCGTAGGAGACCAGGACCAGCTGGCCCGCCCGCAGTCCCACCCCGTGGAAGGTGGTGTCGTAGCGCACGTAGTAGCCGGAGGACGTGGACTGCGGCGGGTTGCGCCACAGCACCTCGTTGATGGCCTCGTGGGCGGTCATGGCGCCGGCGTAGACGGACCCGTCGTAGCGGGGGTCGGCGAGCATGTGGAGCAGAGTGTTCGCGATGAGGTTCGCGGTGAATTCGTAGCCGCCGCTGAAGGTGACGGCGATCTGCATGATCGTTTCAGCGTCGTCGAGGCCGGCCGGGTGCTGCACGAAGTACGACGTCAGGTCGCGCCTGGGGCGGGCGCGGCGCTCGGCGACGAGGCCGCCGATGATCCCGGTCAGCTCGGCGGTCGCGGCCCGCGCGTCGGCGCCCGAGGCGAACATCAGGGCGAGCCGGTCGGCCAGCGCCTCGCCCTCGGCGTCGGGGACGCCGAACCAGGTGTTGAAGACCCGCAGCGGCAGCTGCCTGGCGTACGCGGTGACGAGGTCGGCGCGGCCCGCGGCGGCGAAGCGGCCGATGAGCGCGGCGGCGGCGTCGGCGACCTGGGTCTGCAGCAGGTGCGGCCCGAGCAGGCCGAGGCTGTCGCCGATGACCTTGCGGTAGCGCGCGTGGGTGTCGCCGTCGGAGAAGCCGACCGCGGGGCGGTGGTCGAGCACCGAGCGGACCGGGGAGTCCTCGGGGATGGTGTCGGGCCAGGGCCGCGGGTCCTTGGAGAAGGTGTGGGTGTCGCGCAGCACGTCGAGCGCGGCCTGGTAGTCGGTGACCAGCACCGCCTCGGCGCCCGGGGCGATCTCGACCCGGGCCAGCGGCCCCTGGCGGCGCAGCCGCTCGTAGTGGCGCCCGGGGTCGGCGGCGAAGTCCTCGCCGTACAGCGCGGGCAGCGTACCGGCGGTCATGGCGCGTCCTGGGGCAGTCGGGTCAGTACGTACTCGGCGAGCGCGATGAGCGTGCCGACGCTGTCGCGGCGGTTGCGGGCGTCGCACTGCACCAGCGGTGTCTCGGGCGCCAGGTCGAGGTGCCTGCGCAGCACCTCGTCGCTGTGCGCGGGCGCGCCGGGGAAGCGGTTGACGGCGACGGCGTAGGGCAGGCCCTGCTCCTCGACCATGTCCATGACCGGGAAGGAGTCGGCGAGCCGCCGGGTGTCGGCCATCACCAGGGCGCCGAGCGCGCCGCGGGCGATGTCCTGCCACAGCGGGAAGAAGCGCTCCTGGCCCGGCGTGCCGAACAGGTAGAGCACCACGTCGCCGGGGACGGTGAGCCGCCCGAAGTCGACGGCGACGGTGGTCGTGGACTTCTCGGGCAGGCCGCGCAGGTCGTCGAGGCCCGCGCTGTAGCTCGTCATCACCTCCTCGGTGTGCAGGGTGGGGATCTCCGAGAGGGTGCGGATCAGCGTGGTCTTGCCCACGCCGAAGGGGCCGGTGACGACCAGCTTCATCAGGGTCTGCCCGGTCGAGGGCAGATACCGGACCGTCCCGGGACCCGTCGCGGGCGCCGCCTCGGGTCTCGACTCGGTCCGCGCCTCGGGCCGCGGTTCTGCGACCAGCGCGGTCGCGGGTTCAGGGGAGGGCACGGAGTCCAACGAGCAGCCTCTCGATGAGCGTTCGGTCGATCGCCTCGGCCTTGGGGACCGGGGACCGGGCGAGCAGGTGACCGCCGCCGACCAGGTCGGCGGCCAGGAAGACGGTGGCGCTGACCGGCAGCCCCAGGTGGGCGGAGCACTCCACCACGGTCAGCGCGCCGGGGCGCAACAGCGTCCACAGCCTGCGGTGTTCGGGCCCGAAGTCCATCTCCGGCGGCTGCTGGTCGGTGGACACCAGCACGGTGAGCCGGTCGAAGTCGGCGGTGCCGCGGGGGCGTTCGCGGCCGCCGGTGGCCAGATACGCCGGGACCAGGCGGCGCCCCCGGCCGCCTTGCGCCCCGGGTTCCGGCGTGGCGGCCGCTCCTGAAGTGCCGGGCCTGCCGGGTGTCATGGCCGGCCGGCTGCGTCCGGCTCGCGGGCGGGCGCGCTCATCGCTCTGGCGAGCGCGGCGACCTGCACCTGCATCTGGTAGGCGATGTTGCCCAGTTGGGTGTCAGGGGCGGCGAAGACCGCGAGCGAGGTGTTCTGCCCGGCGGGCACGACGATGGCGAAGCCCTGCTCGGACTCCACCACGGTCTGCGCCAGCCGCGGTGACTCGATCTCGGTGAAGGCGGTGGTGAAGGCGCGGGCCGAGGCGTGCAGAGTGGCGGTCATCGCGGCCACCCGTTCCGCGGCGGCCCGGTCGAGGCCGGGCGAGGAGCCTTCCAGCAGGCCGTCGCCAGTGGCGATCAACGCGTGCTGGACGCCCGGCAGTTCGAGCAGCGGCTCCAGCACCCAGGCCAGATCCTCTGCCATGGGTCGGCGGGTGGTCATGAACGGTCGTCTCCTTGCTTGTCGCCTGCGGCGGATCCCCCGGCCGCGGTCCTACCGCTGGTGGTGCTGACGGTCGTGCCGGTCCCTGCCGCGGACCTGCCGCTGCGGGTGCCGTCCTGGAGGGCGCCCCACAGCGCGCCCGCCTGCTCTGGTGTGCGCGCCACGGGCTCCTCGGCGGCCGGCGGTACCGGTGCGACGGGGCGTGCGGCGGCGGTTCTGGGGCTGCGGCGGCGGCGCGAGGGCAGCGGGGTGGCCTCGACCACCGGCCCGTCGTCGTCCGCCGAGTCGTCGGCGGGCCTGGCCGGCGCCGCGGTCTCGGCCGGGGCGGGTACCAGCACGGACAGCGTGTGCTCCTCGTCGAGTACGGTCAGCAGCTCGGCCGGCACCCGCAGCATCGCGCGGACCCCGCCGTAGGGCGAGGACTCGACGTGGCAGGAGAAGCCGTACTGCCGCACGAGGCGGCCCACCACGGCGAAGCCGGCCTGCGGCGGATTGCCCAGCTCGGTCAGCAGCAGCACTTCCGGGCCGGCGAGCAGCCGCCGGGCGCGGGCCAGCGTCTCCCCGTCCATGCCGATGCCGCCGTCGTCCACCACGATGAGCGCGCCGCGCCCGCCGCTCTGCTGGATCGTCACCGGCACCGCGGTGTCGGGGTGCGAATACGACGTCGCGTTGGCCAGCAGCTCGGCGACCGCGATGGCCAGCGGCTCCGCGGCCCGCGCGACCACCGCGAGGCGCTGCTCACGCAGGTGGTTGGACATCTTGATGCGGGCGTAGCCGGCCACCCGGGACTGGGCACCGATCACGACCTCGGCGAGCGGCGAGTCGCTGCGGGCCAGGCCCGGCCAGGCCTCGCAGAGCACCGCGGTGGCCTGAATACGCCGTAGCGCCAGCTCGTTGCGGAAGTCCAGTTCGAGCAGCCGCGGGTCGTCCAGCTCGTGCTGGAGGTCCTGCAGGACGCTCTGCGTCTGGTAGAGCAGCGACTGCACCTTGGCGGTGGCGCCGCGCATCGCGGCCCTGGCCGCCGCGTCGACCCGGTCGCGCTCGCCGGCCGCGGCCGCGGTGGTCGCCGACAGCACGTCCCGCATCGCCTTGGCCAGGGTGGCGTTGGCCTCCTGCGGGTGCAGCAGGCCGGGCACCGGAGCGTGTTCATGGGTCAGCGCGAGGACGGCGGCCGGGATGCGGTCGGCGGCGAGGAAGCGCAACTCCTCGATCGCGATCCGCAGTTGCTCGTCCGCGTTCTTGGCCCTGACCTCCGCGGTCTGGACCGTGGTGCGCGCCATCCGGACCAGCTGGGCGTCCCGCACATGTCTGAGGCCCGACCAGATGGCACCGACGACGGCGACCACGAGAACACCGATGAATGCAAAGAGCACGACGCGACCCCACCCCAGAACTGTCTTGAAGCGTGATTATGCCGTGGCGAAATCCCGCCACAAGGTTTGAGGACAAAATTCGTTGCAGATTCGTGTACTTGTGGACGCCGCACGGTCCGATCCGTACGCGCGCCGGGCGGTGCGCGACCCCGCGGACACCCGCCAGAACCGTCACTGGGAGGCGGCGGCCCGCAGGGCGCCCAGGGGGTCGTCGAGCAGCGGGGCGAAGGCGAGTTCGGCGGCGCCGACCAGCGGGGCGCGGTGGGCCAGGGCGGATCTGCGGTGGGTGGAGGCGGCGCGGCTGCGGGCCAGGCCGGTGGTCGCGCCGTAGCGCTCGATCCGGTCGAAGGTGGCCTCGTAGATGTCCTGCAGTCCGCCGCCGAAGATCACCAGCCGCGGGCTCAGCACGACCGCGAGATTGCCGAGCCCGACCGCGAGCCAGCGGGCCGCGTCGTCCAAGGCGCGCACGGCACGCTCGTCGCCCGCCTCCGCCGCCTCGACCACGCAGGTCAGCGAGTGGTCGGGCGGCACCTCCAGGCCGGCCGCCCCGATGACGACGTCGGTGCCGATCTCGGTCTCCCAGCAGCCGCGGGCACCGCAACGGCACGTCCGGCCCGAGGGGTTGACGACCATGTGGCCGATCTCGCCCGCGTAGCCGCGGTGTCCGCGCACGGGGACACCGCCGCAGAACAGGCCGCCGCCCACACCGACGTTGGCCGAGATGTAGACGAAGTCGTCGTAGCCGCGGGCCGCTCCGCGGGCGTGCTCGCCCAGCGCCCCCAGGTCCGCGTCGTTGCCGACGGCGACCGGCACCCGGGACCAGGGTCCCGCCAGGCGCCCGGTGAGAGCGGCGGCCAGCGGCTGGTCGGTCCACTCCAGATTCGGCGCGAAGCGCACCAGGCCGTCCGCCCGCCGCACGAGGCCGGGCACCGCGATGCCGATGCCGACGCCCTGCTCGTCGCCGGCTGCCGCCGGCTCGCCCAGCGACTCCACGAGCCCCGCCAGCCGGTCGACGGTCTCCTCGAAGGTGGCGGGGCCGTCATCCGGCGGCAGCAGTGTGCGGTCGGCGAGCACCTCGCCGCCCAGGCCCACCCGCTCGGCCCTGATCCGCTCCACGCCCACTTCCAGGGCGATCACCTGGGCGCGCTCGGGGACCGGCAGCACCATGGGCGACGGGCGGCCCGCCGAGCGGTGCGTGCGGGGGATCTCCTCGCGCACCAGGCCCGCCCGTGCCAGCGCGGCGACCAGCGCCGCCGTGGTGCTGCGGTTGACGCCGGTGGCCCGGGTCAGCTCGGAGCGCGAGGCGGCGCCCGCGGTGTGGACGCGGCGCAGCACCACGCTGAGGTTGTGCTGGCGCACCTCGGCCTGCGGGACCTGCCCGGCCTGCGGTTGGCCCGGGGGTACGGACATGGCGGCCTCCTCGCGGTCGGGGGTCACGCGCTCGACGCGGTGCGGGCGGCCGTACGCGTACGTCCGGCGCGGTGCGCGTACCGGAAGGCGTACGCCTGCCGCCGTCCGCGTACGGAGAGGCGTACGCCTGCCGTGCGCTCAGGCGGCCGGTGCGGGGCCCGCGAACTCGGCCCAGGCCAGCGTCCCGCCGGGCCCGACGTGGCGGCCGTGGGCCTGTGCGAGCGCCTGGACCAGGGCGAGGCCGCGCCCCCCGTCGCCGGGGTCGCGCTGGAGCGGGGAGCCGCACGGGCCGCCGTCGGTGACCTCGACCCGGACGGTGCCGCAGGGCAGCCGCGTCATGTGCAGGCACACGTCGGGCAGCGCATGGTTCAGCGCGTTGGTGACCAGCTCGGATATCACCAGGACCACGTCGGCCGCGGTCTCCTCCGGCACCTGCCAGCCGGCGAGCACGGCCCGCGCGGACCTGCGGGCGTCGCCGCCGGCCTCGGGCCGGTGCGCCAGCGGCAGGCAGCCGATGCCGGTGTCGGCTCCTGAGACGGTCCCTGAGACAGCCTCCGAGCCGCTGGCGCCGCTCCTGGCGGGGTGCGGGTCACCGGAGCCCCGGGGTCCGGCCGGCCACGCGAGGCGCGACTGGCCGCGACCCGCCCACTTCGGCGGGGACACCGAGCAGACAGCCGGGGGTGCTGAGTCGGGCGAAAGGATGCGCATGTCGTTACCTGGCGTGTAGGCGGGTCCCGGTCCGCCGCCGGTGGGCGGCGGGTCGGCACGGATGCGTGACGCTCCTGCGTCGGGGGCCGGTTTCGTCACCTGGTGAGGGCACGGTGTCGGCGCTTGGCCACAGGCGCGGGTGCCTGCTTCCGCCTGCGGCCTATTTGTTGTCGATCACCACAATACGACTAAATATGAAAAACACACCCCTTGGACTGCACCAATGTTCCGAAAGCGCAACCGGAAGGGCAGCGCCGCAGGTCAGCGCGGTGCGAGTGGCGCAAAAAGCGACAGCCCCGACCTCCGGGACGGCCGTACCGTCCGGTAGGCCGGGGCTTTTCGGTCACACTCAGTGACCGCCGGCTGCGGTCGGTGGACGCGGGCCGGTCGCTCGGCGCGAGCCGGTTCGCGGGCGCGGACCGGTCACCCGGCGTCGTCCGGGCACAGGTGCAGGGCCGGCACATTGCCGCCGCTGACGGCCACGTGCACCTTGCCCAGGGTGCCGGTCCCGACGTCGCGGAGTCTCCTGGCCTCGGAGCCGGCGGGTCGGCATGGGCGGGACCGTGGCCGGTCGCTCCGCGGGCAGAGGTCATACGTGGCGAGAACCGAGGCTTTCGTATGCGTCCCGCAGATCGACGGCCTCAGGCAACTGCCCGGCCTCGACGGACTTGACGACTTCCAGCACTCGCCAGTGGTGGGACGGAACCACTCGCCCCGAGAGTACGGCCTTCTGCGCCGCGTCGCAGGCTTCGTCAAGACGATTCCCCGCCACCAGGACCAAAGCCAGGTCGAGATTCGCCGAGGCCACCCGCCGAGGCCACTCGGCGATGTCATCGTGCGGGTCAAGCCGGGCGATAACCGCACGCGTGAACAGGCAGGCCTGACCAAGCGGGCACTCGCCGAACGCGTCGGGATTTCCGAGCAGTTGATGGGCGAGATCGAGTCAGGCTGGCGCAACGCCACCCCGGCGAATCTGCTCAAGACCGCCGACGCGCTGAACTGCCCGATCGTCCTTCTGGAACGCAAGCGATCGTCTGCGCCGGACTGCCTTGCCTTCCCCAGCGGACGCGGCCGAACCGGCGGCGGCGCCGGGCACGAAGAGCGTCCGCGGCCGGCCGACAGCGGCTGGTTCGGGGAGGTCGGAGCCCGCTGCCGTCAGGTGGGGCTGAAGGGCAGTGTGTAACGCTCCGGCCGCAGGACGCCAAGGGGAGTGAAGGCAACGGAAGAGACCAAAGGGAGTCGATGTGAGGCATCCGCCGGGCAGTTACGAGGTGGCGCGGATCGGTGAGGATCCGGAGGCGTTCGAGGCGTTCTACCGGGAGCACGTGGAGGCGGTGCTGAGGTACGCGACCCGCCGCACCCGTGATCCGCACGCCGCGGCAGACCTGGTGGCCGAGGTGTTCCTCGCGGCGATCTCCGCGGCGGCCGGTTACCGGGAGGAGCTGGGCAGCCAGATCGCGTGGCTGCACGGCATCGCCCGCAAAGTCGCGGCTGCCGAGAACCGGCGAGCCGCCCGAGCGTGGGTGGCCGAGGTCCGGATCTCCGGCCGTCGGCATTTGGACGCCGATGACATCGCCCGGCTGGAAGAACGCATCGACGCCGAACGGGAGGGCCGCGCGCTGATCGAGCGCATGGCCTCGCTGCCGGCCGGCCAGCGTGCCGTGCTGGAACTGGTCGCAGTGGACGGCCTGACCGTCGCGGAGGCCGCGACAGCACTCGGCATCAACGGGGTGGCCGCCCGGGTGCGCCTGCACCGCGCCCGGTCTGCCCTGAAGGACACATCGGTACCAGCGGTCCCTGAAACCCCCTCGCCTTTCCCGTCCCTGATGGAGGTCCGATGAACACCGAAGGCTTTGAGGATCGGTTGATGCACGAGCTGAAGAACCATGTCCGGCAGAGCGCCCAGCATGTGAATGCCGAAGAGGCTGACGGCGCCCGCCCGGTCCGCAGCCGCCGGGTGCGCTGGGTACCGCTCGGGCTTGTCGCCGGGCTGGCCGCCACGGTGGCAGCCACCACGCTCGTCGTCGGGCAGTCCGCCTCCTCGGGCGCTCACGGCGGCCTGACGGCTTCCGCAGACCGCGGTCGTTCTCTGAACCGGATCACGAACGCCGCCTACACCCTGGAAAAGGAGCCGGCCGGCGGGGTCAAACTGACCATCGAGAACTCGTCGGGTAAGCCGGACATCGAGGGCATGCGGAAGGACCTGGCCCGCATGGGCGTGCGCGCCAAGGTACTCGCGGGAGACCCGAACTGCACCGCTCACAAAGGCAGTGGTGCCTCGGGCGACAAGAATCCCGAACCGTCCGACGGACAGGCAGGGGAGATCGCCCCCTACTTCCACCTCAGGGGCACGTCTGGCAAGCTCATTGCCTACATCTACCCTGCCAAGGTGCCGGCCGGCAGCACGCTCACGCTCGGTTTTCCGCTCGCTGAGATTCGCCCGGACCACGGTCTGGATGTCTTGGTGATCAGCGCACCGAAGGGCGACGGCCCGAACTGCATCCCGGCGTGGACCGAAGACGACATCCGCCACTCACCTATAGTAATCCGCCACACACCTTCAGTAGTTCGCTAGTTGCTCCAGTAGGACTTCGCTGTCCGACCTGCGGCTTTCGCGGGGCGGCTGGAGTGTGGCCGGTCATGGCGCGGTCAGGGGCGGTCTCCGTGACCGCCCCTGACCGCGCGGCAACGACGCAGGTATGAGCAGCGGCAGGCAACTGTTTGGCGTCGTCGGCGCCGGTTCGACCAGTTCACCGCGTGGTGTCGGTCTCGGTGCCCACACGGCCGGCTCGGCCTCGTCGCCGGTTCCCAGGACTGGGCGTGTCTCAGGCCGCCAGCGATGGTGCGGCAAGCCGCGCCCGCTCGTAGAGGTCACGCGCCGTCGCATTCTTGAGGTGCGGGCGGATCAGGCGGAACATCTCCCCGACGCGCTGATCGGCACGACCGGACTGTACGAGTGGATAGTCGTCGAGTGCCATGTGCCATGTGGCGCAGGAAGCTTCAAGGTGGCCGAGAGCGAACTGGCGCTCCGCCAGGAGACTCCGCTCCTTGACCCGTGTGCGCCGGTAGATGCTGTAGCGCAGCCTGTCGGATTCCTGCATCGCCTCGACGGCGCCCCGTACGTCGCCCAGCTCGTATCGCACCTGGCTCGTGTGGTAATTCAAGGCTGCGGGATCGTAGGAGCCGAAAGCCCTCTGCTGTGACTCCGCTTTATCCATGGCGACCTCGGCCTCACGCAGGTACATCAGCGCGTTTTTGCGGTCTCCTGTCTGGGCAGATGCGTGAGCCTGCTGCCCTGCGAGGAAGGCCCGCATGCGGGGTCCTGCCTGAGGGGATGCGGCTGCGGCGGCGTCGGCGAGGCGGAGCGCCTCAGAGCCGTGTCGCAGGTCGACGGCTTGCACGCTCATGCCGCGCAGCGTGGTGCAGTACGTCAGGTGGTCCTCCGACGCCCCGGCAAGCTCCAGCGCCTTCAAGTAATACTGCTGAGCAATCCCGTGCACCCCTTCGTCCACAGCCATGTATCCGGTGAGGTAACACAGGTCGGAGGCAGCCGACATCATGGCCTTCCGTACCGATTCCGACGCGTCGGCCTTCAAGTACGGCGCAACAGTATTGACCAAGAAGGCAGCCGCCATGGGGCGCGCATGCCGTCCGCCGAACTGGTCGTCAATTTCCGAGACTCGCTCGGTCATGGAGATGACCATGTCCACTTCGGACATTCCTATCCGCAGGACCTGCCCGGCCTGAACAGCCTCCATTCGCCCAATGACATCCTGCCATCCGGGAATGGTAAGAGCGACAGAGAAGAGAGACGCCCCGACCACGCTCCGGCGCGAGGGGTCCATGTCACCCCTGCCCAGATCCAGCAGGCCTTCCACGGTGCCGACTTCCGCCTCGGCGTCAGCAGGCGGGGGGAAGCCCGCCTCGGTGAAGGTGACCGGCCTTCGCAGATGGCGGGCCAGGGCTTCCAGGATCAGGGGGCGTACGTCCTCTTTGGGCAGGTGCCCATCGAGCCATTGGTGGACCGACGGCGGCTGGTACCGCGTGGGTGTTCCCCGCTCGGTACCGATCTTGTTGACTGCCTGGGCCAGCTGCCGCAGCGTCCAGCGGCTCTCCCGGTACAGCCGCGTCAGACCCTCGTTCGGCTGACGGTCCCTCATGAGTCCACCCCTCACGCGGCTTAACGCTCTTCAAAGTCGCCTGCGCTTCAACGGTACCGCTGTGTGTAGCGCTCCGGTTGCCTAGAGCGAGACAGCCCCTTTCGGACCGTGCGACCGGTCTCGATGGGGCCGCGCACTGTGCGCGGGGGATGTACGGACCCCCGCGACCGTGCGACCGGCCCGGGGGCATGGCCAACGCTGACCAGGAGCGCCGACAGTGATTCACACTAGCGTTCAACCCGTCCTCTCGACGGTGGCGTTACGCCGCCGTTCCCACACCGCCGGCGTGCGTCGGACCGCCGCGGGAGGACCACGGTGATGCTCCCCGTACCCTCCGCTCCTTCGGACCCCGACGTCGTTGCCAGACGGTGGACCCAGGCCCCCAAAAACGTCCAGCGGGCCCGCGCCGAACTGTCACGTCATCTGGTGCAGTGGGGATGCCCGGTTGAGGTGATCGACTCCGCCGCCGTCGTGCTCTCCGAGCTGTTTACCAACGCCTTGCGGCACGCGCGGGAACCACGGGGGCGCCACATCGAGACGCGCTTCCACCGTGGAGAGTTCAGCGTGCGGATCGAGGTGCACGACGCCAACGACGCCAAGCCCGAGCGCCGGGAAGCGACCGACGACGACGAGTCCGGCCGCGGCCTTGAGCTGGTCGACGCACTGACCAGCGGACAGTGGGGGATCTCCTCCCGGGTGGGCGTCGGGAAGATGGTCTGGGCGATCTGCGCCTACGAAGGGGCGTCGCACCTCCGGGACAGTGATGACGGCCAGTCGTAAACGACAGCGCGTGACCAAGCTCGACCACGAGCCGGAAGCGGTCACGTGGGCGCGGAAGAAGGCGGGCCTCACCAAACGGGCACTCGCCGAACGCGTCGGGATTTCCGAGCAGTTGATGGGCGAGATCGAGTCAGGCCGGCGCAACGCCACTCCGGCGAATCTGCTCAAGATCGCCGACGCGCTGAACTGCCCGATCGTCCTTCTGGAACGCAAGCGTTCGGTCGCACCTGATTGCTCTGGAGGCTGTGCCGTTGTCGGGTCGCAGGCGGAAGGATCCGCTCGTAGACGGTCCCGCCGGTCTTCCCCGGGTTCAGGTCGCTGAAGGCTCGTCGGCGATGAGGTCCAGAAGCTGGTCGGGGGTGAGAGTGGCAAGGTCGACGGACCGGTCCTCGCGCACGAGGCGTGCCGACGCCTCGTGCGCGGAGAGCTGTTGGGCGCGCTCGATGAGCTCGCCGGCGCGGCGCCGTTTGAGGATACGGTCGGTGATGTCCGCGACCGCGAGCATGGCCGAGGGAATGGACACGACCAGGGACGCCACCGCGACGGGATCGACGCCCTTGGTTTCCGCACCGGTCGCCTGCTCCGGAGTCGGAGCTGGTTCGGGATGGAAGCCCCAGCCTGCAGTCAACGCGGCGACGCTCTTCCCGGCGGCTTCGACGTCCGCTCCGACAAACTCAATGATCATGATTCCTCGTTTCCGTCGGCGATGGCTTTCAGTAGCTCGTCAAGCTGGACCACAGCGTCTGCAAAGCCGATCTTGGAGGCAGCGGCTCGGCTCGTCTGAAGCACCTGTCGGGCCTGCTCGCGATCCCCCCCGGCCAGCAGAATTTGGCCCAAGGCAGCCCCGACGACCGCGATGCCATCCTGCCGTTGAAGCTTCAGAAAGAGCTGAAATGAGGTAGCCACTCTGGGGGCCGCCGCCTCGAAATCCTGGCGAATGAGATCGATTCGGGCAAGGTCCCAGTTGGCCCTCGCAATGCCGTCCATGTCGCCGAGCCGTTCAATGACTTCCAAGCGTTTGAGCCGCAGTTCGAGGGCCAGGTCGACCTCGCCCCGCTGTTCGAGGATGTCGGCAATCTGGCCCCGGGTGACCTCAGCCGAGATGGCATCACCGATCCGCTCGTACACCGGCAGTTCGACCTCCCGGCGGATCCGCAACGCCTCATCAACCTCACCACGCTGCTCAAGGATGTCGGCGATCCTGCCCCAGGCGATCGCAACCTCGCGGGTGTCACCGATGCGCTCGAGCACCGGCAGAGTAACCTCCCGGCGAATCCGCAACGCCTCATCGACCTCACCACGCCGCACGAAGATGTCGGCGATCCTTCCCCAGGTGACCGCGACCGAGCGGGCGTCACCGATCCGCTCATACACCGGCAGTTCGACCTCCCGGCGGATCCGCAACGCCTCATCAACCTCACCACGCTGCTCGAAGATGTCGGCGATCTGACCCCAGGTGACCGCGACCGAGTAGATGTCACCGATCCGCTCGTACACCGGCAGTTCGACCTCCCGGCGGATCCGCAACGCCTCATCAACCTCACCACGCTGCTCGAAGATGTCGGCGATCCTTCCCCAGGTGACCGCGACCAACCGGGTGTCACCGATTCGCTCATACACCGGCAGGGTGACCTCCCGGCGGATCCGCAACGCCTCATCAGGCTCCCCCCGCCGCTGGAGGATGTCGGCGATCTTTCCCCAGGTGACCGCGACCGAGCGAGTGTCACCGATTCGCTCATACACCGGCAGGGTGACCTCCCGGCGGATCCGCAACGCCTCACCAGGCTCCCCCCGCCGCTCCAAGATGTCGGCGATCCTTCCCCAGGTGACCGCGACCGAGCGAGTGTCACCGATTCGCTCGTACACCGGGAGTTCGACCTCCCGGCGGATCCGCAACGCCTCATCAACCTCACCACGCTGCTCAAGGATGTCGGCGATCTTTCCCCAGGTGACGGCGACCGAGCGGGTGTCACCCGCGTCGGTGAACAGTTGGAGGGCCTGGTGGAGCAGGTCCTCGGCCTGGTCGACCTCGCCGCGGGTGATCAGGCGGCTGGCGTGGTCGTAGAGGACTGTGGCGTGCACGGCCGCATCGGTCTGCCGGTCCCCGCTCTGGGTCTGCTGGACCGCACGGAGGAGCAGGGTGTCGGCGTGGTTGCCGTCGCCACTGGTGAGGGCCGCGTCAGCGACGGCCCGTAACAGGGTGACAGGCACCTCGTGGTTGTGGCGGTCGAGGAGGGTGATCGCGTGGCGGCCGAACTCGGCCGCGGTGGAGGCCGGACCTTCCCGCAGGGCGGACACGGCCGCGGCGGCGCAGCCGGCGGTGATGGCCGGGTTGTCGGCGGCCAGCGCCAGTCGGGTCAGTTGCAGGTCCAGGTCGGTGTCGCGGGCGGGTCGGGGTGTGGCACCGCCCCATTGGGCGTACAGCGGTTCGACGGCCAGCGTGGCGAGGGCGGCCCCCTCGTCAGAAGTGAGCGGGGCCAGGCGTCCGGCCGCGAGGGCGTTGACGGCCGCGGCCGGGGTGGCAGGGTGGTGCTGGTCGGGGAAGGCGTCGAGGAGCCCGAGGCCCAGGAGGCGTGTCGCCGATCCGCCGACTGCGGCGGCGAGGGCGTCGATGACGGGTTGCGGGACCGGGACGGTGAAGAGGGTGCAGGCCCGCAGCAGGGCGTGGTGGGCGGGACCGGCCTGGTCGAGGAGGGCGTCGAGGGCCAGGTTCTCCAGGAATTCGCCGATGTCGGCGTTGTCGGCCGGGAGGTCGCCCTGGTCGAGGTAGGCCTCCATGTCGGCGACGGCGGCCTCGGCGCGGGCCTGGTCGACCTGGCTGCTGTAGACCAGGCGCAATCCGATGAGGTCCTGCAATCCGGGGTTGCCGGAGCTGACGTCCATCGCGCGCTGGGCCAGGTCGGCGCGCTGGGTCCGCAACCCGGCGGGGGCCAGGTCCTGCTGACGACGCTGGAGCTTGAGCTGGGCCGCCGGCGACAGCGGCCGCAGCTGGACCGGTTCCAGCCGGGCCTCAAGACCGTTGAGGGTGAACGTAAAGCGGCTGGTGACCAGCAGTCGGCTGTCGGTGGCAGCGGGGTCGAACGCGGAGAGGACGTCGGCGAGTACGGCGGCGTGCTCGGGGTCGAGCCGGTGCGGGCCGTCAGGGTCGGCGGCCAGGATCTGTTCGAGGTCGTCGATGATCAGCAGGAGGGGTTTGCGGACATCGTCGACCTCCTGGGCGCACGGTCCGGCCAGCAGGTCGGTCAGGAGCGGTTTGAGGCGGTCCGAATGCCGGCGGACCTCGGCGCGCCTGTCGTCTAGGAGAGTGCGGGCGGCGGGGTTGGCGGCGACGGCGTCGGCGATGGCGTCGAGGATCGCCGACGGGCTGTAGTCGCCGAAGACGACCGCGACGGCCCGGTTGGGGTGGCGGTCGGCGATCCGCCCGGCCAGGCTCGACTTGCCCAACCGGCCCTGCCCGTGCAGCAGGACCCCCGCCTTCTGCCGGCCGCGCAGGGCCCGCAGCGCCTGCTGCAACTCCGGGCGGCGGCCGACGAACATCTCCGCCGCCGCGACGGGCAGTTGGTGCTTGCGGTCCAGGAACGTCTTGGTCACGTGGTGCGGCGGCACCATCTGGCGCTTGAGGTTTCCCCCGACCAGCGGGCCGCCGCCGGTCGGCCCCACCCACAGCCGCGCCAGGTGCCAGTCGGCGCGCTGCCGCTCATCGGGACACGCCAGCAGGTGGCGGCGGGCGTCGGCGACCGCCTCGGCCACCTCGACACGGCGGCTGAGCTGCCGGTAGAGGTGTTCGGCGAAACGCGTGGCGGCCTGGTCGCTGACCGAGCCGTCCCAGCCGATGACCGCGGGAATCCCGGCGGCTATCAGCCCGGTGGCCATCGAGTGCGCCACCGACACACCGGGCTCGACCGCCGGACCGCCGCGGCGGCCGGCGCCGCCGGGTACGTGCCCGGCCACGTCGGCACCCGTGGCGGTCAGGCAAGCCGACACGAACGCCAGCCGCGGCCGCGGAGTCAACAGGCCCACCAGCGCCTCCGCGCTCAGCAATGACCCGTCCCCGAGATCGTCCTCCATCAACAGGACGGGTGTGGCGGGCCCGTCGGGTCCGAAGCGCCAGTTGTGCAGCCCGTGGCACGACAGGTGAACCACCGGCATCCCACCCAGCTCGGACAGGCGCAGGCCGAGATGCTCGGGATTGCCGGAGTCCTCGACCACGAGATCAAGGCTCGTCGCCCCGACGGCGTTGAGGATGGCCATCTCCTCGGCCTCGAAGTCCAGTTCGTGCTGGCCCCTCGGCGCCGAGGCCATGAACGCCACCCCGAGCCGGTATCCGTCCAGCGCCTGCGCCGGACTCGGGCGACCGAGCCGACGCGCCACGGCGAACAACTCCGGCTCCCCGGCGAGGAACCCGCCCTCGGGGGCGGCCAGCAGCTCGAACGGCGCCCGCAGCAGCGCCCACGCCGCCGCGGACGGCCTCGCGGGCGCCTGCACCTCGAAGACCAACGGCGCCGGCGCCTCATCGAGCAGGCCCGTCAACTGGCCGAGGTCACCATCCAGCCACCGATACAGCTCACGCCCCACCACGAGCAACGCCTGGTCCCTGGAACCGCCCCGCACGGCATCCACATACCGGCCCGCGACAGCAGTCAGCAGGCCGACATCAGAAGCCTGCAACACGCGACGCGGACCGACCCGCCGGCCGTCAACGACCAGCTCGAACCCGCTGCCATCCACCACTAACCCGGTAGCCATGAGTCACCCTAACGTTGCGGAACGGCACCGCACCATCCGATCGGGCAGAGATTGAGCGGTTTTCAACCTGGCTGAGTCGACAGGCGAGTTGACGTGCGCCGAGGAAGTGGACGCGGTCAGCCGCGCGAGAAACGCGGCGACGTAGACGTGCGTCCCCGGGATAGTGGTCCCCCATGGATGAGGTCGAGGTCGTCGTCGCCCACTCCGAGCGCGCGACCCTGCGCGTCGGCGACGTGTTCCTGAAGGTGGACGCCGATCAGGCGCGGCTCGACGTCGAGGTCGCGGCGATGGCCCTGGCGCCGGTCCCGACGCCGGAGGTCCTGTGGCGCAAGCCGCCCGCGCTGGCGATCGCCGCGGTCCCGGGGACGGCGCTCGGCCGCCTCGGCGAGCCGTCGACCGCGTCCCCGGCGGCGTGGGCCGCGGCGGGTGCCGCCGTCCGGAGGTTGCACGACGCGCCCTTGCCGCCCTGGCCCGCCCGGGGAAAGGGCCCCGAGGCGTTGGCGGCGGACCTCGACGTCGAGTGCGGGCGGCTCGTGGCGAACGGCGTCCTGCCCGCCGACCTGGTCACCCGCAACCGCCAGGTCGCCGAGGCCGCGCTCCGCCCGTGGACCCCGTTGTTCACGCACGGCGACCTGCAGATCACGCACGTGTTCGTCGATGATGACGAGGTCACCGGCATCATCGACTGGTCCGAAGCGGGCCCGGGTGACGCCCTGTTCGACCTCGCCACCCTGACCCTCGGACACGAGGAGCACCTCGGTGACGTCGTCGCCGGCTACGGCACCGGCGTCGACCTCGACGTGGTCCGCGCGTGGTGGTCGCTGCGAAGCCTGCTGAACGTTCGCTGGCTGGCCGAGCACGGCTTCGACCCGTTCACGCCGGGCTGCGAGGTCGATGTCCTGCGGTCCCGGATGTGAGGCTGTACGCGCCCGCGGCCGTGAGTGCGTTTCGGCACATCGAGCAGGCCGTCGTCGCCAAGGCCAACGTGGCCTGATACGGCATCAGTCGGCCTGCAGGACGAAGAACAGGAAGCAGACGAAGGCGCCCGAGGGCCTTTTCGCGAAGGCGTCGGGGAAGAGTTCGCGGGCGTCCGGTGAGGGCGGCGGTTCGCTGATGACGTTGATACGGAAGCCGGCCGCGGTGAAGGCGTCGGTCATCGCGTGCAGCGGCCGGCGCCAGAAGGTCATCAGGGCGGTATGCCCGCCGAGGGTCCATTCCTCGGAGTAACTGCAGGTCGCGAAGTAGTCGCCGCCGGGAGCGGGCGACACGAGGCCGACGGCGGGGTGCTCGACGGACACGATCAGCCGGCCGCCGGGCGCCAGCACGCGCCGCAGTTCGGCCAGCGGTGCCGTCCAGTCCTCCAGGTAGTGCAGGACCAGGGACGCGACGACGTCGTCGAACGCGGCGTCGGGGAAAGGCAGCGGGCCGCCCAGGTCGGCGAGGTGCAGGGCCGCACCGTCGCCGAGCCGCCGCCGGGCGAGTTCCAGCATCCCGGCGCTTGAGTCGAAGCCGGTCACGGCGGCGCCCCGATCGCGCAGCGCCGCGGACAGGGGCCCGGCACCGCAGCCGGCATCGAGGATCCGCCGGCCGGCCACGTCGCCTGCCAGGTCCAGCATCGCGGGCCGCTCGTAGTAGGCGTTGATGAGGCTGGACTCGTTCTCGGCCGAGTACGCCTCGGCAAAGCTGTCGTAGTCGTTGGCGGCCCGCTCTTCCGGCCCGCCGGAGCCCTCGGAAACTGGACGGATCCACGACGGCTGCTTGGGCGGCGGCGCGACACCTGAACGCCCGTCAGAACTCTGGGGAGCGAAAGTCATACGGGCGATCCTGACACGCACGCCCCGCCAGGCGCCGGGAGCTTCGCGATCATCCTGCGCCCCATGGGTACCGATCGGTGCTACGCAGGGCGAACGGTGCCGGCTCGTGCTGAGTGGCGCGGTCTACTCGGCGTCGAGCTGGTGGTCGGCCCAGACGTAGCTTTCCGGCAGCAAGTCGGTGACAAGGACGCTTCGGACGCGGTCGTCTGCGCCGACGATGACTCTGATGGCGGGGAAGTAGTCGAGAAGGACCTGGCGGCACCGGCCGCACGGGGGAACGACCCCCCGGTCGCGGTCGCCCACGGCGACGATCGTGTCCAGCTCGTACGCACCCTGGGCGGCTGCCGTGCCGATGAGGACGAGTTCGGCGCAGGGGCCTCCCGTGAAGTGGTAGGCGTTCACCGCCGTGACGATCCGGCCGTCCCTGGCACGGGCCGCGGCCGCCATGGTGTGGTTGTCACCGCGGCACCGAGTACGCGCGACGTGCGCCGCGGCCTGGATGAGTTCGTGGTCGACGGGGTGGGTCTGCGTGGCCATCTTCTCCGCCTTCGTCAGGTGTCAGGTGTCAGGTGTCAGGTGTCAGGCGACGTTGGCCCGGGTGACGATGGTGTGCAAGCCAATATCGGCGATGTACTTGTTCCGCCGGATGACGTAGCGGTGCCCTACGAACGTACGACCCGGGGCTTCCGGCAGCGGTTGCTGGAGATATCCCTCGACGACGGGAACCAGGACCCGCGGGACATGATGGTCGACCTGCACGAACTGTGTGCGGAGGCGCGGGGCACCGGCGTCGGCATGCGGTCCCTCCTGCTGGACGTGGCCGGGCTCTCCAGCGACGTCGACACGTGCGGGATGGGCTCCACCCGGCACATCCTGCTCCGGGCGACCGAGATGGACCCCGTCGGACTCTGGTGAGCGTGCGGGGGCGGGGAGCCGCTGCCCCCCGCGGCTACGCGTCCGGCCGGGGCGAGAGGATCTTCGTGGCGAGGGCGCGCAGGAGCGCGGCCTCCTCCTCGCTCAACGCGGAACACAGCGCGGCCAGTTGGCGGGCGATCTCGGCGGTGCCGGTCTCGGTGAGGCGGTGGCCCTCCGGGGTGAGGCTGACGAGGACGGCGCGGCCGTCGTGCGGTGACGGGCGGCGCTGGACCAGTCCGCGCTTCTCCGCGCGGGCGACCAGGCCGGTCATGGAGGACTTGTCCAGGCCGAGGTGGCCGGCGAGTTCGAGCATGCCGGGCGTGCGGTCGCGCAGGATGCCGAACAGGCGGAGCTGGACGAGGGAGACGTCGTGCGCGGCCGCGACGGCGGCCAGGACGCCCTGGACGCGGAAGGACAGCTGGACGAGCGCGTCGACCGTGTCCAGCTCCCCGCGGGGCCCCGGACCGGCCACCGGTTCCGGATGGGTGCTCATGGTCGCCGCCTCCACTTGACCTAGTACGTGGCACAAACTACCGTCGAAGTAGTACGTGCCACAAACCATACCCGCATCAGGCCAGAAACCGGGAGACCGCCATGCGCGCCGCCGTCGTCCACTCCTTCGACGCCCCGCCCCGCTACGACAGCTTCGCGACCCCGCAGCCCCGCGGGGAGCACGAGGTCCTGGTCGACGTGCTGGCCGCCGGGCTCCACCCCCGGGTCCGCTCGGGCGCCGGCGGCACCCACTACACCTCCACCGGCGACCTGCCCCTCGTCCCCGGCATCGACGCGGTCGGCCGTACGGCGCAGGGCGAACTGCTCTACTTCGTCGCCCCCGACACCGCCCCCGGCACCATGGCCGAGCAGGCCGTCGCCGACCGCCGCCGCGCCATCGCGCTGCCGCCCGGGACCGACCCGGTCGCGGTGGCCGCCGGGATGAACCCGGGCATGTCCTCCTGGGTCGCGCTGCGCCGCCGCGTCACCCTCGTGCCGGGCGCCCGCGTCCTGGTCCTGGGCGCCACCGGCAATGCGGGGCGGCTGGCCGTCAGGATCGCCGGCCTGCTGGGCGCCGCCCAGGTGGTCGCCGCCGGCCGCGACCCCGAACGCCTCGCCCTGCTCGCCGACTTGGGCGCCGACCGGACGGTCTCCCTGTGCGGCGGACCCGACGACGTCGCCGACCGCCTCGGCCGCGCCGCCGCCGACGCCGATGTCGTCCTCGACTACGTCTGGGGGCCGGTCACCGAGGCGGCGATGCGCGCGGTGCTCACCGCCCGCTCCGACCGCACCAGGCAACTGGCCTGGATCCAGCTCGGCTCGACGGCGGGCGCGGACATCACCCTGCCGTCCGCCTTCCTGCGCGCGGCCGACCTGCGGATCATGGGCAGCGGCCAGGGCTCGGTGAGCACGGCGGGTATCCTCGCCGAACTCCCGTCCCTGGCCGCGCACATCACCGCGGGCGACCTGGCCGTCGCCACCGTCCCCGTACCCCTGTCACAGGTCGAGGAGGCCTGGGCCGGCCCCGTCGCCCCCGGTCACCGCGTCGTCCTGACGCCCGGCAGCTAAGGGCTGTCCCTTAATCCCCGGCGGGCGCGCGACGACAGCTACGGCAGCTCGCCGCGTTGTCGGGCTCGCCCGAATACGACCCGGTATGAGGGCGACCCTTCGCCTTGCGATGTACCGCATCTGACGCCGCGCGCTGGTCCACCGCGGATTACGGGGCAGCCCTTAGCCCCAGGGACCTAACCCCTGTAGGTGTACGTGAAGTGCGGGGTGTCGTACTGGGGGCCGCTCTTCTCGTAGGTGAACCAGTACGTGATGACCGCGCCCGACGACAGGCCGCTGATGTTCTGCGTCCAGGTGCCGCCGCCGTTGGCCATGCGGAAGTTCTGCTGGCCCGCGCCGTTGACGAGGTAGTGCACGTCGACGTAGGCCGCCGGGGTCGTCGGTACGAAGGTGATCCGCACCTGCCCGGAACCGGTGGTCGCGGCACTCGCGGTGTAGTCGGGTGCGGTCGTACTGCCGCCGGTGGTGCCGGTGGACGTACCGGTGGACGTCCCGGTGCTGGTGCCGGTCGAGGTGCCGGTGGACGTCCCCGTGGACGTCCCCGTGGACGTACCGGTGCTGGTGCCGGTCGAGGTGCCGGTGGACGTCCCCGTGGACGTCCCCGTGGACGTGCCGGTGGACGTACCCGTCGACGTACCGCCGACCGTGCCGCTGCCGCCGTTGGTCCGGTTGACGGCGATCCAGTCGACCGTCATGGCCGCGCCGGAGCTGATGTCGGCCGACGGTGAGGTGCAGCCGCAGACCTTGTCGGGGTACGAACCGCCGATCGCCACGTCGAAGATGGCGAAGAAGCCGTGGTCGACGGCGGCTTGCCAGGTCGCGGTGGAGACCTGGTTCTCGTTGACCGTGTACGTCACCGTGCCGTCGAGGGAGAAGCGCAGCTGCTCGGCGGCGGTGTTGGTGCGGTCGATGACCACCGAGTAGGTGTGGAAGCCCGACTGGCAGCCGCCGCAGGCCTGCAGGCCGCTGCTGATGCCGTCGGGGTCGTGGCACTCGCCGGCCCACGCCCCGCAGTGGAAGGTGGTGGAGTGCTGGCTCAGCGCGTTGACGTCCTCCATGATGTCCAGCTCGCCGATGCTCGGCCAGTTGGTCGCGCCGACCGGTCGGGCGTCGGCGCCCATCGCCCAGAAGGCGGGCCAGTAGCCGAGGCCTTGGGCCGGTGCGGGCTGCTTGAGTGACGCGCTGATCTCCAACTGCCCGCCGGCCGGAGCGGCGAAGTCGGTGCGCTGGGTCTCGATGCGGCCCGAAGTCCAGTGCCCGGCCGCGTCCTTGATCGGCTTGATCACCAGGTGGCCGGAACCGTCCTGGTAGACGTTGGCCGTCGAGTCGGTGGCCGTCTCGATCTCGCCGGTGCCCCACATGGTGGCGGCGCCCGGGTAGCCGTAGCCCGTACCGGTGTCGTAGAGCCAGTCGGCCCGGTTGAGGCCGCTGCCCGAGGCGCCGTTGAAGTCGTCGCTGAAGATCGTGGTCCAGCCGGCCGGCGGGCCGGGCACCGCCGCCGCGGCCGAGCCGCCGGTGACGGACAGCCCGAGGGCGCCGGCGACCAGCACGAGCAGCGCGCCGATCACGGTCGGGAGGAGGCGCCGGCTCCGGGGCCGGGCTCCCGGGGAGGCGCTGGGGCGTGGGTTGTCGCTCATGGGCGTGACGACCTTTCTCCCGTACGTGGGGGGGTTGGCCGAAGCGGTCGAAACGGGCACCGCCCGGAAAACCCCGGGAAATTCCGCCCGTTCAGGAAGTGAACGGGATGTGCGGTCCGTGCAGATCACGCCTACACGCCTCAATCGACGACAAGCGTCCTCCGTCGAGGAAACCTTCGAGTCAGCGGCTTGGAAGCGCTCTCACCCAACAGGATCGTGATGGAGTCTCAGCGCGTGACGCGAACTCGTCAATGACTTGAACAAGATCGACTTGACGGCGCACGTCGACCTGCCCGTTTTCCGCCGGCGCGGCCGCAGGGCCGCCGGCACCCGAATCCCGGTCCAGACCAATTCGGTCACCGCTCTTGACCGAACGCCGGCAGGGTCGGACATTGTCAGAGCCGGGTCACCATCAAGGAGATGTCGTCCTGCTGGCCGTCGGGGTTGGCCAGGGCGCGCAGCAGGCCGTCGGCCAGTTCCTCGGGCGGCAGGCCGCGGAGTTCGCACGTGACGGCGACCAGGCGGGCCAGGCCCGCGTCGATGTCCTCGCCGCGGCGTTCGATCAGGCCGTCGGTGTACAGCACCAGCAGGTCGCCCGCCCGGTATTCGGCGGTGGCCTGCGGCCTGGGGACGTGTTCGAGCCGTACGCCGAGCGGCGGGTCGGTGGCGCCGTCGAGCAGTTGGTAGGTCCCGTCGGGGCGCATGAGCACCGGCGGCGGGTGGCCTGCGCTGCTGTACATCAGCAGCCGGCTGACCGGGAAGACCTGGCAGGCGAAGGTCGTGGTGGCCGTCGCGCCCTGCATCGAGCGCGAGTACAGCCCCAGCGCCTCCAGCGCGCCGCTGGGCCCGTCGGCGACCCGGATGGCGGCGCTGAGCGCGCTGCGCAGCATGCCCATGACGCTGGCGGCGCTCACCCCGTGGCCCACCACGTCGCCGACGGTCAGGCCGAGCCGCCCCTCGGGCAGGTCCACCACGTCGTACCAGTCGCCGCAGGCGTTCATGCCGCGCAGCGCCGGCCGGTAGCGCACCGCGATCTCGGGGTGCGCGTCCAGGTCGGGGGTGGCGAGCATGGCCTGCTGGAGCGCGAGGGCCACGTCGTGGCTGCGGGCCGTCGACTTCTGCAGCCGGGAGTGGTCCTGCGCCAACTGCTCGGCCCGGCTGAAGAGTTCGGCATGCGGCGCTGTCGTACGCTCCGTGTCGGGCTCGGGTTCCGCGGCCGCGTGCTCCGACCTGACGAAGGCGGTGACGTCCTCCACGCGGTGGATGATCAGGTCCACCTGCCCGTCGGCCCCGACGAGCGGCCGGTTCGCGACATTCCACCAGCGCGACTCGAACTCGCCCGTCCCGCCGGCCCGGGGAATCGAGAAGCGCTGGAGGAGCAGCATGTTGCCGCGCCCCGAGGCCAGCACCGCTTCGAGAGCCTCGCGCTGGGCCTCGGCCCCGCCCGACGTCGGGTCGTCCGGGTCGGGCGGGAAGGCGTCGAAGAAGGACCGCCCGGTGAGTTCGGCCGCGGGGCGCCCGGCGACCTCGGCGTACGCTTCGTTGGCGGCGACGATCGCCAGCTCCCGGTCGAGCACCACGCAGGCGGCGGGCACCGCGTCGAAGAGGGCCGCGTAGTCCAGCCCGGCTCCCCCGTCACGTCCCGCCACCCCGGCTCCTCGCTGCCACTCGCCCGCCCACAGGTCCTCGTGCGACGGCCAGTCAATCCCACCCGCCCGGCGGTCCTCCGCAGGCGCTCGCGCAACTCGTCCGTACAGCCGATACGGACGTAACTCTTGCCACGCTCGCGGCGGCGCCCTATCGTCCCGTTCTCGGAGCGGTGTGGGAGCGCTCCCATAATCGAATTCGTCGAAACCGAATGGGACAGGCTCCCGCCGACGCTTGCACCTCCCCCCACCTCCGTGCCTGCCGAAAGGGACAGCATGAAGTCTCTCCAGCAAGCTTTCCGATCCACCCGCAAGGCCGCCGTCGCGGCCCTGGCGGCCCTCGGCCTCGCCGTGGGCGGCCTGATCACCCTGACCGCCGCACCGGCCGCCCACGCGGACACCCAGATCTGCACGCAGTACGGCACGACCACGATCCAGGGCCGCTACGTCGTGCAGAACAACCGCTGGGGCACCAGCGCGACCCAGTGCATCAACGTCACCGGCAGCGGCTTCCAGGTCACCCAGGCCGACGGTTCCGTCCCCCTCAACGGGGCCCCCAAGTCGTACCCGTCGATCTACAACGGCTGCCACTACACCAACTGCTCGCCGGGCACCAACCTGCCGGCGCAGCTCAGCGCCATCGGCAGCGCTCCGACCAGCATCTCCTACACCTACGTCGGCAACGCGGTCTTCGACGCCGCCTACGACATCTGGCTCGACCCGACGGCCAAGAAGGACGGCGTCAACAGGACCGAGATCATGGTGTGGTTCAACCACGTCGGCTCGGTCCAGCCGGTCGGCTCCAAGGTCGGCACCGCCAGCGTGGGCGGGCGCAGTTGGGACGTGTGGACCGGCAACAACGGCGGCAACGACGTCATCTCCTTCGTCGCCCCCTCGGCGATCGGCAGCTGGAGCTTCGACGTCAAGGCCTTCGCCAACGAGGCGATCAACCGCGGGCTGGCGCAGAACTCCTGGTATCTCACCAGCGTGCAGGCCGGTTTCGAGCCCTGGCAGAACGGCGCGGGCCTGGCGGTGACGTCCTTCTCCTCCACGGTGAACATCGGCGGCGGCTCGACCACGGGCGGTACGAGCACCGGCGGCAGCACGACCGGCGGTACGACCACGGGCGGGTCCACGACCGGCGGCACCACCGGCGGCTCCGGCTCGTCGGGCTGCAAGGTGACCTTCACCCCGCAGAGTTGGAGCGGCGGCTTCTCCGCGAACGTCACGGTCGCCAACACCGGCTCCAGTGCGGTCAACGGCTGGCGGCTGGGCTTCACCCTCCGGTCGGGCCAGACGGTCACCAGCGTCTGGAACGCCACCCTGAGCCCGTCCTCCGGCGCCGTCACGGCCACGAACCTGTCCTACAACGCGCAGATCCCGGCCGGCGGCTCCCAGTCCTTCGGCTTCCAGGGCACGTCCAGCGGAGCCTTCGCGGCCCCGAGCGGCTTCACCCTGAACGGCACCGCCTGCTCCTGACCCCCGAAGCGCCACCCCCCACCGCGCCGCGCCGCCCGCCTGCCAGGCGGGCGGCGCGGTGCGCGCTACGGCAGCCGGCAGGCCTCCGCCTCGGTGACGGGCTCGGGCGGCCGGACCCCGTGCAGGACGTACGCCAGGAGCTCGGCGCCGCGTACGACGCGGGGTCCCGGGCGGTTGAAGTAGGCGGGGCCGTCCAGGACCCATACCCGCCCGTCGCGGACGGCCGGCAGGTCCGCCCACGCCGGGTGGTCCGACAGCAGGCCGACCTCCTTCAGGGTGCGCTCGGGCGGGAAGCCGCAGGGCATCAGCACGATCACCTCGGGTGCCGCCTCGATCAGCGCCGCCCAGTCCATCGACCCGGTGTGCTCGCCCGGCTCGGCGAGCAGCGGCTCGCCGCCGGCGCAGCGGATCTGCTCGGGCACCCAGTGCCCGGCGGGCCACAGCGGGTCCAGCCACTCGATCGCCGCCACCCGCGGCCGCGGCCGGCCCGACACCTGGGCCCGTACGGCGGCGAGCCGCCGGTGCAGCGCGGCCACCCGCCGGATGGCGACCTCGGGCACCCCCAGGACGTCGCCGACCTGCTCCACGCAGGCCAGCACGTCGGGCAGCGTCCTCGGCTCCAGGCTGATCACGCGGGGACCGGCGCCGTCGAGCACCCGCACCGAGTCCGCCACCGTCTCGTAGGAGACGGCGCACACCTGGCACAGGTCCTGCGTCAGCACCACATCCGGCGCCGCCTCGGCCAGCAGGTCGCCGTCCAGCGTGTAGAGCGACGAGCCGCGGTGCGCGGCGCCGCCCACCGCCTGGGATATCTCCCGGCTGCTCAGCGCGTCGGGGTCGAAGCCCGCAGCCGTGACCACCGGAACGGGCGCGACCACCTCGGGCGGCCAGTCGCACTCGTGGGTGCGCCCCACGAGGTGCTCACCGAGACCGAGTTCGACGACGATGTCCGTAGCCGCGGGAAGCAGGGAAACGATACGCATGCCCGAACGTTAGACCCGCCGGGTGGTCTCGTGGGACGGGCCGTCCGCACCGGACGGGCCGCGGGGATCAGCCGGCGGGCGGGACGAATTCGGGCTGGTCGAGCAGGCGCAGCCAGCTTCCGTCGGGCTGGCGTCTGACGACCTGCGCCCGCGCGCCCGCCCCGTCCTTCGGCGGGGTCGAGGTGAGGGCGATGTCGCCGCTGATCAGCGTCGGCAGCGGCTGCTCCGGTGCGAAGCGGGGACGGTCGGCCAGCACCTTCTCCCAGAGCGCCCGGATGGCCTCCCGGCCCACCGTCCGGCCGCCGGGCGGGTAGGCCATCACCGCGTCCTCCTCGTAGAGGGCGGCGACCCCGGCCGCGTCACCGGCGTTGGACCGCTCGACGAACAAGCGGGTGATGTCCTCGGGCCGCATGGCCTTCTCGTATCCCGGCATGGGTTCCTCCTGACGTCGTGCTGCGGTCCGTCGTGCTCCGGTCCGTCGTGCTCCGGTCCGTCGCGCTCGGATCCGTCGCGCTGCGGTCCGTCGCGCTGCGGTCCCTTCCCAGCGTGGCCGCCCGATGATCAGAAGTCCAACAGCTGGTCCTTCCGGGAACTAGAATTCACAGTCATGGACCTGAGGCAGCTGGAGTATTTCGTCGCGGTCGCGGAAGAGCGGAGTTTCACGCGGGCGGCCGAGCGGGTGCACATCAGCCAGTCCGGCGTCAGCGCCCAGATCCGGCAGCTGGAACGCGAGCTGGGCGCCGAGCTGTTCGACCGGTCGGCCCGCACCGCCACCCTCACGGTGGCCGGGAAGGCGGCGCTCGAACACGCCCGCGCCGCGCTCGCAGCGGCCGGGGCGGTCGGCCAGGCGGTGAGCGAGGTGACCGGCCTGATCAGGGGACGGCTGGCGGTCGGGATGGTCGTCGGCTGCACGGTCACACCGCTTTTCGACGCCCTCGCCGCATTCCACCGGGCGCATCCCGGCGTGGACGTCTCGCTGGCCGAGGACAATTCCGACCGGCTCGCCGAGGGGGTACGGGCCGGCACTCTCGACCTGGCCCTCGTCGGGACCGCGACGGCCGCTCCCGCCGGTCTTGAGGCGATGACGATCATCAGCGAACGGCTCGTCGCGGCGGTCCCCGCCGGGCACCCCCTGGCCGGGCTGCCGCGGGTCACCCTGCGCGACGTCGTCGCCCACCCGATCGTGTGCATGCCCCCCGGCACGGGTCTGCGCACGGTGTTCGACCACGCCTGCGCGGCACAGGGCCTCCACCCCGCGATCGCCCTGGAAGCCGGCGCGGCGGACGCCATCGCCCACCTCGCGGCCCGCGGACTCGGCGTCGCCGTCCTCAGCGAGTCGATGGCCGCGGGCTACGGCGGCCTGCTCACCGCCCGCACCATCGACGGCGTCGAGGCACCCGCCGTGCTGGCCCTGGTCTGGAGGACCGCGCACAGCCCCGCGGTGCGCGAACTGCTCGGCCACTGCCGGCGGGCCTTCACCGGACCCGGCCGCAGTTGAGGCCTGTCGTTCGCATCTCCGTGGCCGGCCGGCGGTCCCGGCCGCCCACGGAGATCGCGCGGAACGCGGCTACTGCGCGGTGATGGTGAAGGCCTGGGCGGAACCGCCGGTGCAGGACCACTGCTGTAGGCGGGCGCCGTCTGCGGTGGAGGTGTCGGTGACGTCCAGGCACTCGCCGGTATTGCTCCGCGGGCTCGGCGTGTACGTCCCGTTGGCCGCGGCGACCGGCTTCCACTGCTGGTTGGAGCCGCCGCCGTAGGCCCACAGCTGGATCTTCGCGCCGTTGCCCACGCCCGTCCCGCCGGCCCGTAGCGTGAAGGGCCGGCCGGCCGCGGTCTGGTTGACCACGACCGGCGGCCGCCGGCGCGCCCGGGGCGAGCAGCGCGCCGGCCGCCACCGCGGCGACGGCGACGAGGGTCCGGCCGCCGCGGGGGAGGCGCGTGCGTGTCCGGTGGCGGGAAGGGGCGGCGGGGCACGTCGGCCCGGTGGATCAACTGGGCAGCGTCCACTGCTGGTTGGCGCTGCCGAAGCAGGTCCATATCTGCAGCCGGGTGCCGTTGGCCGAGCTGTTGCCGGTGGCGTCCAGGCACTTGCCCGAACCGGTGTTCACCAGCTCGCCGTTGGACTGGTGCTGCCAGGCCTGGGCCGCCGTGCCGTTGCAGTCGTAGAGCTGCACCTTGCTGCCGTCGGCCGTGCCCGCGGACGCCACGTCCAGGCACTTGCCCAGGGCGCGCACCGTTCCGTCGGTGCCCACCGTCCACTGCTGTGCGCCGCTGCCGTTGCAGTCGTAGAGCTGGACGGCCGTCCCGTTGGCGCTGTTCGCGGCCGCCACGTCCACGCACTTGCCGCCGTAGCCGGTGATCTGGCCGGTCTTGCCGGTCCCGCCGCCACCGCCGCCGGTGCTGCCCCCGGTGAGCTGGTTGAAGATGCGCGAGTAGGCGTAGCCGGTGGCCTTGTCGTAGTAGTCCACCTCCCAGAAGGACAGCTCCTGCACGCCGTTGGCGGCGGCGAAGGTCTCCAGGGTCTGCGCGTCGGACTGCGAGAAGTACTCGTTGTCGTCGTTCTGGCCGGCGATCGGGGTCAGTCCGATACGTCCGTAGGCGGCCGAGGTGGAGATGCCGTACAGACCCGCGAGCTGGCTCGCGGTGGCGCGGGCGGCCGACTCGGCGTCGTTGAGCGCGTTCTGGCCGTCGCCGAAGTCCATGGTCATCAGGTTGACGGCGCTGACGTTCACGCCTTTGCTCTTGGCGTCACTGAGGACGTTGTATTCCTGGGAGGGCAGGCCGCCGGGGTCGACGGCCAGGGTGTAGGCCACCTGGACCGCCGGGTTCTGCGCCTGGAGTGCCGCAAGGGCCTGGTTGCGGCGCTGGTTGGCGGCGGTGTCGCCGAGGGTGCCGCCTTCGATGTCGAAGTCGAGGCGGGTGATCCCGTAGGTGTTGACGACGTTGGCGTAGGCGGCCGTCAGGGATGACACCGAGGTGCAGCTCTGGGCGAGTTCGCCGCCCTCGGCTCCGCCGAAGGACACGATGACGGTGCCGCCCGCCGACTTGACCGCGTTGATCTGGGAGGCGTAGGCGCCGACCGAGTCGCCGCTGGCCTCCCACTGCGGTGTGCAGCCGGACCTGGGGATGAGGAAGGCCAGCGTGTAGAACTTCAGGCCGGTCGCGTTCATGTCCGCGGCCATGTCGTTGGCGGTGCCGCTGTCGATCTGCAGGTAGGGGGCGGCGAAGTGGGCGGGCAGCGCTGTTGCCGCGTGGGCTTCGGACGCGGCGCCCACGAGTGCCGCCGCGGAGGCGAGCGCGAGGGTGGAGAGCGAGGCGATGGCGTGTGTGAGACGCATGGGGAACTCCGTACGGGTGGGGGGACGGACGGGTCGGCGCCCGGTGTGCGGCCACCGCCGTGGCCGCACACCGGGTGTTCGGGGGTGTCAGGTCAGGAGAGCGTCCAGGCCTGGTCGGCCGCGCCGGCGGCGTCGGCGCCCTTGCCGCCGCGGCCGTGGACGGCGGTGCTGCCCGAGGTCGGGTGGTGCGGGCCGTTCGCCGCGCTGATACGGGGTCGGGTCATGTGGCGTTCCTCCTGGGGAACAGCTGCGGGTCGTGCGTGTGGGGGGGTGCAGCGCCGGACCGGCGGTCTTCGTACGGCTCGGCCCGCCTCTCGGCCTTGAGCGATTTGCTGTGGCCGCATGACGTGTTCGTTTCAGACTTATAACAAGTCGTGAAGTTAGAACGCGAGGTCAGCCCCGTCAACCCCCCGTGTCAAAGGAAAGAGCGGCCGCTTGACGTCCTGCCAGGTCAGCGGATGAGGAAGGTCGACAGGTCGGGGGCGGCACGCCGGGACGCCGGCGGTCCTTCCTGTACGGCGGGGTCGCATATGCGTGCACTTGGTGAACGCGACGGCGGGATCTCCGGCAGCACTCGTCCGTACGACTCGGCGCTCAGCGCCGCTCAGGAGCGGAAGTTTTCAAACGCGTCATGGCCGGGCAGCGCTCGGGCCCGCGTGTCTCCGGGGTCTCAGCCGACGCGCGCCGTCGACCCCCGGACGACCAGCGGGGTGGCGAGTTCGACGTGCAGGGTGTCGACCGCGTGGCCCGCCACCAGGCGCATCAGCAGCGACACCGCCATGCGGCCCATCTCCTCAAGCGGTTGCCGGGCCGTGGTGAGCATCGGTGTGGTGCTCTCTGCCAGTTCGCTGTCGTCGAAGCCGGTGACCGACAGGTCCTCCGGGACCCGCAGGCCCTTGTCACGGGCCGCGCGCAGCGCGCCCGCCGCGGTCTTGTCGTTGAAGGCGACCACCGCGGTGGGCGGTTCCGCCTGCTCCAGCAGCGACAGCGCGGCGCGGTAGCCCAGTTCAGCGGTGGGCTCCTCGACATTGCGCACCAGACCGGGCTCCGTGAGAAGGCCGATCTCCGCGAGGGCCGAGGCGTGGCCGACGAACCGGCTGCGGCTGGCCAGCCAGTCGACGGGCCCGCCGACGAAGCCGATGCGCCGGTGGCCGAGGGAGATCAGGTGGCCGGTGATCCGGCGCGCGCCGGCCGCGTGGGCCGCCGACACCGACGCCACGTCCTCGGGCAGCTCGACCCGGGGGTCGATCACCACCAGCGGGTAGCGCTGCGCGTGCAGCGCCTGGATGTCCTCGCTCGAACTGGGCGGCAGGACGAGGACGGCGCCCGCTATCCCCGGCTGCCCTGGCAGGGCGAGCAGCGTGGACGTCTGGCCCTGCGCGGTCTCCCCCGCCTGCACGACCGCCCGCCGCCCGTGCAGCGCGAGGGTCTCCACGACGGAGGTCACGATCGTGCCGAAGTAGTCGGTCAGGACGTAAGGGCAGTACACGAGCACCGGGTGCCCGGCGGTCGGGCCGATCCCGCCGGACGCCCCGCCCAGCCGCTCGGCGGCCTGACGGACCATCTCCTGCGTCGCGGGAGCCACCGGGGCCCGCCCGTTGATGACCCGCGAGACGGTGGCGATCGAGACCCCGGCCTCGTCGGCGATGGCCCGGATCGTGACCCGCGCCCCCGGCCGCCTACCCAATCGTCACAGAGCTCCGCCTCATGGCCGCACAGTCTAGGCCGGGCACCGGGCCCTTCGGGGCGCCGCTCGACGCGGTGCCGCGAAGGGCCCGTCCGTCACGCGCCGGCGATGGTGAAGGCGGCACCCGCACCCGTCCAGCCGGCGCCGTCGGACACGCCGGGCCAGCCGGTCACGGTGTCGTCGCAGGCGCGGCCCCACAGGTCGGGGACGCCGTCACCGGTGATGTCGCCGGAGGAGCCGAGGACCGGGTAGTCGGCGGCCGTCGGCACCGTGCCGACCGCGACCCGCGCGCCGGGGGCGGCCCACGCCGTCGTACCGAAGACCGGCACCGCGATCGCCAACGCGAGCAGCAACTGCGTCCGGCGTCGGAGCGTGGGTATGGCCAACACATATGCCTCCGGAAATGTGATGGTGCCATGTCGCCCCGTGGCGTTGCGCCGGTCGCGGCCGCGCTCATCGTCGGGCGCGGTCAGGGGTCGCCGGTTGCTCGGCGTGCGGCAGGCGGCGGCGTCCCCTTTCGCGCAGCCCACATATTCAGCTGGCTCTAGGCCTAGATCAAGGCCGCTGTCCGCCGTTGAGGACATTTTGAAAGAGCTTTCGAGCAGAGGTGGCCCGCACCGTCCGTCCCGGGAGACTTATGTACAAAGTGAGCACAATGGGAGTGGCACGAGCCTGGCGGTCCGGGGGCGGGCAGGGCTCAGCGACGGGGGACCCGGGCCGGCCGGACTGCGAGCGCCGGGCCGTCAGGCGCCGGCTTGCAGGCGCAGGCCCGCCAGGGTCAGCTCCAGCGCGGAGCGGAACTGGTCGGCGTCGTCGTGGCCGTCGAACTCGTCGACGATCTCGTGCACGAACGGGAAGTCCTGGGGGTCGAGCTCCCGCCAGGCCTGGGCGTAGCGGCCGAGGAATTCGTCGCGGTCCACGGCGCCGTCGAGGATCTCCTGGGGCGGCTCCTGCCCCATGTCGACGGCGGTGCCGACGACGACCCCGACGATCGCGGACACGGCGTGGAATCGCTGGCGCGCGGTGAGATCGAGCCGGAGGGTCTGCCGGCCGAGCGTCTCGTACAGGCGCAGGGAATTGGTCTGGATGTCGGTGTTGCGCATGAAGTAGGGGCCGAGCCACGGCCGGTCCACGATCGCGTCGAAGAGCGTCAGGGCCATCGCGCGAAGGTCGTCGATCGGGTCGTCGCTGCCCGGGAGCGCTTCGACAGCGGCCAGCGCCGCGCCGATCGCGTGGTCGGTGGCGCGGTCGAGCAGCTCCTCCTTGTTCGCGACGTACCAGTAGATGCTGGCGACGCCGCCGCCGAGGCGCTGGGCGAGCGCCCGGAAGGTCAGCGCGGACGGCCCGGCCTCGTCGAGCAGGGCCACCGCCTCGGTGAGCACGGACTCCATCGAGTGCGAAGCGCGTCGGCGCCCCTCCGCGTGCGAAGCCCGCCGGCGTTGCTCGCCCGTACGGCTGTCCTGCAGGCGTGCCATGGGTCACGTCCCCTCGCGTCTTGCACTGCATCGAACGTTGTTCTATCGTAGCGCATCGTACGGTGTTCGATAGCCGAACGACGTTCGATCGATCGGAGGACCGCCATGACTGCCACCGCCACGCTTCAGACCCCGTCACGCACCTACCCGTCCCTGCGCGCGGCGTGGATTCCCCTGGCAGCCCTCTGCCTGGCCTTCTTCGTCGAGATGATCGACAACACGCTGCTGTCGATCGCGCTGCCCACCATCGGCCGCGACCTCGGCAGCGGCACGACCGCGCTGCAGTGGGTCACCGGGGCGTACTCGCTCACCTTCGGCGGCCTGCTGCTCACCGCCGGGTCGATGGCCGACCGGCTCGGCCGCCGAAGAGTGCTGCTGGTCGGGCTCGCCGTGTTCGGCTCGCTGAGCCTGTGCGTCGTCCTCGTCACCACGGCCGGCGAGCTCATCGCCCTGCGGGCCGCGCTCGGCGTCGCCGCCGCGGCGATGGCCCCGATCACGAACTCCCTGGTCTTCCGCCTCTTCGACGACAAGGCGCTGCGGATGCGCGCCATGACGGTGATGATCGTCGTCGGCATGTCCGGCTTCGTCCTCGGGCCGCTGCTCGGCGGCACCGCGCTGGCCCACGTGCGGTGGGAGTGGCTGCTGGTCGTCAACGCCCCGATCGCGGCGCTCGCGTGCGTCGGCGTCCGGCTCGGCGTCCCGGCCGACCGCAAGGAGGACCTGACCGACGACCCGCTCGACCTGCCGGGCGCCGCCCTGAGCGTCACCGCCATCGGACTCGCCTGCTACTCGCTGACCAGCGGCGTCGACCGCGGCTGGCTCTCCCCCGCCACCCTCGCCTCGATCGTGGGCGCCGTCGCGGCCGCCGTCGCCTTCGTCCGGCACGAGCGGCGCAGCGCGGCGCCGATGCTGGACCTGAAGCTCTTCTCCAACGGCACCGTCCGCGGCGCGGCCGTCGCGCAGATCGGCACGTCCATCGCGATGGCCAGCGTGATGTTCGGGCTGATCCTGCACTTCCAGTACGCCTACGGGTGGAGCCCGGTACGCGCCGGCCTGGCCAACCTGCCGATCATCGTGACGATGGTCGCCGCGACCCCCCTGTCCGAGTGGCTCGCCCGCCGCTTCGGCCACCGCATGGCCTGCCTGGTCGGCGCGGCCTGCCTGGCGGGCTCGCTGGCCGGCCTCTCCTGGGGCGTCGACCACGGATACGCGGCCATCGCCGTCTGCATGGTGCTCATGACGGTGGGCCTGCGCACCGTCATGACGATCTGCGCGGTCGCCCTCGTCGACGCGATGCCGGCCAACCGCACGTCCATCGGCGCGGCCCTCAACGACACCGCCCAGGAGGTCGGCTCCAGCGTCGGCACGGCCGTCGTCGGCACCCTGATCGCCGCGCTGGTCACCACCCGGCTCCCGGCCGGCACCTGGAGCACCGACCTGGTCGCTTCCTTCTTCCACGGCGAGCGGATCACGTACGCGGTGCTCGCCGTCGCCGTCGGCCTGATCGCCACCCGCGGCGCGCTGAGCCTGACCGACTCCCGCACGGTGGAGGAACCGGCGACGGCGGAGCCCGCCTGACGGCAGGCACCGACCAGAACGCCTCACCGTCCGCACCGTGGTGACACCCGCGCGCCACCACCGATCGTTCATCGTATTTCGGGCGAACAGCTATACAGTTGCCCAAATCGGTGGCCCAGGGTCCGGATCTGGGCTGCCGCGATCACGGGGAGCGGCACGGTGGCGAGGCTTTCCGACGAAGGCGGAGTCCCGCGCAGGGCTGCCGCACAGGAGAGGCTGCTGCCTGTACTGCCTCCTCTGCTTCTGCTCATCGGCCTGCTCATCGGCCTCCTGACACCCAGCAAAGTCAGGCCGATCGCCTTCCTCGCCACGGCCATGGTCACCGCTGCCGCGCTCCTGTCCCTGTGGGGAACCGTGCTCACCGGGGTGGGCGCGTGCGCCATCTTTCTCGGCCTGATGGTGCACTTCGACGCGCTGCAGGACGCGACCGCGTACTCCGAGCTGGCCACCCTCATGGTGAACGCGGTGTTCGCCGTCTTCCTCAACCGCCTGCTCGCCCGACGCGCCTATCAGCTGGTCCAAGTCCGGTCAGTGGCCGAGACCGTCCAGTTGGCCGTGCTGCATCCGCTCCCCCGCCACGTCGGGCACGTCACACTCGAGAGCATGTACCTGGCCGCCGCGGCGGAAGCCCGGATGGGCGGCGACCTGTACGAGGCAGTCCGTACGCCGCACAGCGTACGGCTGATCATCGGCGACGTACGCGGCAAGGGCCTGCCCGCGATCCAGGCTGCCGCGACACTGCTCGGCGCCTTCCGCGAAGCCGCCCACGAGGCGCCCGACCTGTCCGACCTCGCGCGCCGCCTGGAAACGAGCATCAGCCGCCATGCCTCCCAGCACCCGGGAGTCGTGGGCTCGGAGATCGCCGAGCGTTTCATCACCACCCTGCTCGCCGAGATCCCGGACCACGAACCGGTCGTCCGGACCGTCACCTGCGGCCACCCGCCTCCCCTTCTGCTGCACCGCGGCGAGGTCCGGGAACTGCCGGCGGGCGCTCCCTCGCCGCCGCTCAACCTGGGCATGCTGGTGAGCGACGACTTCCAGATCGACGTCACCCCCTTCCACCCAGGAGACCAGCTCCTGCTGTACACCGACGGGGTCACCGAGACCCGCGACCGCTCCGGCGCCTTCTACCCCCTGGCCGAACGCGTCCGCCCCTGGAGCGGCGAGACGCCCCGCCAGCTCCTGAAACACCTCCACCGCGACCTGATCGCCTACAGCGACGGCGAACTCGACGACGACATCGCCGTCGTCGTCGCCCGGCGACGCTCGGGCCTCTGAGAAGGTGCGCCCGCCGGGCGGCGGAACACGGGACATGCCCGGACGCCTGGTGAGTTTCGCCGAGGTGTTTTGCGTTCCGCGGTCGGCATAGTGGACGAATGCCCCGCGGCCGGGCGAATCCCGGGCTCGCGGGGCGGACGGCGAAGCGGCCGCGGGCCCGCGGCATCAGGCAAGCAAGGAGACGCCTCCGTGACATCGTGGACGCATTTTTCCGTAGCGGTCGAGACCAGGAGGCTGTGGCGGGTCACCTTCGACAGCCCGCCCATCAACCTGGTCTCGCCGGAGATGCTCACCGACCTGCCGCAGCTGATCGACCAGATGGAGGGTGCCTCGGAGCTCCGCGTCGTCGTGTTCGAGTCGGCGAACCCGGACTACTTTCTGAACCACTACGACACCTCCCGGGTCGCCGAGACGCCGAAGGAAACCGGGGCGAGCGGCTACCCGCTGCTGATCGACGCCGGCACACGCCTGTCCCGCCTGCCTGTCGTCTCGATCGCGAAGATCCGGGGGCGGGTCAGAGGCGTGGGCAGCGAACTGACCCAAGCGATGGACATGCGCTACGCCAGCGCGACGGCACTGTTCGGCCAGCCCGAAACCGCCAACGGCAACCTGCCCGGCGGCGGAAGCCTTGAGCACCTCCCACTGCTGCTCGGCCGCGCACGCGCCCTGGAGGTCGCCCTCTCCGGCGACGACTACCCGGGCGATCTGGCCGAACGGTACGGATGGGTCAACCGCGCGGTCCCCGACAGCGAACTCGACACCCTCGTCGACAACCTCGCCCGGCGCATCGCCTCGTTCGACAAGGAATCGATCACCGCGGTGAAACAACAGGTCAACAGGTACACCCTCCCGTCCGCGGACGACCTGAAGTCCTCCTACGACATCTACCTCTCGTCCTTCGGCTGGCCGGGAAGCAAGCGCAGGCTGCCCGCCGCGGAAGCGGCCGGACGCAACCAGCCGGGCGACTACGAAATGCGCCTGGGTTACCACCTCGGACGCCAGCCGGAAGAAGACCCGCTGTGAAGTCCTCACACCGGACGGCTGGGCGCCCGGGCCGATGAAGGTGTCGCCCCGGCGGCCGGATGGAACGCGGCCCACCGCACCGTGGCAGAAGGCCGTGCGGGGCGAACGTGGGAACGAACGCCCCGCACGGCCGGAGCCGACGGCGGGTCACTCTCGTGCGCCCGCCGCCGCGATCCCGAGTCCACCGGCGCGCTGGCCGAATTACGGGTTGGGAGCCGTACCTCCGGAAGCAGGCCGGGCGCGGCCGGTCAACTGACCGGGCACCCGCTGAAGCCGAACTGGTTCGCGTTGAGCGAGGTCCGGTACTGCGGCGCGACACCCGCCCGGCAGATCACGTCTCGTGCGCCCGCGGGCCAGTCGGTGCCGGTGACCTTCACGTTGTTGATGAGCTGGTTGTTGTGCGCCGCGGCGTTCGGCGTCGAGGCTCCGCCCGAGTTGTACCAGTTGTTCTGGATGATGTTGTCGCTGGTGTTGTTGCGGAGGCTGTACGCGTTGGTGAAGAGGAAGGAGCCGCCCTGGACCACGTTGTTCTCATAGGTCATCGAGCGCGAGCCCTCGTCGAGGTAGAGGCCGACCCCTGAGATGTTGAACAGGTAGTTCCCGGCCACCACGCTTCCCGGGCTCGCGGAGAGGTTGTAGACCGATCCACCGTCGGCGAAGCTCCCCTTCGTGTTGTGCACGAGGTTGCCCTCGACGCGGTTGTCCTTGAGCGTGGTCGGCGTCGTGTACAGCGTGTTCCACTTGTAGTAACCGCGGTCGACGTAGTCGTTCGACCCCCCGGCGTCGTTGATGCCCCAGCCGTAGCCGGTGTCGATGCCGTCGTAGGGGACGTTGGAGACCTCGTTGTGCAGGATGCGGGAACCCGTGACATAGGTGCTGAGGATGCCGCTGTTGTCCTTGTAGTCCACCGCCACGCGATTGACCGTGTTGTCGGTGATCAGGATGTTCCGGTTCGTCATCCTGGGGTCGCTGGGGTGGTGCGCGTCGGGCAGTACGCCGCCGACCGCGACGCCGTGCCCGCTGTCCTCCGTGAACCGGTTGCCGATCACCTCGATGTCGCTGGCACCCAGCCCGACGCCGGTCACCGTGGCGTTGGCGTCGTTCCCTACGCCCAACGCCGACTGGCCGAGGTTGGTGAACGTGTTTCCGGTGAAGGAGATGCGGCTGGCGGCGGAGACCTGCACGGCGGCGGGCTCCTGGTACCAGTCGGTGCGCGCTCGTTCGAACATCTCGCAGCCGCGCGAGCAACTGGTGAAGGCGTCGGCGGGGCGGTAGTCGTAGGTGCCCTTGATGAAGAGGCCGTTCTGCTGGTCGGCGTACCCGTCGGTCGAGGGGCCGAGCCAGGAGGTTCCGGAGAACTGGATGCCCTTGAAGGCAAGGCCGGTCACCGGCTTGTCGTACGTCCCGCCGATGCTGACCAGCGTCTGCAGGCGGGGCAGCTCAACGTCGAGCCGGTTGGGGTCGACCCCGTCCGCCGGCTTGTAGTAGAGCTTCCCGGCGCCCGGATCTATGTACCACTGGCCGACCTGGGTGAGGAAGCTCAGTGAGTTGTCGAGGTACCAGCTCGGACCCGCCAGGAACGACTTCTGGACGGTGTCCCAGCCCCAGGTGTTGTTGTCCCAGGCCGGCTGCGCCATCGTGATCTCGGCGGCACTGATGCTCTGGACCGGCGAGTAGCGGTTCGTGAAGTCGCCGAGGGACTCGAACTCGATGCGCCCCTGGTCCGGGAGCGTGGCGAGATAGCTCAGGGCCGGGTTCTTGATGGTGAGACCGGTCGCGGTGGGAGCGACGTCCGCGTTGGCCAGGCGGATGGCGGCGCGAGGGGCGATCACGCCGTTCACGTAGAGCTGGCGGGTGTCGAGGCCGGTGGGGGTGTGCGCCTCCCAGATGCCCGACCCCGCCGCGGACTTGGACCAGCCGGTGACCTTCGAGGCGCCGGTGACGATGGGGTGGGCGCCCGGGGCGGCGGTCCACTGGACGGTGTGGTCGCCGCCGCCGTCACCGGGTCCGAACCGCAGGGGCTCGGAAAGGCGGTAGGTGCCGTCGGCGAGCTGAACGGTCACGTCACCGTGCTTGGTGGCCGGGCCGACAACGTGCTGAGCCCGCTCGAGCGAGCACGGCTGCGCCTGGCTGCAGTGTCCGGAGCCCTTGCCGTCCGGGGCTGCGAAGTACTCCGTCCGGGGCGCGGCTTGCGCCTGCAGGGGAATGAGCGCTGACGCGATGACGGCGGAGGCGCCGAGCGCCGCGACGGCGCCGATCCTGCGCCTCCATCGCTTACTCACCAAGCGTGTCGAGTCTGACGTCGATGTCATGTTCGATTGCTTCCTGTGATGGGGCATTGATGCCCACCACAGAGTTAGCATACGTATGATGTTTGCGACAAGATACGTGTGACGTATGACGTGAAGCCCTGGGGAACCAGATCGTCCCGATCGGGTCCGGGGCGAGCCCCTCGACCATCTGGGCGTTCGATCGCCCTGGACCTTCGGTCCTGAGCGCCCGCCCCACCGCTCAGACCGGGCCGTCGGCCGAGCCAGGCGGGGAGTGGCACTCCGGAAGCCCGCTCCGGAAGCCCGGCTCGACGGGCCTTTCGCCGCCGAACGCGGGCATGCGTTCGGACGGCGACGCCGCCGACGGCTACTCGCTCTCCTGATCGAGCGCGCGCCCGCCGACCTGTGGCGCGTGGTCGGGCAGCCGACGACGCTCCCACGAGATGTGGATGTGGTCATGCATCGCTCTTTGGGCCGCGGCGACGTCCTTCCGTGAAATGGCATCGACGATCGCCGCGTGTTCCTCCAGGGTCAGTGAAACCGCGTCAGGGGGCTCGATGCCCTGGTATCGGTTGGAATCCACAGCTCGCTTGTACAGATGCTTGGCGATGTTCTCCGCCAGCCTGTTGCCCGAGATCTCCATGAGCGCGTAGTGGAACATCACATCCGCCTGCCGGAAGGAGTCCGTTTCGGACTCGCTTTCACGCATCGCGGTCAACGCGTTCTCCAGCCTCCGCAACCCATCTGTGCCGCGACCAGCGGCAACCGCGCCCGCCATCGCCGACTCAAGGCTTGCCCGCACGATCGTCAGCTCGTCGAGGACACCGAGCGTCGCATCGTTGTCGATCAACGCCGACAGCACCACCGGATCGAGCATGTTCCAGAAGCCCGGTGCCCGCACCTGGGTGCCACGCCCCTGGGAAACGATCACCAGGCCCTTCTCCTCAAGCCGCTTCACCGATTCCCGCAGCACCGTGCGACTCACGCCGAAGTGCTCGCTCAGCGGACCCTCAGGAGGCAGCAACGCGCCTTCCTTCAACTGGCCCGTCACGATGAGGTCGACGAGTTCGGCGACAACCGCAACACCCAAGCGGCCGGCGGGCAAGCGCGGCGGAAACAGACGGTTTGGAGGCTGCGACTGGGACGCCATACGTATGACCTTATCGCTCACTGATCCCCGGTCGCCGTCCGGCAGCCCAATGCCGGCCCTGCCGCTGTTGCGGCAGCGGTTCCCCCTGGCGACGCCGTCGGGCCGGATCGAAATCCTCTCCGAGGAGATCGACTCGTTCTGCTACGACGACTGCGCAGGGCATCCGACATGGTTCGAACCAGCCGAGTGGCTTCGTGGCGATCTGTCGGACCGATTCCCGCTGCATCTGATCTCGAATCAGCCCGCCGCACGCCCGCACAGCCAGTACGACGGAACAGTTGAATTCTGCCGGTAGGGCCTGAAAGCCGGTGCGGGCAAGGCATTGACTTACGCGGTTAAGTCACCAACGCTGACTCACACGATCCCCCCACGAATCGGAGACACCTCCATGTTCAGACGCAGGATTCTGGCGGCCGCGAGCGCCGCCGGGATGGTCGCGGCAGCCGGGCTGACCGCGGCCGTGCTGCCGGGCACCGCCTCCGCCGCAGGCAGCGGATGTACGGTGACGTACACCGTGCAGAGCCAGTGGACCGGCGGCTTCGGCGCCAACGTGTCGATCACCAACCTGGGCGCACCGGTCACCAGTTGGACTCTCGGCTTCGACTTCCCGGCGGCCGGCCAGTCGGTCACGCAGGGCTGGAACGCCACGTGGACCCAGTCCGGCAAGAGCGTGACGGCGGCCAGCTTGAGCTGGAACGGCTCGCTGGCGACCAACGCCTCCACCTCGATCGGCTTCAACGGCGCGTGGAGCGGCACCAACCCGGTGCCCGGTTCCTTCACGCTCAACGGCACGGTCTGCACCGGCACGGTGACCACGACGCCCCCCACCACACCTCCCACGACGCCTCCCACGACCCCGCCCGCGAACGGCCCCGCCCCCGCGCTGCACGTGGCCGGCAACCACCTGGCCACCGCCTCCGGTGCCACCTACCGCATGCTGGGCGTGAATCGCTCGGGTGGTGAGTACTCCTGCTTCCAGGGCAAGGGGATGTGGGACGGGCCGGCCGACCAGGCGACGGTCACCGCGATGACCTCGTGGAACATCCACACCGTACGGATCCCGCTGAACGAGGAGTGCTGGCTCGGCACCGCCGACGTACCCGCGGGCGCCACCAGCGGGGCGGCGTACCAGAAGGCGGTCAAGGACTACGCCGACCTCCTGGTCGCCAACGGCATCAACGTCATCCTCGATCTGCACTGGACTTACGGCCAGTACGGCGGCTCGGGGGCGGGCTGCTCCGACGTCAAGGCCACCTGCCAGAAGCCAATGCCCGACGCCCAGTACACCCCCACGTTCTGGACCCAGGTCGCCAACACCTTCAAGGGCGACAACGCGGTCGTCTTCGACCTGTTCAACGAGCCCTACCCGGACGCGGCGAACAACTGGGCGGACGCGACGAAGGCGTGGACCTGCCTGCGCGACGGCGGCACCTGCACCGGCATCGACTACAAGGTGGCCGGTATGCAGACCCTGGTCAACGCGGTACGCGCCACCGGCGCCACCAACGTCATCATGACCGGCGGCCTGACCTGGACGAACGACCTGAGCCAGTGGCTCGCCTACAAGCCGTCCGACCCGACCGGCAACCTGATGGCCTCGTGGCACTCGTACAACTTCAACGCCTGCGTCACGGCGTCCTGCTGGGACAGCCAGATCGGTGCCGTCGCCGCGAAGACGCCCGTGCAGGCCGGCGAGATCGGGCAGAACAGCTGCGCCCATGACTACGTCGACCAGGTCACGGCCTGGGCGGACAAGAACGGCGTCGGCTACACCGCCTGGACCTGGAATCCCTGGGGCTGCAGCCAGGGCAACGTGCTGATCACCGACTGGAACGGCACGCCGACCAGCACGTACGGGGAGGGCTACAAGGCGCATCTGCTCACGCAGAACCCCTGAACCACCGCTTTTCCTGAGCCACCGCCCCGGGGCGCCCCAGAGGGCACGCCCCGGGGCGGTGGCCTGCCCCTCCCCGCCGCCGCCCGCGGCCGGGAGGCAGACGGCGGCCGCGCCCTGCACCGCACCCGCGAGCGAGCGAGCGAGCGAGGACGATGCCGGCAACCCGCTGACGGCGAACCGGTTCACCGACCTCGTCGGCGGGTGCGGGCCGTTGGTGCGGGCGGCGTCGACGGTGTCATCGGGCCCCAGGACCACACGGGCCGTCACGCGCCCGCAGCAGGAGGCCGGCGTGGCGCCCGACGGCGTCGTGGGCCCACAGACCTGGCAGGCACCGCGGAGATGACGGGCGCCGCGCCCCCGTCCGGCACGCCCGCGTGCACCCCGCCGGCCGAGACGCTGTGCACGATGGCAGGACAGCCATCGGGACGCCTGGTAGCGCTGTGGGAACCGGCCGAACTGGAGCGGCCGTTGTATGCCGGATTCCGGCGGTGCCTGCCGGTGGACGGGATCGCGGGCGGGGCCGGTGTGCGGCGGCGACGATGAGCGGCGCAGGTCCCGTACGCGAGCCGGGCCCGCCGTATCGCCGTCGCCGTCGACGTGGCCCTTCTCGTCGCCGGCGCGCGGGCGCGGGTCCTGTTCCAGGGAGACAGCCCACAGCAGAGGAGTTGGAGTGCGCATCGAACCCCGACGTCGACGCGGCCTGGCCCGCTTCGGCGTGGTCCTGGCCGTCGCCTCGGCCCTGGCCCTCACCGTGACCGGGTCGCCGGCGAACGCCGCCGCAGGCGGGCAGAAGGCCACCCGGAACGCCCCGGCGACCGACCCCATCGGCAACCCGACCATCCGGTTCACCAACGTCAACAGCGGTCTGTGCCTGGCCTACGACCCGAAATCGCGCGGCGCGGCCCGCCAGGAGGGCTGCGACGACGACAACACCGTTTTCTGGGAGGCCGCGAGCAACGGCAACGGGCAGTACGAGCTGATCGATCTGCACAACAACCAGTGCCTGTCCATCGCGGGCGGGTCCACCGCGGACAGCGCCACCGTCTTCGTCTACAACTGCGCCAACACCCCGGATCAACTCTTCACCCTGGTACCGGAGTTCTCCAGCTACCCGGGCGCGTACGAGCTCGTGAACGTCAACAGCGGCAAGTGCGTGGCCGTCGGCGGCGCCCGCACGAACAAAGGCGCCTGGGTCATCCAGTGGACCTGCGCGGCGAGCGGCGAGTTCATGTGGCGCCCCTACTGAGGATTCGCGGGGCGTTCTGACCTGTATTGAGCGAGGCCACCCGGCGACCGGCGGGTGGCCTCGCTCCGCGCCCGGCCCCAACTTCCCGGCTCTGCCGAGGCGTTCGGCCCGCGGCCGTCTGTCGGCGGCAGCGGGCTGCTGTTAGCCTTCCTCCCCTGCACCGTATGCGAGTCCTGAGCCACATCGAGAGGACGCGGCGATGGAACCCGGTGGGACGCCCCACTTAGCCCAGCCCGGTTCGCCGGGCCGCGCCACCACGTCGGCGGGCGAGGCGGCGGCCGGGGCCCAGACGCTGGAGGATCTGGCCGCGCTGTTACGGGACCTGCGACGCCGGCACGCGCGCGAGCGGCGCGACAGCCCGCTGACCTACCGGGAGTTGGCGGGCAGGACCGGATGGTCCCAGGCCGCGATCGCGGAGTACTTCACCGGCCGCACCCTGCCGCCCACCGACCGGTTCGACGCCCTCGTCGAGGTGCTCGGCGCGCGTCCGGCCGAGCGCGGCGCGCTGGCGGACGCCCGCGACCGGCTCGAGGAGAACCAGCGCAGGGCCAGATCCCGCCCGGCCCGCCGCCCCGAACCGCCCGCCGGCGACTCCGCTCCCGCCTCCGGCACCGTTCCCGCCCCCGGCCCCGCCCCCGCCCCGGCGGGCGCGCGGGAGCGCCCCGCATATTCGGGACCGCGCCAACTGCCCCCCGACACGGCCCTGTTCACCGGCCGGGACGGAGAACTCGCGAGCCTGCTCGCACTCGCAGGGAACACCGCGGCCCGGGACGTGCCGGGCGCCGTGGTGATCTCCGCGATCGACGGCATGGGCGGCGTGGGTAAGAGCGCGCTGGCCGTCCACGCCGCCCACCGGCTGGCCGAGCGCTTCCCGGACGGACAGCTCTTCCTCGACCTGTACGGCTTCACCCAGGGCAAGGCTCCGCGCGAACCGGGTGACGCGCTGGCCACCCTGCTCTGCGGACTCGGCGTCCCGCTCCAGCGGATCCCCGCGGACCCCGACGCCCGGGGGGCGCTCTACCGCGACCGTCTCTCGGGCACCCACACGCTGCTGGTGCTGGACAACGCCGCCGACGAGGCGCAGGTACGGCCGCTGCTGCCCGCCACCGGCGGGTGCCTGGTACTGATCACCAGCCGCCGGCGCCTGACGTCGCTCGACGACGCCCTGCCGTTGCCGCTGGACGTGCTCCCGGCCGGCGCGGCGGTGGCCCTGCTGCGCCAGGCCGCCCGGTTCGACTCGGCTCCCGAGGACGAGCCCCTGTGGCAGCGGGCCGCCGAGCTGTGCGGCCGCCTGCCCCTGGCCCTGCTGATCGCCGCCGCCCTGCTGCGCACCGGCGGGCGGGCCTGGACGCTGCAACGGTTGCTCGACCGGCTCGCCGCCCGCAGGCCCGGGGACGAGCTGGCCGGCTTCACGGACGAGACCCGCAGCCTCGCCGCGGTGTTCGACCTGTCCTACCGGGAGCTGTCCCCGCGCCAGCGGCTGCTCTTCCGCCGCCTGGGCCTGCTGCCGGGCTCGGAGATCGACGCCTACGCGGCCGCCGCCCTGCTGGACGCCGACGTGGACGAGGCAGACCTGCTGGTGCAGCACCTGTCCGCGCACAGCCTGCTGCTCGGGGCGTCCCCGGGCCGCTACCACGTCCACGACCTGATCCGGGCGCACGCGCGGACGCTGGCGGCAGACGACCCGCGGGAGCAGAGGGAAGCCGCCCGGGGCCGGCTGCTCGACTACTACCAGCACACCGCGCAGCGCGCGGGCGTCCTCATCGACCGCGTCCCCCGGCCGGGGCCCACCGGCACCGCGCCGCCCGGCCACGCACCCGCCCTTGCGGACGAGCAGAGCGCGCGGGCCTGGCTGCGCGCCGAACGCGCCAACCTGGAGGCCGCCTTCGAGTACGCGCACCGCCGCGGCACCGGTGCGCGCACCGTGGCGCTGGCCGCGGGCCTGGCCCAGATCATGGTGGCGGACGGGCCGTGGAGCCGCGCGCTCGACATGCACGAGAAGGCCGCCGGCCATCCCGGCGACGGCCGCGGCAGGGCGCGGGCCCTGACCGATCTCGGCCGGACGCGGCGCCTGACCGGCGACGCCCCCGGCGCGACCGACGCCCTGAACCGTGCCGTGCGGCTCTACCGCGACATCGGCGAGTGCCTGGGCCAAGCGGGCGCACTGGCCGAACTCGCGCGCGTACAGCACCTGACCGGCGACTTCGCCGGAGCCGACGACGCGCTCACGCTCGCCCTCGGCCTCTACCGCGACCTCGGCAACCGGCACGGCCAGGCCACCGCGCTGGCCGAGCTGGGGCGGGTGCGCTACCTGACCGGGGAGTTCACCCACGCCGGCGACGCGTTCACGCAGGCCCTGCGGCTCTACCGCGACCTCGGCAACAGCCAGGGCCAGGCCACCGCCCTGTCCGAGTCGGGGCGCGTGCACTCCTTCCTCGGCCGCCTTCCCGAGGCCGCCGCCGCCCTCGCGCAGGCCCTGGACCTCTACCGCGACCTCGGCAACCGCCAGGGCGAGGCGACCTCGCTGACCGACCTGGGGGTGGTACGCCGCCTGGCCGGGGACCATCCGGCCGCCGCCGACGCCCTCACCACGGCCCTGAAGCTCTACGGGGACCTGGGCCACCGCCACGGCCAGGCCCTCGCCCTGGCCGAACTGGGGGTGGTGCGGCGGCTGGCCGGGGACCACCCCGGCGCCGCCGAGGCCCTCACCACGGCCGTACGGCTGTACCAGGACCTCGGCCACCCCGGCGACGAGGCCTGGGCGCTCAACCACTACGCCGCGCTGCTCCTCGCCACCGGCGAACGCGCCCGCGCGCTCGCCCTCTACCGCCGGGCCCTGGCCGTGCACCGCGAGCTGGGCAAGACCGACGACGAGGCCGTCTCCCTCGAAGGCATCGGCGAGTGGCACCTCGCCTCCGGCGACCCCGCCGGCGGCACCCCGCATCTGCGCCAGGCGCTGGATATCTACCGGCGGCTCAGCATGCGGCTGGACGCCGACCGCGTCCACGCCCGCCTGCGCGGCCTCGCGGCCCCGCGCGCGGACTGACCCTTCCCCCACACCGCCCGCCTACCGGCTCCAGGGCGCCGTCCGCAGTGGGAAAAGCGTCCCCTCCCAGTGCACATCCCGTGCACAACCGCGCGGGAACTCCCGGGAAATGCCGGGAACAAACGGGCAATCCGACCCGCCGCTCGGACGCCCCGAACAGGGCATAAACCCAGGTCAGGGAGGGGGCGGCAGACGAGTTGGGCTGTAGGCCGGGTTCTGTACCCCGGGTGCCTCGCGGCACACCGGGTGACGGCCATCCATCTAGGGCTGCCGTTGCCGACAGCCTCGTGCGGTCTACCCGCGGACTCGGGCGGGCAGCCCTCGAACGTCCGCGCGGGCGGCGTATCGCTACGACGCCCTCTTGACCTTGCTCCGGGTGGGGTTTACCTAGCTGCCCAGGTCACCCTGGGCACTGGTGGTCTCTTACACCACCGTTTCACCCTTACCGGGGACCGAGGTCCCCGGCGGTCTGTTTTCTGTGGCACTGTCCCGCGGGTCACCCCGGGTGGCCGTTAGCCATCACCCTGCCCTGTGGAGCCCGGACCTTCCTCGGCAGGACCTTGAGGGTCCTGACGCGGCCGTCCGCCCGGCTCGTCTGCCGTACTGGCCATCGTAGTGGATCAGCCCGGGGCGGAGAGCACACCGGCGCTCGGGCCGGGGGCTGTGAGGGGCGCGTCCGTACGCCCGGCTATCCGTACGCCGGCACCCGCGGGGTCCGTACGCTTGTCGACACGTCCGTACGCATCCGCTCGGGCCCCGGGGTCCGCCGTGAGGGAGAAACGCCGTGCTCGTCCTGCTGCCGCCGTCAGAAGGCAAGGCCACCGCCGTACGCGGGCGGCCGGTCGCGCTCGACGGGCTGTCGCTGCCCGGCCTGGGCGCGGCGCGCGCGGCGGTACTCGACGAGCTGGTCGACCTGTGCGCCGCCGACGTGGACAAGGCGGCCGACGTCCTCGGGCTGAGCCCCGGGCTGCGCGGCGAGGTCGCCAGGAACGCCGGCCTGCGCACCGCCCCCGCGATGCCCGCCGGGCGGCTCTACACCGGCGTCCTCTACGACGCGCTCGGCCTCGCCACGCTCGACGCCGCGGCCAAGCGGCGGGCCTCGAAGTCGCTGCTGGTCTTCTCCGGGCTCTGGGGGGCGGTACGGCTCGCGGACCGCATCCCGGCGTACCGCTGCTCGATGGCCGTACGCCTGCCCGGCGTCGGCGGGCTCGCCGCGTACTGGAAGCCGCACCTGGACCGGGTCCTGCCGGACGTGGCGGGCGGCGGCCTCGTGCTCGACCTGCGCTCCTCCGTCTACGCCGGGGCCTGGCGGCCCCGGGGCGAGGTGGCCGCGCGGACGGCGACCGTGCGGGTGCTCCAGGTTTCCGTTGTCGACGGCGTCGAGCGGAGGAGTGTCGTGTCGCACTTCAACAAGGCCACGAAGGGTCGGTTGGTGCGGGCGCTCCTCTCGTCCGGGGCGGGCCCCCGGACCCCTTCGGCGCTGGCCGCCGACCTCAGGGACCTCGGTTTCACCGTGGAGGCGGACGGGGGCCGCCTGGACGTACTGGTGCGGGACCTCCACTAAGCCCCTGCGGGGTTGCTTTTCGGGGCTCCACGGTCGAGGTCCACTGTGGCTTGTCGCGCAGTTCCCCGCGCCCCTGAGCTCCTGCCCCTTGCGGTGCGTTGCTTGCCTGCGGCCGCGGTTGTGGCTTGTCGCGCAGTTCCCCGCCACCCCCTGCGGGGTGCTGTGACAGGCTCCACGGTGCCGCTGCGTGGGGGCTGGTCGCTCCGTTCTCCCCCAGCGCTTCGCCTGGGGGTGTCCCCACGCGCCCCTGGGTGGGTGCCCCTTGCTGCGGCGTTGCCTCCTTTCCCGCCTCTTCGGCGGGGCGCGCAGTTCCCCGCGCCCCTTGTGGCCTGCGTCCTCCTACGCCCAGCATTGGCCCCTGCCAGGGGCCCTGCCCTCCGGGCGGGGGGTGAGCGATTTTCAGGGGCGCGTGGGGGCACCCCCAGGCGAAGCGCTGGGGGAGAACTGCGCGCCCCGGCCCCACAGGCCGCAACTGTGAACGCAACAGAACGAGGCACCCGCCCAGGGGCGCGGGGAACTGCGCGCGGGACCCATCACCGGGCCGCGGGTCGGGGCGGAAACAGCGCCCCCGCAAGGGGTGGTTGCGGAGGATGCAACGGGCGCTGCAGAGGGTGGTCCGGGGGGAGAGGATGAGCGCATGGACAGAGTGCTCGGGCTGGCTTGCGTGATACCCGTCGTCGTCGTGGAGGACGCCGACGACGCCGTGCCGCTCGCGCGGGCACTGCTCGCGGGAGGGCTCGGGGGCATCGAGATCACGTTGCGGACGCCGGCCGCGCTGGAGGCGATCCAGGTGGTGGCGCACGAGGTGCCGGACGCGGTCGTGGGGGCCGGGACCGTGCTGACGCCGGATCACGCGACGGCGGCCGCGGCCGCGGGGGCGCGGTTCCTGGTCAGTCCGGGGTGGACGGAGCGGCTGCTCGACGCGATGTGCGGGACGGGGCTGCCGTATCTGCCCGGCGTCTCGACGGCGTCCGAGGTGCTGGACCTGCTCGAACGCGGCGTCACCGACATGAAGTTCTTCCCCGCGGAGGCCGCCGGCGGCGTACCGTTCCTGCGGTCGCTGGCCTCGCCGCTGCCCAGGGCGCGGTTCTGTCCGACCGGCGGGATCGACGCGGCGAAGGCGCCGCGGTATCTGGCGCTGCCGAACGTGGCGTGTGTGGGCGGGAGTTGGATGGTCCCGAAGGAGTTGCTCGCGGCCCGGGACTGGGAGGGCGTGACCGCGCTCGCCAAGGAGGCGGCGGCGCTCAGGCCAGGTGCGCGGTGGCGTTGAGGAAGCGTACGGAGGAGTTGCCGTCGGCGTAGTAGGCCACCGCAGACAGTGACGCCGGGTCGAGGTCCATGCGGAAGACGGCCTCGTGCGGGGCGCCCAGCGCGAGGCGCAGCAGGGTCTTGACCGGGGTGACGTGGCTGACCAGCAGGATCGTGCGGCCGCGGTGTGCGGCCAGCAGGTCGTCGCGGGTGCGGGTCACCCTGGCGGTGACGTCGTCGAAGCTCTCCCCGCCGGGGGGCGCGGCGGACGGTGCGGCGAACCAGGCGTCCACCTCGGCCGGGTAGCGCGAGCGAATCTCGCAGAAGGTCAGGCCTTCCCATGCGCCGAAGGCGGTCTCTCGCAGGCCGTCGGCGACAGTGACCGGCAGCCCGAGCCGGTCGGCGGCCGCCTGCGCGGTCTGCCGGCAGCGGGTCAGCGGCGAGCTGACGACGGCCTGCACCGCGTCGAGGGCTGGGGCCCGCGCGGCCCGCGCCGCCTGCGCGAGGCCGCGCTCCGACAGCGCCGGATCGGCCCCGCCGCTGCCGGAGAAACGCCGCTCGGCGGTGTGCGCGGTCTCGCCGTGCCGCAGCAGCAGCAGGACGGTCTCGTCCACGGCGACCGGGACGTCCTCCTCCACCACGGCCGGGGCGGTCTCGCCCACCGCGGCCGGGACAGTCTCGTCCACCGCGGCCTACAGCCCGGAGTCGGCCGTGCGGATCAGGATCCGGCTGCAGTTCTCGCAGCGCACGACCTGGTTGGCGGGGGCCGCCCGCAGCTCGTTCAGCTCGGTGATGTTCAGTTCGAGGCGGCAGCCCTCGCAGCGCTTCTGGTAGAGCCGGGCGGCGCCGACGCCGCCCTGCTGGGAGCGGAGCTTGTCGTAGAGCTTGGTCAGGTCGGCGGGCACGGTGGAGGCGAGGATCTCGCGCTCCTTGGCCGCGGTGAAGCCCTCCGCGTCGATGCCTTCCAGGGCCGCGGACTTGCGGGCCTCGGCCTCCGCGGTCTTGGCCTGCACCGACTCGACGCGGCCGGTCAGCTCGGCGGCCCGCTCCTGGGCGGCCTCGCGGCGCTCCATGACGTCGAGGACGACGTCCTCCAGGTCGGACTGCCGCTTGGCGAGCGAGGCGAGTTCGCGCTGCAGGTTCTCCAGGTCCCTGGGGCCGGCCGCGCCGGAGTCGAGCCGCTGCTGGTCGCGCGCGGCGCGCTGGCGCACCTGGTCGACGTCCTGCTCGGCCTTGGTCTGCTCGCGCGCGGTGTCGCTCTCCTCGGTCTGCGCGGCGACCAGCAGGTCGCGCAGCTGGGCGAGGTCGGCGCCGAGGCGCTCCAGCTCGGTGTGCTCGGGAAGGGTCCTGCGCTTGTGGTCCAGCTGCGCGATGCGCGCGTCGAGTGCCTGGACTTCGAGGAGGCGGATCTGGTCGGCGGGCTCGGCGTTCAGCGGGGGGCTCCTGGGCTGCTGGAAGGGACGGAAGAAGCGGAGGGTGCGTGCGCCGTCCACGGGTCGGTGACGGCGTACGAGACCTGGGTGCTCAGCGCCCAGCCGTACCGCTCGGCGAGCGCGTCGACCTCGCGGGCGGCCTGCGGGCACCACGGCCACTCGGTGGCCCAGTGGGCGGCGTCGAGCAGCGCGGGCGATCCGGCCTGGCGGGCCTCGGAGGCGGGGTGGTGGCGCAGGTCGGCGGTCAGGTACGCGTCCACGCCGGCGGCCCGCACCTGTGCGAAGAGGCCGTCGCCGGAGCCGCCGCACACGGCGACGGTACGGATCGGGGCCGCCGGGTCGCCGGCGATACGCAGGCCGGTCGCGGTGCCGGGCAGTCCGCGGGCGGCCTGCCCGGCGAATTCGGCCAGGCTCAGCGGGACGTCGAGCGTACCGATCCTGCCCAGGCCGCAGCGGCCCTCGGGGTCGTCGGGGTCGGGCACCAGCGGGCCGGTGACCCGCAGGCCCACGGCGGCGGCGAGCGCGTCGGAGACGCCGGGGTCGGCGCGGTCGGCGTTGGTGTGCGCGACGTAGAGGGCGGTGCCGCCGCGGATCAGGTCGTGGACGACCCGGCCCTTGAAGCCGGCCGGGCCGACCGGGGCGACGGTCGTGGTGCCGCGCAGATACAGCGGGTGGTGGGTGACCAGCAGGTCGGCGCCGGCCGCGACAGCCTCGTCCACGACCTCCTGGACGGGGTCGACGGCGAAGACGATCCGGCTGACCTGCGCCGCCGGGTCGCCGCACACCAGTCCGACGGCGTCCCAGCTCTCGGCCAGTGCCGGGGGCCAGAGGGCGTCGAGGGCGGCGGTGACGTCGGAGAGGCGGGGCACGTATGAAGGTTACCCGGGTTGCCGCCCGGCCTGCCCCGGCGGGCGGGCGCCCGCGCCCCGCAAGGACCCCGCCCGCCGCCGCGGGGGGTTCAGCCCGCCAGGTAGTGGGTCAGGTCCGCGACGACCTGGTCGGCGGCGGTGACGCCGAGGCCCAGGTACCAGGTCTCGTCGGGGACGTCGAAGGCGTGGCCGGCCTTGACCGCGCGGAGGTTCTTCCACAGCGGGTTGGACTGGGCGCGGGCCTTGTCCGTGGTGCCGGGGTCGCCGTAGACGCCGGTGAAGATGTAGTCGCCGTCGGCCTTGTCGATGTTCTCGGCCGAGATTTCCGCCGCGAGGTCGTCGATGTCCTGGATCTTGGGCCGCGGGATGCCGGCGTCCTTGAGGATCGTGCCGATGAAGGAGGCGTTGCCGTAGAGCCGGGTCTTGCCGTCCTGCATGTAGCGGACCATCGACACGACGGGCTTGTGCGCGCCCAGCGCCGAGTCGAGCGCCTTGATGCGGTTGTCGTAGTCGGCGAGCTTCGCCTTCGCCTCGGCGGTCTTGTCCAGGGCGGCCGCGTTGAGCAGGTAGTTCTGCTTCCACGTGAAGCCGGGGCGGATCGAGAAGACGGTCGGCGCGATCTTGCTGAGCGCCGCGTACTGCGGGGCCGCGCGCAGCTGGCTGCCGAGGATGAGGTCGGGGTGGAGGCCCGCGATGGCCTCCAGGTTGAGGCTGTTGATGGTGCCGACGCTCTTCGGCTGCCCGCCGTCCTTCTTCAGGTACGAGGGCAGCTCGGGCGAACCCTCGCTGGGCGCGTAGCCGACCGGCTTGACGCCGAGCGAGACGACGTTGTCGAGCTCGCCGACGTCGAGGACGACGACGCGGGTGGGCCGGGCCTTGATCACGGTGGTGCCCATGGCGTGGGTGACGGTGCGCGGCCACTGGCCGGGCTGGGCGTCGGTGCCCATCGCGGCGGTCTTGTCGGCCGCCGACCCGAAGTCCTTGCCGCCCTTGGCGACGGACTGCTTGTCCTTGCCCTTGGCCGCGGTGCCGCCGCCGTCCGCCGATCCGCCGGAGGAGCCTCCGCAGGCGGCGAGGGACAGGCCGGCGGCGAGGGCGAGGGCGACGACGGCGGTGTGGCGGCGCCGAACAGACATGGGGGCACTCCTGGAGCAGTTCTCAGCAATTTCTTAGGTGAGCCTAACCTGACCGTTCGGAACGGCCCGCTCCACCCCCTCCCGCGGGAGCACCGCAGCCCCTCTCCCGGAGCACAGCCGCCGCGTCCACGCGGCGAAATCGCGTGAACCGACACCCTTACGTGTGAACTGCACCCACTCGCGCTGATCGTCCGGAAGTACGAAAAGTACGGTCCTGAGCCGGAGGTGGACGATTCATATGACCGTCAGTGCAGTCAGTGCGGTAGGCGCCATGAGCGCACTCCGGACGGCGGGCGTGCCGCGTACCGTGCGCCGGTCGGGCTTCACGATCGCCGCGGACGGTTCGTACGCGGCCTGCCTCGCCGAGACCGCGCCGCCACCCGGCGGGGACCCGGGCGGCCGCGGCCTGCTCGCCGAGCGGTGGACGCTCACCGGGCCCGAGCCGTACGCCGTGCCCCTGCCCGGCCCGCAGCCGGAGGAACCCGGCACGCAGGTGCTGCCGCTGGCCGACGGGCGGGTGCTCCTCCGGCGCCGGCTCGCCGACCGCTGGGACCTGGTGCTGCTCTACCCGTCGGGACCCGGCACCGGGGAGCTGCCGGCGGGCTCGCTCACCGGCGGCGACGTACGGCTGCTGCCGCCCGCGCCCGGCGGCGCCGCCTACGCCGTGGCCTACGACGAGGACGCCAGCAGCACCGGGATCTGGCGCGTGCACGGTACGGCCGCCGGTGTGCCGGAAGCCGTCATGACCGTGCCGGGCCGCTGCACCGGCGGGGTCTGGCTGGACCGGGCCGGGCGGCTGCTCGCCGTGGACCGCGAGCTGGACGGGCGGACGAAGGCGGTCGCCGCCGACCTGCACACCGGCCGCACCAGCCCGCTCCTCCAGATCACCGACGACAGCGACGACCGGCTGCTGCTCGCCGAACCCGACAGCGGGCTGCTGCTGCTGCGCAGCGACGCCACCGGTGAGGCGCGGCTCGGGTGGGGGGTGCTGGGCAGCAGGCGCCCGGTGCGCTTCCCCGACGCGCTGCGGGTGCCCGGTGTGCTGCTCACCCCGGTCGCCGCCCAGCCCGGCCAGATCCTCATGCCCGAGGCGTCGGTCGTGGCGCTGCGGGCGGAAGTCCCCGGCGGGGCGGAGTCGCTGGCGCTGTGGCGGCCGGGCGAGCGCCGCGTGCACTGGCGGGCGTCGCCGCCCGGCTGGCTCGGCGCGGCCGGCATGTGGCTGCCCGGCGACGAGCTGCGGCTGCCGCACGCCGCCGGTGACGGCCCCTGCGGGCTCGCCGCCTACGACCCGCCGGCCAGCTGGCCGGAGCCGGCAGCCGCTCCCGCGTCGGGGGCCGTCGTCCATGTCCCCCCGGTCCGCGCGCTGCCGGCACGTCCGACGCTCCCGGCGCTCCCGGCCCGCCGGACGTGGTGCGTGCTGCCCTTGCAGCAGGCACCGCTCGCGGGGTGACCCCCATGCGCGAGGCTCCGGACACGCCGTTAGACTCGCCACTCGCCGTCGCGCATCGGGGGACCCAACGTGACCACGGGTTCTCCCTGTTTGCCCGTTTTCTGCGACGGCGCCGGCGCGTTTCCACGGGGAGTACGAACATGTCCGAAGCCGAAGCCCCTCCGGGCCGCCACCGCGGCCCCGAGTCCCCCCTGCCCCCGGACGACTCCCCACCCCCGGGCCGCCACCGCCGCCCCGAGTCCTGACCCCGGCCCCCGGACCCGGTTCCCCTTGGGCAGGACATGCCCCCGCTGACCTGCGGCTGGCACCGCGTGGACGCGCACAACCCACCACCGGCCGGTGGTCCCGAGCGAAGCGAGATGGGGGTACCCCCAGGCGAAGCTCTGGGGGTGGACCGGGCAGCCCCCCACGGCCGGCGGTGACGTGCGTCCCGCCGCCGGGCGGAGGCAGGGGGCGGGACATTTGTCATCGGGAGGGCGGGACAAACGGGGCTGCCGCGGGGCAGAGGCCAGTGCGTAACTTCGTCGTATGGACATGACGGGGGCGGCCGAATTCAGGGCCGTACGGAAGAGATTCGGCAGCGTCGAGGCGCTGGCAGGGCTCGACCTCAGGCTCGCCGCAGGCGAGACCGTGGCGCTGCTGGGGCGCAATGGCGCCGGGAAGTCGACGACCATCGCGTTGCTGCTCGGGCTGGACCGGCCGGACGCCGGTGAGGTGCGGGTGTTCGGCGGGGCGCCGCAGGAGGCCGTGCGGGCGGGGCGGGTGGGGGCGATGCTGCAGGTCGGGCAGCCCATTCCGCGGACCACGGTCAAGGAGCTGGTCGGCTTCGTGGCGTCCACGTACCCGCGTCCGCTGTCGACGGCCGAGGCACTCGACCTGGCCGGGATCGCCGATCTCGCGGCGCGGCGGGTGGACAGGCTGTCCGGCGGCCAGGCCCAGCGGCTGCGCTTCGCGCTGGCCGTGGCCGGCGGCCCCGAACTGCTGGTGCTCGACGAGCCGACGGCCGCGCTGGACGTGGAGGCGCGGCGCGCGTTCTGGCGGTCGATGCGCGGCTACGCGGCCCGCGGCAACACCGTGCTGTTCTCCACGCACTACCTGGAGGAGGCGGACGGCAACGCCGACCGCGTCGTCGTGATCGACCAGGGCCGTACCGTCGCGGACGGCACCGGCGAGGCCATCAAGCGCCAAGTGGGCGCGACGCTCGTGTCGTTCGACCTGGCGGGCGGCGGCACCGAGGGACTGCGGGGCCTGCCGGGGGTCCTGGCCGTGGAGGTCCGCGCCGACCGCGCGGTGCTGCGCAGCGCGGACTCCGACGCCACCGTGATGGCGCTGGCGCGAGCGGACCGGGTCCATGGCCTCGCGGTCACGCCGGCCAGCCTGGAGGAGGCCTTCCTCACCCTGACCGCGCACGCGGACGCGGACGAGAAGACGACGCCGTACGAGGAGGCCGTCCGATGATCGAGTACGTACGCCTTGAGGTCCGCCGCACCCTGCGGGACACCGGCTTCGTGGTCGTCGGGGTGGCCACCCCGCTGATGATGTACCTGCTGTTCACCAACCTCGGCACGGGCGACAGCAGCCAGGACAAGATGGACTACGCCCGCTTCTCGATGATCGGCATGGCCGCTTACGGGGCGCTGGGCGCGGCTCTCGCCGTGGGGCCGGGCGTCGCGGAGGACAAGGCGCGCGGCTGGCTGCGGCAGCTGCGGGTCACCCCGCTGAGCCCGCTTCAGGTGGTGCTCGGGCGGGCGCTGACCGCCGGCGTGACCGTGCTGCCGGCGATCGTGACCGTCTTCACCGCGGGCGCCCTGGTGAACGGCGTGCGCCTCGCGGTGTGGCAGTGGGCGGCCGCGGCCGCGCTGATGTGGCTGGGCACGATCCCCTTCACGCTGCTGGGCCTGGGCAACGGCTACGGCCTCACCGCCCAGACCACCGGTGTCGTGAGCATGGTCAGCATGATGGGGCTCTCCGTGATCGGCGGGCTGTGGATCCCGGTCGAGGTCTTCCCGCACTGGCTGGCCGCGGTGTCCCGCTGGACACCGACCAACCGCTTCGGCGACCTGGGCTGGAGCGTGCTCGACCACCACGCCCCGAGCCCGGGAACGGTCGGTGTGCTGGGCCTTTGGCTGGCCGTTTTCGCCGGTTACGCTGTGTTCTCCTACCGGCGGAGCGCACGGACGGCGTAATGCCGCGGCTCCCCGGCGGGGCGTACGACGGACACATGACCGACGGGGACGGGGACCCAGCATGGCGACGAAGGACCATCCGGCCGCGGAGCGGTGCCGCGCAGGACGGCAGTGGTGGACGCGCGGCCCGGCCGAGTTCGAGCGGGAGATCGAGCACCTCAAGGCACCGGACGGCGGCGCGCTGATCCCGTGGCTGCTGATGGTGATCGGCCCGGCCACGGACATCGTCAAGGGCGAGGTGCCGATGCCGTGGCTGGCCGCGTCCGGCCTGGTCGCCTTCTGCGTGCTCTACATATCGACGATCAGGTCCGCCTTCGACGCGCGGCTGCGGACCGGCCCGCTGCCCTACCAGCTGCTGTGGGCGCTCGCGGCCGTCACACTGTCGCTGGCGATCGGCTACGGCGACAACTTCATGCTGCTGTTCGTGCTGGTGTCGCTGTGCGCGGGCAGCGTGTCGAGCAGCCGCCGCGGGCTCGGCGTGATGCTTATGCTGCTCAGCGCCAGTGCCGGGACCGTGTCGGGGCTGCACCACGAGGGCTTCTGGAGCACGGCGAGCCTGTCGTACGGCACGTTCCTGTCCGGCCTGGTCGTCTCGGTGATCATCACCCTCTTCCACGCGGTGGACCAGCTCAAGGCGACCCGGCAGGAGCTGGCGCGCAATGCCGTCGCCGAGGAGCGGCTGCGCTTCTCCCGCGACCTGCACGACCTGCTGGGCCACACGCTGTCGGTGGTCGTGGTGAAGGCCGAGGCCGCGCGGCGGTTGGCGCCGCGCGACCTGGACGCGGCGCTGACGCAGGTCGGCGACATCGAGTCGGTCGGCCGCCAGGCGCTCACCGAGATCCGTGAGGCCGTCACCGGCTACCGCGAGGGCAGCCTGTCCACCGAGCTGGACCGGGCGCGCTCGGCGCTGACCGCCTCCGACATCGAGGTCGTCCTCCAGGAGTCGGGCCCGCCGCTGCCGCCGCAGACCGAGGCGCTGCTGGGCTGGGTGGTGCGCGAGGGCGTCACCAACGTCGTACGCCACAGCGGCGCGACCCGGACCGATATCGAACTGCACACGGCCGACGGCCTGGCCCGCCTGACGATCACCGACAACGGCCACGGCCCGCTGTCCGCCGCCGGTGAGGGAGCCACGCTCCAGGCCACCCGCACCGGCACCGGGCTGCGCGGCCTGACCGAACGCCTCGCCGCCGCGGGCGGCTCCCTGACCTCGGGCGCCTCCCCCGGCGGCGGCTTCCGGGTCGCGGCGGTGCTGCCGCTGGGCGAGGACGCCTGACCGGCTGTTTCAGCCGCGGAGGTCGGCGACCAGCCGGAAGCGCTCGAGCACCAGCGGGGTGTCGTCGCCGACGGTGAATCCCGGGTCGTCCAGCGCGGCCCGCATCTCGGGCCCGTGCCAGAAATCCTCGTGCCCGCGCCGCCAGGCTGCGACGCTCTCGTAGCCCTCCCCCTCGTCCACGGCGTGCGCGAGGTCCACCTCCCGCAGCGGCACCACCCGCACCTCGGTGACCTCGATGACGCCCACCCCGCGCCCGTCCGAATCCACCACGACCGCCCGCTCCCCCACCTCGGGCAGCGCCTCCCCCTCGTGCTCGTAGTCGGCGACGACCCCGGTGGTGGACGTCTTGCTCCCGTCCAGCACCGCCGCGACCAGCTGGTCCCGCAGCGGCCCGGGGAAGCCGAACTGGGCCTTGGGCAACGTGTCGGGGTCGAGCCCCGCGTCTGACGCCATGGCGGCATGCTAGCCCGCAGGCCAGGCGGCCAGGACGTCGGCCGGGGACCAGACCACGTCCACCGCCCCCGGGGGCAGGTCGGCGCCGGAGCGGGAGGCGACCACCAGGCCGGTGCTTCCCGGGTCGAAGCCGGGGATCCGCGGGGCGGCGCGGGTGAGTGCGGCGAGGTCGCGGGCGTCGAAGGCGGAGTCCAGCCACTTGATCGAACCGGCGAAGTGCACGGCGCCCGCGACGGGCCCTCGGTCGGCGCCGACGAGGTCGACCTCCGGGTCGAAGCGGCGGTTCCACCACCCGCCGACTGCCTCGGTGTCCGGCCACGGCAGGTCCCCCGCTGTTCCGGCCAGCTCCAGGGACTCCCTGACCAGCGGCTCGACCGCCCGTCCGCGCCAGGTCGACCAGCGCCGCCGCACCACGTCGTAGGCGGAGTCCGACCTGCCCCGGCGGGCCTGCTCCTGCGCGGAGCGCAGCGCGGCCAGGTAGAGGCGCAGGCTGCTGTCCGCCACGCGGTAGAGCGCGGGCTTCCCCGGAGTGGTGGACAGCGGGAGGTCCGCGGCGAGCACCCGCTTCTCGGCGACCAGGCGGTGCAGCAGCGGCGACAGCGCCCCCGAGGCAAGGGAACCCTCCCGGCCGCCTGCCGCGGCGGCGATGTTGGCGTGCGTACGGTCGCCGCTGCCGACCGCCTCCAGGACCCGGCGGGCCTGGTCGGGCGCGGGGAATTCGGCCATCAGCGCGGCCTCGGGCACTCCGAAGAGCGGTGACGCCGGGTCGGCGCACTCGTCCTCGATGAAGGCCGTCGCGGGTGTGCCGTGCGGCCACACCCGCAGGATGCCGGGCAGGCCGCCGGACACCAGGTGCGCGTCGATGGCGTCGGCCGCCTCCAGCCCGAGCGCCCGGCCGGTCTCGGCGGGATTGAGCGGCCCGAGGATCATGGTGTCGGCCCTGCCGTGGAAGGGCCGGTCGTACGCGGTGAGGCGCTCCATCATGTGCAGGTCGCTGCCGAGGAGCAGCAGCAGGACCGGCCGCCTGGCCAGCAGCCGGTCCCACGCGGTCTGCAGCGCACCGTCGAAGAGGTCGTCCTGCTCGGCGAGCCACGGCAGCTCGTCGACGACCACGACGGACGGCCGGTCGGGCAGTACGGAGGCCAGCACCCGGAAGGCGTCGGGCCAGCTGCCCGACCCGCCGCTCGGCACCAGCTCGGGGTCGGTGGGCAGCCCCGACTCCCGCAGCTCCGCGTAGAAGGCGCTCACCGCCTCCACCGGCGAGGCGCCCTTGGTGGCGGTGAAGAAGAGGTACGGCACTTCGACGCGGTCGCAGAATTCCTGCACGAGCCGCGACTTCCCCACCTGCCGCCGCCCGCGCAGCGCGACAGCCGTCCCGGCCCCCGAGTCCGCGACCCGGTCGAGCCGCTTGCGCAGCAGGGCCAGCTCCTGCCGCCGACCGACGAACGTCTCAGCCACTGTCCCGCCCCTTCATTCAGGTAGATTCCATCTACGTAGATTACATCTACCTAGATTGGTTTTACCTGAACCCGCCGCGCTGGCAGCGTGACGTCTTCAGCCCGCCGCCGCGGCCCGTACGGCGTCGAGGATCACCTGGGCGCCCTGGGCGATCAGCTCCGCGGCCAGGGCGGTGCCGAGCTTCTCCGGCTCGGCCGCCGGGCCGGTGCGGTGGGCCGAGACGCGTCGCGTGCCGTCGAGGGAGGTCACCTGGCCGGTCAGGCGGAGGAGGCCGTCGGGGAGGGGCTCGGCGTAGGCGCCGACGGGGACGCTGCAGCCGCCGTGGAGTTCGGCCAGGAAGGCGCGCTCGGCGCGGACCTGGGCGTCGGCCGACGGGTCGCCCGCGGTGGCGAGGATCTCACGTACCGCGGAGTTGTCGGTGCGGACCTGGATTCCCAGGGCGCCCTGGCCGGGGCTCGGCGGGAAGAGGTCGAGGGGGAGGATCTCGCCGATGGCGTCGTCGAGGCCGAGCCGGCGAAGGCCCGCCGCCGCGAGGACGACCGCGTCCAGGCCCTCCGTCTCGATCTTCTTCAGGCGGGGCGGGACATTGCCGCGAATCGGGACGACCTGGAGGTCGGGGCGTACCGCGAGGAGTTGGGCCGCCCGGCGCGCGGCGCCCGTGCCGACCCTCGCCCCCTTGCGCAGTCCGGCGAGCGTCGAGCCGCACAGCGCGTCGGCGACGTCCTCCCTGCCGGGAGGCGGCATCAGCATGAGGCCTGCCGGATTCGACGTGGGGAGGTCCTTGAGCGAGTGGACGACCACGTCCACGTCACCGCGCGACAGCGCCGCCTCCTGCTCCGTGCTGAAGGCGGAGCCGCCGCTCACCGGCGACACCGCGGAGACCGGTGACTTACGGTCCCTGTCGCCGCCTTCCAGGATCACCCGGTGGGTGAAGGTGACGTCGGGGAAACGCTCGCGCAAGGGCCGCAGATATTCCCTTACCTGCGCTTTCGCGAGATTGCTGGCCCGGGAGCCGACGAGGTATTGGGTCACGGTGACCCAAGCTACGCCGCCCGCGGGAGCACTTTTGCAAACACCGTGTCGGCGCGGCGGCCGCGGCCCACGCCGTAGGGCCACGGCGGGCGGCTGGATACGCTGGGCGGGTGACGGACCAGGACAAGCCCGTGCGGGTGCTGCTCGCCGAGGATCAGGGCATGATGCGCGGGGCGTTGGCGCTCCTGTTGGACCTGGAGGACGACATGGAGGTCGTCGCCCAGGTCGCGGCAGGGGATCGGATCGTCGAGGAGGCGCTGGCCGCACGGCCCGATGTGGCGCTGCTCGACATCGAACTGCCGGGGCGCAGCGGGCTGGACGCGGCCGCGGAACTGCGGCGGCTGCTGCCGGAGTGCCAGGTGCTGATCCTCACGACCTTCGGGCGGCCGGGGTATCTGCGGCGGGCGATGGAGGCGGGGGCGGCCGGTTTCCTGGTGAAGGACGGGCCGGTGGAGGAGCTGGCCGGGGCGATCCGGCGGGTGCTGCGGGGCGAGCGGGTCATCGACCCCGCGCTGGCCGCCGCGGCGCTCAGCACGGGCCCGAGCCCGCTGACCCCGCGGGAGCAGGACGTGCTGAACGCGGCGGCGGACGGCGCCACCGTCGCCGACATCGCGGGGCGGCTCTTCCTGTCGGAGTCGACGGTACGCAACTACCTGTCGGCCGCGATCGGCAAGACCGGCACCCGCAACCGCATGGAGGCGCTGCGCACCGCCCGGCAGAACGGCTGGCTCTGACGCGGACCCCGACGCGGGCCGCGGAGGCCGGCGGCACCCGGCGGCCCGTTCGCGTCACCGCGCCCGCGGCACCGGCTTCGGCAGCAGCACCACCAGGCACGTACCGGCCGCGATGAAGGCCGCGCCGATCAGGAAGGCCAGGCCGTAGCCGGCGGACAGGGCGTGGGCGGAGTCGGCGCCGCCCGAGGCGCGGGTGGAGATACGGGACGCGGCCGCCGTCGCGAGGATGGTCAGGCCCAGCGCGCCGCCGAGCTGGCGTGAGGTGTTGAGCAGGCCGGAGACCAGGCCCTGGTCGCCGCGGCCGACGCCCGACATGGCCACGGCGGAGACCGGGGTGAGCAGCATGCCCGCGCCGAGCATGGTCAGGATGCCGGGGCCGAGGATGATGCCGAGGAAGGTGCCGTCCGCGGTGATCCTGCTCTGCCACAGCGCGCCCGCGACCGCGACCACGCCGCCGGCCGCGGCGATCAGCCGGGCGTCGAAGCGGCCCATCAGCCGCGGGGCGAGCTTGGAGCCGATGATGATCGCGACGGTGTGCGGGAGGAAGGACAGGCCGGTGCGTATCGGGCTGTAGTGCAGCACCTGTTGCATGTAGAGGGACAGGAAATACCAGGTGGCGAAGGTCGCGGCGCCCGCTGTGAAGAGCACCGTGTTGGCCGAGGACACCGAGCGGATGCTGAACAGCCGCAAGGGGATGAGCGGTTGGGCGGTACGCGCCTCGACCGCGGTGAACAGCGCGAGGATCGCGAGCCCGCCGATCAGCGGGCCGAGCGACACCGCCGAGGTCCAGCCGTGCGACTCGGTCTGCGCGATGCCGAAGGCGATGGCGGCGACGCCGCCGGTGACCAGGACCGCGCCCGGGACGTCGAGCCGGCGGACGGTGGCGCCCCGGCTCTCGGTCAGCCACAGGGCCGCGCCGACCAGGACCAGCGCGCCGATGGGCACGTTGACCAGCAGCACCCAGCGCCAGGACAGCAGGTCGGTGAGCAGCCCGCCGACCAGGCCGCCGGCCGCGCCGCCGCCGGCGCCGACCGCGGTCCAGGTGCCGATGGCCCGGGTCCGCTCGGGGCCCTCGGGGAAGGAGGTGGTGAGGATGGACAGCGTGGTCGGGGCGAGCACCGCCGAGCCGAGGCCCTGCATCACGCGGGCGGTGATCAGCATCGAGGGGCTCTGGGCGAGGCCGCCGGCCAGGCTGGCGGCGGTGAAGAGCGCGAGGCCGGTGAGGAAGGTGCGCTTGCGTCCGAAGAGGTCGGCGGCCCGGCCGCCGAGGAGCAGGAAGCCCGCGAAGGCGAGCGCGTAACCGTTGACCACCCACTGCTGGCCGGTCTCGCCGAAGCCGAGGGCGCCGCGCATCGACGGCAGCGCGACATTGACGACGGACACGTCGAGCACGACGAGGAACTGTCCCGCACAGACCGCGAGCAGCACCGCCCACGCCGGTGGCGCGGCGCGCTTCGTGCCGGGTTCGGTGGGATTGGTGGGTCCTGTCGGGGTGCGCTGTCCGATGGCTTCACTCACGGCATCCATGCTGCCGTGCCAACTGCCCCCGCGGCATCGGCATTTCGCCCTACGACCAGCGGTCCGGGCCACCGCGACCAGCCGCTTCGTAGGATGCCGGGATGACTGACGCGCTCGCGGCGTTCGAGGCCGCCAAGGGGTTCATGCCCGCCGACGAGGGCCTGGCGCTCCACGAGGCGGCGCAGAAGGCCGCCGCCGGCCTGGGGCTGCCACTGCTCGAAGTCGGCACCTACTGCGGGCGGTCCACGATCCTGCTGGCGGACGCGGCCCGGCAGGCGGGCACGGTCGTGGTGACCGTGGACCACCACAGGGGCAGCGAGGAGCAGCAGCCCGGCTGGGAATACCACGACCCGTCGCTGGTCGACCCGCACACCGGCCTGATCGACACCGTGCCGCACTTCCGCCGCACCCTGCACGCGGCCGGACTCGAAGAGCACGTGGTCGCCGTGGTGGGGCGGTCGCCGCAGGTGGCGGCGCTGTGGACGCGGCCCTTCAGCCTGGTCTTCATCGACGGCGGGCACACCGACGAGCACGCGACGGCCGACTACGAGGGCTGGGCGCCCCGGGTCGCCGAGGGCGGGCTGCTGGCGATCCACGACGTCTTCGCCGACCCCGCCGACGGCGGCCAGGCGCCTTACCGCGTCTACCGCCGCGCGCTGGAGTCCGGCGCCTTCGTCCGGGAAGCGGAGACCCGCTCCCTCCAGCTGTTGCGGAGAGTGACCGGCAGCGTCGTACGGTAGTACCGCCGCCGATCCGCGGGCCGGTTCACCGGGGGCGGTGCCGGGCGGCGAGAAGGGCCGATAGAGTCGCGGGCGTGTTCAGCAACGAGTCACACGGGGGCGCTCGGGGCCGGTCGCTGGTCATCACCGCGGTGGTGGTGGCCGTGGCGCTGGTGGCGGGCTGGTTCGTGTACGACGCGCAGCGCGGGTCCGACGCCGGCCCGGTGGCCGGCCGCGGCCCCGCAGGCACGCCGTCCGCCGCGCCCACGGCGACGCGGAGGCAAGGCGCCCCGGTGGCGCAGGGTGACGTGAGCGCCGCCCCGGGGGCGACCTCGTCCGCCGCGCCCCGCGGGGACCTGGCGGGCAGGACCGTCGTCATCGACCCGGGGCACAACCTCGGCGACGCCGCGCACACCGCCGAGGTGAACAAGCTCGTCGACATCGGCACCAACCGAAAGGCGTGCGACACCACCGGCACCGAGACCGATGCCGGCTATCCCGAGGCGGCCTACACCCTCGACGTCGCCCACCGCGTGCGGACGCTGCTGCTCGCGCGCGGCGCGAAGGTCGTGCTGACCCACGACGGCGACCGGGCCTGGGGCCCGTGCGTGGACGAGCGGGCCAGGATCGGCAATGCCGCACACGCGGACGCGGCCCTGTCGATCCACGCGGACGGCGCCCCCGCCGACAAGTTCGGCTTCCACGTCATCGCGCCCAGGTCCGTGCACAAGGGCGCGGCCGACACCCGGGCCGTCGCGGCGCCCTCGCTGCTGCTGGCGACCACGCTGCGGTCGCACTTCCACACCGCCACGGGCGAACCGCTCGCCAACTACCTGGGCGGCAAAGGCCTGACGATTCGCGACGACCTCGGCGGCCTCAACCTCACACGGGTGCCGAAGGTCTTCATCGAATGCGGCAACATGCGCAATGCGCATGACGCCGCCGCGTTGACGAACGCCGCCTGGCGGCAGCAGGCTGCGCAGGGGATCGCCGACGGAATCACCGCCTTCCTTGAAGGGAAGAGGTGACAGGGCTGTAGCAGTCCGGTATGGATCGTGCACCAATGCCCATACCCGGCCACCCGGCCAAGATCGTCCTCGTACCATGGGGCACCGCCCCGAGTGGCCCAAGAGAACTGACAGAACTGACAAAGGACAGGACCTGACGTGAACATCCGCTCCCTGACCCGAGGAGACGGCGCGGTGATCGGAGCAGCGGTGCTGCTTCTGATCGCCTCCTTCCTGCCGTTCTACAGCGTGGGGTCCGAGTCCCGGAACCTGTGGCACTCGGACTGGTTCCCGACCCTGCCGTCGGTCACGCTGGCGGCGCTCGTGGCGGCCGGCGCCGTACTCCTGGCACGCGCACCGCAGTTCAACGGCAAGCAGGTGCTCGGGCTGTCGTTCGACCAGTGGGCCGTGTCGCTGTCGATCTTCGTGGGCTGGTCGGCCGTGTGGGCGACGCTCTTCCACAACCCCGACGGCGTCGACAAGGGCTCGGGCAACTGGCTGACCCTGCTGTTCGGCGTGGCCATCGCCGTCGCCGCACCGCTCTCCAGCCGGCTGCCGGCGCTCAAGGCCCCGCTGATGGGCACCCCTTCGCCGGCCGGCCAGCAGCAGCCCTACGCGGTGGGCGGTGCCGCACCCTACGGCGCCGCGCCCCAGCAGGCCGGCTACGGCTACCCGGGCGGCGCGCAGTCCGTCGACCCGGCCTTCGGCCAGCAGCAGCCCTACGGCGGCCAGGCCGCCGCGCAGCAGACGCCCGCCGCGACTCCGGCGCCGTCGCCGGACTTCACCGCGTTCTGGTTCGCGGTGCCGGTGCCGCGCCCGCTGTTCGCCGAGGACAACTCCGGTGCGCAGATCGCCGAACTGACCCCGGGCACCTGGTACCTGGCCGTCGACCAGCGCGGCTCCGCGCTGATCGCGCAGACCCAGGACGGCCGTCGCGGTGTGCTGCAGGACAGCAGCGGCATCCAGCGCGGCTGAACCGTATCTCCACAGGCGCCACAGGTAACGGCGACGGCGGCCGGCCACCCGCGGGGGTGGCCGGCCGCCGTCGCCGTTACCTGTGCGGTCACGAGGGCGCCGCGCCCGATCGCACATCCGCGCGACCGCCGTGCGTCCGAGTGGTTTCAACCACCCGATCGGGGCAAGGCGGCTGCCATGGCCAGACGGTATGGCGGCAACCCCGCCGCGGCGATCATCCTCATCGCCGCAGACATCGCAGTTCTGATCCTCGTCCTGTGGATACTCTTCTTCGTCTTCGACGCCAACCGGGCGAACGACCTGGTCAACTGGGTCCACCACTCGGCCAATTGGCTGGCGGGATGGTCGAAGGACCTCTTCACCGTGGACAACGCCAAGTGGCGCACCGTGCTCAACTACGGCCTGCCCGCGGTCGTCTACAGCGTGATAGCCCATGCGATCGTAGGCCGGGTCAACCGGGCCTGAGCGCCCGGTGACCCCTCAGAGCCGGGGCGGACAGCAGGCGGGCGCGAGCCCGTTCGGCAGCCGCTCCGCCCCGAAGACGGCGGTGGTCGCCTCGTCCCCCCCGAGTGCGGCCACCGCCAACAGCACGGCCCCCGCCGTCCAGGTGGTCCGCTCCACGGGCCACACGGCGTCGTCGTCGAAGACGTAGCCGGTCCAGTACAGGCCGTCGTCCGCCCGCAGATGCTGCATGTCGGCGAGCAGCCGCACCGCACGGTCCGACTCGCCCACCGCCCACAGCGTCAGGGCGAGTTCGGCGGTCTCGCCGCCGGTCACCCACGGGTTCGGCAGCACGCAGCGCACCCCGAGGCGGGGCACCACGAACCGCTGCCAGCCCTCCTCGATCCGCGCCAGCGCCCGCGGGCCGCGCAGCGCGCCGGACAGCACCGGGTAATACCAGTCCATCGAATAGCGGCTCTTGTCGAGGAAGCGCTCGGGGTGCCGGCGGATCGCGTGCCCGAGCGCGCCGGTCGCCAACTCCCAGTCGGGCTGCGGCTCCTCGCGGTGCTCGGCGATGGCCAGCGCGCAGCGCAGGGCCTGGTGCACCGACGAACTCCCGGTCAGCAGCGCGTCGGTGACCACCGCGCCGCCGTCCTCGGCCGCCTCGCGCTTCCAGCCGATCTGCCCGCCGGGCTGCTGCAGCGCCAGCACGAACTCCACCGCGGCCACCACGGTCGGCCAGATCCGCTCGATAAAGGCGTCGTCGCCGGTGGACAGGTAGTGGTGCCAGGCGCCGACGGCGAGATACGCGCAGAAGTTGGACTCCCGCGAGCGGTCCGTCGGCCGGGCCGGATCCCCGTCCTGGTAGGCGGCGAACCACCCGCCGTCCGCGTCCTGGTGGCGCACCAGCCAGTCGTACGCTGCCCCGGCGGCCTCGTGCTCGCCGGCCGCGTCCAGCGCCATGGCCGCCTCGATGTGGTCCCACGGGTCGAGGTGGTGCCCGGGGAACCACGGGATGGCCCCGTCGGGACGCTGCACGGCGAGCACCGCGTCGACGGTCCGCGCGGCCTGCTCCGCGGTCAACACGCCGGGCAGCGCCAGCCGTTCCGTCTTGCGCTGCCCGCGGTCGGCCCGGGTCACCTGGCGGCGTCCTGCGGCAGCCTGGGCTTGGTCGCGTAGGCCACGAAGCTCTTGCCGATCAGCGGGTTGAGCGCCTGGTCGGCGACCCTGGTGGCCAGCGGCTTCTTCATGATGTCCCAGACCAGCAGCTTGTGGTAGAGCTTCACCGGCAGCGCCTTGTCGTTGTCGACGCCGACCGCGCACTTGATCCACCAGTACGGTGCGTGCAGCCCGTGCGCATGGTGCGTACCGTACGGCCGCAGGCCCGACTCCCGCATCCGCTCCAGCAGTTGGTCGGCCTTGTAGATGCGGATGTGGCCGCCCTCGACCTCGTGGTAGGCGTCGGACAGCGCCCAGCACACTTTCTCGGGACCGTAGCGCGGCACGGTCACCGCGATGCGCCCGCCGGGCCGCAGCACCCGCACCATCTCGGCGAGCACGCCCTTGTCGTCGGGGATGTGCTCCATCACCTCGGAGATGATGACGACGTCGAAGGTGTCGTCGGGGAAGGGCAGTTGGAGCGCGTCCCCCTCCATGGCGGTCGCGGACGCCCCGGCCGGCGCCTCGCCGGCCTCCTCCATCGCCGCGAACCACTTCGCGACCTCGCGGATCTCGTCCCCGTTGCGGTCCAGCGCGATGACGCGGGCGCCGCGCCGGTAGCACTCGAAGGCGTGCCGGCCGCCGCCGCAGCCGAGGTCCAGCACGTGGTCGCCTGCGGCGACGGGGAAGCGGGTGAAGTCGACGGTCAGCATGTGCTGCTCCCCATTCCGGGTGCCCCGGAGGCTGATCCGGTTGCGCCGGGTGCGTTTTCGTTCCGAGCGAGCCCCTCCGGGGCGGGGTTGCTTTCGCGTTCGGGCGCGAGCCCCTCGACGGGGGTGCCTTCGCGCTCGGGCGCCAGCCCCTCGACGGGGGTGCCTTCGCGCTCGGGCGCCAGCCCCTCGACGGGGGTGCCTTCGCGCTCGGGCGCCAGCCCCTCAGGGGCGCGGGGAACTGCGCGCTCAGCCCTCGACCGGCCGGTGGTCCGGATCAGACCGAACAGCCCCTTTCGGCCGGTGGCGACCCGCGCGCCCGGTGGGGGCTGGTCGCGCAGTTCCCCGCGCCCCTGAGGGGCTGGCGGTCCGACCGCACGCGACGGTGAGTGGGGGTGGTCGCGCCCACGCGGCGCCGGCCGCAGATCAGACGCAGCCCCGCGCCCGCGGAGGGCGCCGCCCTGCTGGGCGATCGCTTCGCGATAGAGCTCTGCCGTGGCGGCCGCGGCGCGGGTCCAGGTGAAGTGGGCCAGGACGCGGGCGCGGCCCGCGGTCGCGAGGCGGTGGCGGAGGGCCGGGTCGGAGAGGGCCAGGTCGAGTGCGGCGGCCAGGGCGCCGGCGTCGCCCGGGGGCACGGCCAGGCAGGTCTCGCCGTCGGGCCCTGCGACCTCGGGGACGGCGCCGCCGGTGGTGGCCACCAGCGCGGTGCCCGTGGCCATCGCCTCGGCGGCGGGGAGCGAGAAGCCCTCGTAGAGCGACGGCACGCACGCCACCTCGGCGCTGCGGATCAGGTCGACCAGCTCGGCGTCGCTGATGCCCTTGACGAAGTCGACCGCGTCCTCCAGGCCGAAATCGCCGATCGCGTCGGCGACGGGCCCGCTCTCCGGGCGGTTGCCGACCACCACGAGGTGCGCGGCGGGCTGCTGGACGCGGAGCTTGGCCAGCGCCTCGACCAGGAAGACCAGGCCCTTGAGCGGTACGTCCGCGCTGGACGTGGTGACGATACGGCCCGGCACCTCGGCGACCGCCGGGTCCGGCGAGAAGAGCCGGGTGTCGGCGCCGATCGGCACGGTGTGGATGCGCTCGGGGCGCACCCCCAGGTCCGCGGTGATCTCGGCGCTGGACGAGCCCGACACGGTGAGCACCGACGGCAGCCGCCCGGCCACCCGCTTCTGCATCCGCGTGAAGCCGTACCAGCGCCGTATCGACGCCCGCCGCTTCCAGTCGGGCGCCGCCGCGAGGTCGAGGCGGCGGTCCACGGTGATCGGGTGGTGCACGGTGGTGACCAGCGGCAGTCCGAGGCCGAGCAGGCCGTAGCCGAGCGTCTGGTTGTCGTGGACGACGTCGAAGTCGGCGCGGCGGGCCGCCAGATGCCGCCTGGCGCGCAGGCTGAAGGTCAGCGGCTCGGGAAAGCCGCCGGTCCACATCGTGGCGACCTCGAGCGCGTCGATCCAGTCGCGGTATTCCGCGCGCTTCGGCGTGCGGAAGGGGTCGGGCTGCCGGTAGAGGTCGAGGCTGGGCAGCTCGGTGAGGGTGACGCCGTCACCGAGCGCGTCCAGGACGGGGTAGGGCTGCGCGCCTATCACCTCGACGCTGTGGCCGAGGGCGGCCAGCTCGCGGGACAGGTGCCGGACGTAGACGCCCTGGCCGCCGCAGTAGGGATTGCCCTTGTAGCTGAGCAGCGCGATCCGTAGCGGCCTGGCCTCTGCCGTCACTCCCGGCCCCCTTCGCAGCGATAGAGCCGGAGCGTAACCGGTCGCGCTAATCTAGAACAAGTTTCAGACTCGATGGTACAGACGGCGAGTCCACCGGCAAGCGGACGGGGTCCCCACGGCCCCCGGCCCCGCGCGCGCCGGAGCCGCGTGTGACGGATGGAAGTACGTATGGGCCGCATCACCGCTTTGACCGTACGCCAGGAGGCCAGGCGGCGGCGCATCCTGGACGCCAGCACCCGGCTCGCCGCCGGCGGCGGCTTCGACGCGGTCCAGATGCGGGAGGTCGCCGAGGAGTCGGGCGTCGCCCTCGGCACGCTCTACCGCTACTTCCCGTCCAAGATCCACCTGCTGGTCGCCGTCATGCAGGACCAGCTCGGCCTGCTGCACGCCACGCTCCGCGACCGGCCCCCGACGGCCGCGAGCCCGGGGGAGCGGGTCGCGGAGACCCTGCTGCGGGCTTTCCGCGCCCTGCAGCGGGAACCGCTGCTCGCCGACGCGATGGTGCGGGCGGTGATCTTCGCCGACCGCTCGGTCCGCCTTGAGGTCGACACGGTCTCCGTCCTCACCCGGGCGATCATCCTCGACGCGATGCGGCTCGGCGCCGAGCCGACACCCGATCTGCTGTCCGCGGTCCGCGTGGTCGAGCACACGTGGCACGCCACGCTCGTCAGCTGGCTCGCGGACCGCTCCCCGGTCACCCAGGTCCGCCAGGACATCAGGACGGTCTGCCGGCTGATCCCCCCTCCCTCCGGGTGAGGCCGCGGGTCACGGCCCGAACGACGCCGGTGTGAGCTTCGGTGCGGCCGGCAGGGCGCGGTCGCGGACCGGGGTCGGGAGGCGGCGGGCGATGCGGACGGTGCGGGCGTCGGGGCCGACCAGGTAGCGGGGGCGGCGGGCGGTGAGGGCGCGGTGGACGGCGTCGACCGCCGCGTCGACCGGGGAGCTCGGCGGCCGCCACGGAGGTCCACCGAGCCGGGGCTGACCGAGCTGTTCGACGACTGGGAGGGCGAGGTGCGCCGGCTGACCGCGGTGCTGCGCGGGCAGGCGGCGTACGAGATGGACAACCCGCGGTTCGCCGAGCTGATCGGGGCGTTGCTCGGGGCGAGCCCGCTCTTCCGGGAGCTGTGGGCGGCGCACGACGTACAGGCCTTCAGGACCTCGACGCGGCGCTTCCACCCCCCGGTGGTCGGCCGACTCGATCTGACCTACGTGCGGTTGGCGGTGGGGGACGATCCCGGCCGCAGTGTGGTGGTGCATCTCCCCGAGCCGGGTTCGCCGTCGCAGCAAGGGCTGCGGAGCCTGGTGGGGCGTCAGCCATAGCGCGTCAACTCTTCCCAGGGAAGGCGTATTCGGATTGCGCCGCGCGCCCCCCGAGCGCATCGGATCGCCGCCGACTGCGCCCCTGATGACCGGAATTCGGGTCCTCCGCTGCATCCCGCGGGGGTAGAACCGAAGGGGACATTTGGGAGTGTGCTCCTGCGGGGATCGGTGCGACAACACAAGGGGAAAGCCGAGTTGATACGCGTGCTGGTGACCCATGACACGAGCCTGCTGCGATCCGCCCTCGCGGCGTTATTGGGAAAGGAGCCGGATTTCGAGGTGACCGACACCGAGTGGCATCGGCGGGAGGAGAACGGTCGGCTGCACGGGCCGCACGTCTGCGTGGTCGACGCGGACTGTCCGGGCTGGCGGCGGCACACGGACAGGGCGATGGCGCCGTCGATCGGATCCCGCCCGGCAGGGAGCGACTGCGCCCTGATCGTCCTCACCAGCGGCGGGAAGCCGGGCAATCTGCGACGCGCCTATCGGGCCGACGCGCTGGGCTTCGTCAACAAGGACCGCTCGGCGGACCGGTTGCCCGCAGCAGTGCGCCAAGTGGCCCAGGGGAAACGGTTCGTCGACGAGTCGCTCGCGGTGGAATTCCTCCAGGCCGCCGACATGCCGCTGACACCGCGGGAGTTGAGCGTGCTGTCGCTGAGCGCGGAGGGCGCGTCGGTGACGGAGATAGCCCGCAGCCTGCACCTGTGCAATGGCACGGTGCGCAACTACCTGGCGGCGATCACCCGGAAGACCGGCGCGCGCAACCGGGTCGACGCCATACGCATATCGCGCTTCGCGGGCTGGCTCTGAGCGGTCGCCGTCAGGATGTGGCCGCCCAGGCGGCGGCGAGGTCGTGGTAGAGCGGGGAGCCGGCGAGCAGGTCCGCGTGCGGGCCGCAGGCGGTGTCGGCGCCGTCCAGGACGAGCGTGCGGTCCGCGCGGCGGGCGGAGCTGATGCGGTGGGCGATCACGACCAGGGTGGTCGCGGGGCGGTCGGCGAAGGCGCGTTCCGCGCATGCCTCGGCCACCGGGTCGAGATGGCAGGTGGCCTCGTCCAGCACGACGATCCCGGCGGGCGCGAGATACGTGCGGGCCAGCGCGAGCAGTTGCCGCTCCCCGCTCGACAGCGCGCCCGGGTCGACCTGCCCCTCCGGCCCGCCGAGCGCGTCGACCAGTGCCGCGGCGCCCACCGCGGCGGCCGCGGCGGTGACCAGGGCCGGGGTGGTGTGCCCGCGGAGGTAGCCGACGTTCTCGGCGACGGTCCCGCGGAAGACGTACGCCTCCTGCGGCACGAGCGCGACAGGGCCGGCCCGCCGCATCTCCCCCTCCCCCGGCGGGAGCAGCCCGGCGATCACCCCCGCGAGGGTGGACTTCCCGGCCCCGCTCGGGCCGACGACCGCCAGGTGCTCGCCTGCGCCGACGGCCAGGTCCAGCGACCGCAGCACCGGTTCGGCGCCGGGGCCGTAGGCGAAGCCGACCCCGCGCAGTTCGAGGGCGGTCCCCGGGCTGGGCGCGGGTCCCGCCTGCGCGGGCAGCGCACCGGCGGCCTTCCCCTCGGCGGCCGCGGGCTCGCCGGTGAGGCGGGCCAGGACGACGCCCAGGCGGGTACCCGCGATGCCCAGCGTGTGGACCAGGTTCTGGAGCGCGGGTTGCAGGGACTGCGTCAGGTAGGCGAAGGCGCCGAGGAGGGCGCCGGGGGTGACGCGGTGGGAGGAGAGGAGCCAGGGGGTGGTCACCAGCAGCAGCACGACGGGGAGTTGGCCGCCGACGGCGAGGGCGGCGGTGCGCAGGACGCCCCAGACGGCGAGTGCGCGGGCCGCGCGCTGTGCCGCGTCGATACGCCGCTCCGCCCGCTGGGCCATCGGCTGCTGCGCCCCGCACGCGGTGATGTCGCGCAGGCCGCCCGCGAGGCTGCCGCACTCCTCGGCGACGGCCTCGTCGGCGGCGAGGAAGCGGCGCTGGCGGTGGGCGAGCGGGCGCAGGGCGAGCGCGAAGAGCGCGGTGCCCGCGGCCAGTGGCGGCAGCACCACCAGGAGCAGGACGGGCGCGAGCGCGATCATGCCGGCGAGGGCGCCCGCGGCGGTGAAGACGAAGGACCGCAGCACCATCACGATGCCGCCGAGGGAGTCCCTGGCGATCTCGACTTGGTGGGTGAGCCGCGACACCACGGCAGAGTCGGCGGGCCGGCCGCCGCCGCGGACGGCGCCGCCGACCGCGGCGCGCAGGCCGCGCCGCACGACGTGGCCGACCAGCCGGTCCCGCAGCGGCTCCACGAGGGCGGCGACCGCGCCGAAGACCCGCGTGGCGCCGTACGCCCCGACGGGTACGGCGGCCGCCGCGAGTGCCAGCCACCACAGGCCCGTGCCCTGCCTCCCTCGCAGGAAGCCCTGGTCCATGGCGTGCGCGAGGGCGAAGCCGAAGAGGAAGGTCTGCCCGGCCTCCAGGACAGACCAGCCGAGCAGCACCGCGACGACGGCGCCGCGGCCGCGGACGCAGTCCCTGATCCTGATCTCATCCATCGGAATCGTCCTGGTAGTCCCCGAAGAGTGCCCGGTAGTCGGCGTCGGCCCACAGCACGCCGTGCGGTGCCAGCGCCCGGACGCGCCCGGCGTCGAGCCAGGCGACCAGGTCGGCGCGGGCGGCGGTCGAGGCGCGGTGGGTGGTGAGCAGCCTGGTGCGGTGCGCGTGGTCGTGGAAGAGGGCGCGGGCGACGCGGACTTCGGTGACGGTGTCGAGGCTGGAGGTCGCGTCGTCCAGTACGAGCAGCCGCCCCGGGTGGGCGAAGGCCCTTGCCAGGCCGAGGCGTTGGATCTCGCCGCCGGAGAAGGGGGCGCGGGTGCGGGCGGTGGCGTAGCCGTCGGGCAGCAGGCGTACGAAGCCGTCGGCCTCGGCGGCGCGGGCTCCTTGCGTGACGCGGTCGAGGGGCAGCGGGTGCGGCCCGAAGGCGATGGCGTCGGCGATGGTGTCGCCGAGCAGCACCGGGCGCTCGAAGGCGTAGCCGACGGCGTCCCGCAGCGCGGGCAGGGACAGTTCGGGCAGCGGGCAGCCGTCGAGCAGGACGGTGCCGCTGTCGGGGTCGGCCAGCCGCCCGGCGAGCGCGGCCAGTACGGACTTGCCCGCGCCCGAGCGGCCCACCACGGCCACGCAGCTCCCGCCGGGCACGGTCAGGTCGAGCCCGTCCAGCACGGTCTCGGCGCCGCGGACCGCGGTGACCTCGCGCAGCTCCAGGGTGCCCGGCCCGTGCTTCGGCAACTGCCGCTCCCCGTGGGCGGGCAGGGCCACGGCCAGCACCTCGTCGACCCGGCCCGCGGCGGCCCTGCCCTTGACGACGGCGCCCAACTGGCCGACGACGACGCCGATCCCGGTGGCCAGCAGGACGTAGCGGCTGGCCGCGAGCAGGTCGCCGACGCTCAGCGCACCGGTGGACAGCCTGACGCCGCCGACGGCGAGCACGGTGATCTGCAAAAGCGGCACGAGCACCGCGGCCTGGGCCGTCGCCCGGCCCTGGACGCGCCACATCCGCCTTCCCTGGGCGGCGAGTTCGGGCAGCGGTGCCAGGACGCGGGTGTTCTCCCGCTCCTCGGTTCCGGCGGCGGCGATGGTGCGCGCGCCGCCGAGGGCCTCCATCAGCAGGGTGGCGATCCGGCCCTGGGCGGTCTGGTAGGCGGTGACGCAGTCGGAGGACGCCCGCGCGAAGCGCCGCACCAGCAACGTCAGCAGCGGTGCGCCGGCGAGGAAGGCGACGGCGAGCCACACGTCGGTCAGGGCGAGCGCGACGATGCCGCCGATCGGCACGGCCAGCGCCGCGGGGAGCGCCGCGGCGGCCGCGGGGGTCGCGGCGGCGTCCGCGGCATTGCCGACCATCCGGGTGACCAGGTCCCCGGTCCCCTGCCCGGCCGCGCGCGGCCCGGCCGCCAGCATGTGCCGTACGGTGCGGCGCCGGATTCCGGCCGCGGCGCGGGCGTTGGTGAGGCCGGCGAGCAGGTCCTCGCCGGCCGCGGTCGCCGTCTGCGCCCCGACGACCAGCGCGCACAGCGCGACCCAGCGGGTGGCGTCCGCGCCGCGCAGCAGCTGGTCCAGGGCGTGGCCGAGGGCGAAGGGCAGCACGAGTTCGAGCCCGGCCGACAGCAGCCCGAGCCCGGTGACGCCCAGGAACCTTCCGGCGTCCTGCCGCGCGGTGTCGGCCACGACCGCCATGTCCTCGTCCCCTTCCCGCGCGATGGGCGTTGTGCGAAACGCTGAAGCCCCGGGCGGCCCGGCGGGCCGGGCCGCCCGGGGCGGGGTCTGCTACAGGCAGACGAGGAAGCTCACGGAGCTGATGCAGCCGATCAGGCTGAGCGAGCTGGCCGCGCCACCGCCGCCGTGACCGTTGGCGGGCTCCATGTTCTGCAGGTCGAGAAGGGCCATGACAGTGTCCTTTCGATGGGAGAAGCACCGGGTGGTGCACGACTCCGGCCACGGCGGCCGGAGCCGGGTCAGGAGCCGCCGGCCAGCGGCGGCAGGAAGGGCAGCCCGGCGGCGGAGCCGGCGCGGGCGGCGCCCAGGGCGAGCAGGCAGCCGGCGGTGCCGGTGCCGAGGTCCATCGACAGCCGCATCATCTGGTTGCCGGGGAAGGCGAGCCCGCCGCGGTAGGGCATGCCGTACCAGCCGAGCGCGTCGACCTGCTCGGCGAGCGCGCCGGCGGGCACGGCGGGAGTGCTGGTGCGGGCGAGGTGCAGGATCATGCCGGCCCGGCCGGCGAAGAGGCCGGGCTGGGCGTAGAGCCGCAGGGTCGCCGCGCGGACGATGTCGGCGCGGGCCTTCTCGAAGCGCGCGTCGACCTCGGGGTCGAGATCGCCGGCCTCCCGGGCGAGCGGCAGGAAGTCGTCGAGGACCAGTCCGATGCCGGCACTGCCGTCGCCGACGTAGGGCATGGTGCGCCAGCCCTCGTCCACGTCGAGGCCGCCGGCGGCGGTGATCACGCAGCGGTCGAGGTCGAGTTGCAGGGCGCGGGCGGCGTGGCCGAGCAGTGCGGGTGCGCCGATGCGCTCGTAGAGGCGTACGAAGAGCAGGGCGGCGCCGGTCGCGCCGCGCATCAGCCCGGCGCGGGACGTACCGTCGGCGGCGAGGCGGGCCGCCACGATTCCGGCGGCTTCCAACGCCTTTTCCTGGAGGGCGGTTTCGCCGGTGCTGTGGGCGAGGTGGTCCAGGACCAGGCCGATGCCGGCGATGCCGCCGGACAGATCGGAGCCGGACTGCTGCCATTTCTCCGACAGCAGCGAGTGGGCCAGCTCCAGGGCGCGTTCGGTGTGTCCGAGCCGGTCCAGGACGTACGCGATGCCGGCGACGCCGTCGTACAGCCCGAGCGGGGTGCCGCCCGGCGCGGGCGCGGTGCGGTCCAGCAGCCAGCGCTCGCCCTGCTCATAGCGGGGCAGGCCGGTCTCGGCGAAGGCGAGCAGGACGCCCGCGGCGCCGTGGGCGATGCCGAGGCCGCCGCCGTCGGAGAACTGCGCGATGTCCCCGGGGAAGAGCCGGTCGCCGCGTTCCGGGGTGGCGGAGGCGAGGATCGCCCCGGCCATGGCGTCCCGGGAGGCGGGCCAGTCGCCAGCGGTCTCGGCGGGCAGGTAGCGGGCCCTGCGGGGCGCGGCGGGCAGGTCCGGTGTGCTGCCGGGTGCGGCGGGCAGGTCGCGGGTGATCTCGGCGACCGCCTCGTCCAGGAAGGCGCGCGGCACCGGGAATTGGGCGGCGATGACCTCGGCGAGGTGCGCGGCCTTCTCGCGGTCGACGGCCAGCAGCGTGGTGACCGGCAGGAAGAGTGCCAGCCGCAGGCAGGCCAGGGCGTAGTGGTCGACCGCGGTGCCGCGGCGGTCGCGGGGGGCCATGAAGCCGGGGTGGGCGACCGACTGGCGCAGGTTGTCGGTGTCGGCGGCGGCCGCCTCGAAGTCCAGCAGCCGTACGGACTCGCCGTCCGGGGAGACCATGATGTTGTACATGTGCAGGTCGTTGAAGACGACTCCGCGGGAATGGATGGCGGCGACCGCCTGTTCGACGCGGGCGTGGACGCGCAGCGCCCACTCGGTGTAGCCGGCGACCTCCGCCGGGTCGGGGTCGGGGGTGAGCAGCGGGTGGCGGTGGCTGAACTGGCTGTTGAGGGGTTTGCCCTCAAGGAATTCCATGACCAGGAAGCGGTGGTCGCCCAGGACGAACCAGTCGCGTACCTCGGGGGCGACGCCGAGCCCGGACAGCCGCAGCAGCGCGTCCCGTTCGCGCTCCAGCCGGGTGACGGCGTCCGCGCCGTCGGAGGCCAGCCCGGCGTGTGGGCGGCCCTCCTTCAGTACGACCTTCTCGCCGCTGCGGGTGTCGGTGCCGACGTAGACGCCGCCGCCGTTGGAGAAGTGCAGCGCGGACTCGATGCGGTAGGGCAGGTCGCCGACGGTCGTGCTGTTGCGCGCCTGCAAGTGCGGCTGCAGGAAGTCCGGCAGCGTGACCCACTCGGGGACGTGGAAGGCGGGTGCGCGGCTGTCGGGCACGAGCCGCCCCTCCGCGTCCTCGATCGCGGAGACCAGGGTGCCGCGGTCGCCCACGCAGAAGCGCTTCACGAATGCGCCGTAGCGGACGTAGAGCGGGCCCTCCCGCCAGCGCAGATCCGTGAGGATGTAGGGGCCGGGCTCACCGTCGAGCAATTCGCCGAGTTCTTCGAGCACCGACCGCAGTTGCGGCTCGCCGGTCGGATAGATCGTGACGAATTTTCCGCTCGTGTCGCGGCCGGCGTATTTCGAGTTCCGCAGGTGGAGCAGCTGCGGGCTGGGCACGAATTTGAACGGGATGCCGCGCGGCACGCAGTGGTCCCAGACCTTGGCGGCCACCTTGTCGGCATTGCCGAGGGCGGCGGACACATGCACCTTCCAGCCTTGCGGCGGGCGGCTCTCCCGCTCCGGTCCCGGTGTCGGGTCGAGGTGCAGCCAGTCGCCGGACCGCATCGAGCGCCAGCCGTCCGGCACTTCGCGCTGAGCGGCCTCGAATGCGAAGACGAGCGGCGCCGATCGCGCCTCGGAAACCGGGCCGGAGGACCGACCGGAAACCGGGCCGGAAGGCGGACGGGAATCGCCGCCGGCAGGAAGGGGAAGCCGGTCGAGACTCTCGTAGAAGTATCGGTCCGCGAGGCAGAATATCTCGTAGCGATTGTCCATCGATCCCCCCAGTGGCGGTGACGGACAAAGATTTACATAGTGGTGCCTGACCGGTGAAGTCACCGTTGTCACCTCATGGTCGTGCAGAACGCACGGTCCCGGCGGACGTCGTGAACAAGCCGCCGGGTGGACGCCGATCGGGCGGCCGATGCGGCCCGGGAGGGCTGCCGGACGGGCCCTGACGGGCCGCTGAGCGGGCGCCGAAGATCGCCACCATCGCGTACCCCTGTCAACAGCCGTGCACGGCAAGGGAGTTGACTGTTCATGTACGCGTGCCTCGTGGAGGCATTTGGGGCAATAGTGCCCCTCTGCAACCTTGTCGCCGAAATTTCCAGAAACGATCTGGACCCGAGGTGACCGGAAAAGGCACACTCGAACCACCATCAAGAAGGGACACCATGCCGCTCAGAAGCACCGCAACCGCCCGCCAGGAGCGCCTCGGTGCGGAGCTACGGAAACTGCGCGAGGCGGCCGGCATCACGGCTCGCGACACCGCCCGTCTGCTCGGCACCGACCCGGCCAAGGTCAGCCATATCGAGGCCGGGCGGCTCGGGGTCAGCGAGGAGCGTCTACGGCGGCTCGCGTCGTTCTACGAATGCGGTGACACCGAACTGATCGACGCGCTGGTCGTGATGGCCAACGGCCTGGGCCGCAAGGGCTGGTGGGAGGCCTACCGCGGGGTGGTGCCCGCCGCGCTGCTCGACATCGCCGAGCTGGAATTCCACGCGATCGCGCTGCGCGCCATCCAGATCACCCACATCCCCGGGGTGTTCCAGACCGAGGACTACACCCGCACGGTCTTCGGATACGCGATCCCCCCGCTGCCCGCAGGCGAGTTGGAGGCCAGGGTCGCCCAGCGCATGGAGCGGTCCGGGGTGCTCTACCGCGACTCCGCCCCGCCCTACGAGGCGGTCATCCACGAGGCGGCGCTGCGGATGCGCTTCGGCGGCGGCAAGGTCGCCCGCGCCCAGCTCGAACACCTCATGGAATTGAGCCACTTGCCGCACATAAGCGTCCGGGTGATCCCCTTCGCCGCGGACGGGCACATCGGATCGGGCCACGCGATGCTCTACACCAGCGGTGCCGTACGCGCCCTCGACACCGTGCAGATCGACTCCGCCCACGGCGTCACCTTCCTGCACGCGGCACCGCAGCTGGCCAACTACCGCACCCTTTACAACAGCCTCGCCGCGGTCGCGCTCGACAAGTCCCTGTCGCGGGACTTCATCCTCAGCGCCTCCCGAGACCTCTGAGACCGGAAGGCCAGCCGATGACCGCGCCGACGCTGATCTGGCAGAAGTCCACGTATTCGCAGGAGCAGGGCGACTGCGTGGAGCTGGCCGCCACGGCCGGAGGCGCGGTGCTGATACGGGAGAGCGACGAGCCGGGCGTCGTGCTCTCCACCACGCCGTCGGCCCTGGCCTGCTTCCTCCAGGCGATCAAACACGGGGCCGCCGCCACATAGCACCCGGTGGCTGCCCGGGGTGCCCGAGGTCACCCCGGGCGGCCGGGCGCCGCAGGTTAGGGTGAGGGCTTCCCCGGACCCGGAAGGCCTCGACCTCATGCCCCTGCGCCGCCGCGCCGCCCTCGTGGCAGCAGCCGCCACGACGCTCACCGCCCTGACGGCGCCGATCGCACTCGCGGACACCACCGCGCCGACGGCCACAGCCACGGCGACGCCGTCCCGTGCGGACCTCTACGGGACGGCCGACCCGACCTACGACGGGGTGTGGCGGCAGTCGTACGCGGAGATCGCGGTGGCCAGGTCCGGCTACTTCGCGGGCGCCCCCGCCACCGCCTGGCTGCTGGCCCAGCAGTGCGCGGACGGCGGCTGGCCCTCCTACCGCAAGGACACCGCCAAGGCCTGCGACCCGAAGACCGAGGACACCAACGCCACCGGCATAGCGATACAGGCGCTCCGCATCGTGCAGAGCTCGCAGAGCGGAGGCGCGGTGGACCGGGCCACCGCCTGGCTGCACAGCGTGCAGAACGCCGACGGGGGCTGGTCGTACAACCCCGGCGGCCCCTCCGACCCGGACTCCACCGCCGTCGTCATGGGCGCGCTCGGCCGCGAGGCGGGCCTGGCGCCCAACGCCAAGGGCAAGTCGCCCTACGACGCGCTGCTCGGCTTCCAGTTCGGCTGCGACGCCGCGCCCGCCGACCGGGGCGCCTTCGGCTACCCCGGCACCGACGGGAAGCTGACGCCCAACGCCAAGGCCACCGCCGACGCCGTCCACTTCCTCGCCGAAGCCCACCTCGCCGGCTACGCCTACGCCAGCCCGTCCACCCCGGCGGCCCCGCCCAAGGCGGCGGACTGCACCGCCAATCCGAAGGCCTACGCCGCCCTCGACCCGAACGCCGCCGCGTCCGCCGCCGCCGGCTGGCTGCTCGCCCGACTCCACGCGGGCGGCGGCCACCTCACCGCCGTCACCCCGGGCGCCACCACCAAGACCCCGGACTACGGCACCACCGCCGACGCCGTCATCGCGCTGAACGCGCTCGGCCGCTTCGACGACACGAAGGCCACCAGCAGCTGGCTGGGCGCCGAGTCCGCGGCCTGGTCCAAGGGCAACCCGGCCGCGCTGGCCCAGCTCACCCTGGCCGGCGCCGACCGCACCGGCGCCCTCCGGCAGCTCATCGCCCTGGGCCCGGCCCCCACCAAGCGCCCCACGGGCGCGATCTCCAAGGCCGACGAGAAGGACAGCTCGTCCAACGGCAGCACCTGGATCATCGTCGGCGTCGTCTTCGTCGCCAGCGCGGGCGTGGGGCTGCTCATCAGCGGGCGCAAGCGGCGGCAGCGCTGATGCGCTGCCGCCGCCTGGCCGCGCTCCCGGCCGCCGCCGCGGTCCTGCTGCTGCTCGCCCTCGCCGCCCCGGCGCATGCCGCCGGCTACCGCTACTGGTCCTACTGGCTGCGCTCCGGCACCAGTTGGACGTACGCGCAGACCGGCCCCGCGATGCACATACCCGCCGACGGCAGCGTCGAGGGCTGGCGCTTCGCGGTCAGCCAGGACGCGGCGGCCCAGGCCGCGCAGCCCCGCGGCGGCGCCGACTTCGCCCGCATCTGCGCCGGACACCCGGCCGCCCCGGGCCGCAAGAGGGTCGCCCTGCTCATCGACCCGGGCACCCCCGCCGACGCCCCCGACACCGCCACACCCCCGCCGGCCCCCCGCACCGCCTGCGCCCAGATCCCGCGGAACGCCTCCTCCGCCGACGCCCTGGCCGCGGTGGCCAAACCCCTGCGCTACAACTCCGCGGGCATCGTCTGCGCCATCACCGGCTACCCCGCGACCGGCTGCGGCGACGAGGTCTCCGCCACCCCGCACACCTCCCACAACGGCCCCTCCGTAGGCCTGATCACCGCAGCCGCCGCCATCACCACCCTGGCCCTGGCCGCCACCTGGCAATCCCGCCGCCACCGCCGATGACCCCACCCGCCACCCCACCGGAGGACGGCGCCCCGCAGGGGCGCGGGGAACCGCGCGCCCAGCCCCGACGGGGCGGAGCCAGCGACGCCACCGCGAGCGGCACCCCCCAGGGGCGCGAGGAACCGCGCGCCCAACCCCCACGGCTCGAACCCAGCGACGCCACAGCGAGCGGCACCCCCCAGGCACCCGGCCCCCTGGCGGGAGACGGCACCCTCCAGGGGCGCGGGGAACCGCGCGCCCAGCCCCGACGGGGCGAAAGCAGCGACGCCACCGCAAGTGGCACCCCCTCAGGGCGCACCCTGGGATACCCGCGGGGAATCCCCCGCCTGGAGGCCACCCGCCAGGGAAAGTTCATGCCACACCCTCCCGTGGCACCCGGGAGGACGACCGCGCTCCACGCCGCGGCGTGGTGGCTCTGGGCGCTCGGCCTCGCAACGGCCGCAAGCAGGACGACCAATGTCCTGCTCCTGGCCGAGATCACCGCCGTCGCCGGCTACGTCGTCGCGGCCCGCAGGACGGACGCCCCCTGGTCCCGCTCCTACGCAACGTTCCTCCGGCTCGGCCTCGTCGTCCTGGCGATCCGCCTCGTCTTCGCGGTGCTGCTCGGCTCGCCGATCCCCGGCACCCACACCCTTTTCACGCTGCCCGAGGTCCCGCTGCCCGGCTGGGCGCAGGGCGTCCGGCTCGGCGGCACGGTCACCGCCGAGGCGGTGGTCTTCGCGCTGCGCGACGGGCTGAAGCTCGCCACGCTGCTCGTGTGCGTGGGCGCCGCCAACTCCCTGGCGAATCCTGCCCGGTTGCTCAAGTCGCTGCCGGGGGCGCTGTACGAGGCGGGCGTGGCCGTCGTCGTGGCGATGACCTTCGCCCCGCATCTGGTCGCGGACGTGGCCAGGTTGCGGGCGGCCCGCCGGCTGCGCGGGCGGGACGACCGCGGGGTGAGGGCGCTGCTCCAGGTCGGACTGCCGGTCCTGGAGGGCGCGCTGGAGCGGTCGGTCGCGCTGGCCGCCGCGATGGACGCGCGCGGCTACGGGCGTACCGCCGATGTGCCGCTCGCCGTCCGGCGGGCGACCGCGGCGCTGACGGTCGGCGGCCTGCTCGGCATCTGCGCCGGCACTTACGCGCTGCTCGCCGCGAGCGGCGCGGGCTACGGGCTGCCGGTGCTGCTGCTGGGCCTGGCGGCCGCGGTGGCGGGGCTGCGTCTCGGCGGGCGGCGCTCGCCGCGTACGCGCTACCGGCCCGACGCGTGGGGCCTCCGGGCGTGGCTGGTCGCGGGCTCGGGCGCCGCGGTGGCGGCCGCGATGATCGCCGCGGCGACCTACGCGCCCGACGCGCTCGACCCGCCCGCGGTGCCGCTGACCGCGCCCACCCTCCCGCTGTGGCCCGCGGCCTGCGTGCTGCTGGGCCTGGTCCCCTCCCTCGCCGCCCCGAAGGGACTCGCGCGGTGATCCGTTTCGAGCAGGTCTCCTTCCGCTACGCGGACGCCGCCGCCCCCGCCGTCCAGGGCGTCGACATCGACGTGCCCGAGGGCGAGCTGTGCCTCGTCGTGGGGCCCTCCGGGGTCGGCAAGTCCACGCTGCTGGGCGCGGTGAGCGGCCTGGTGCCGCATTTCACCGGCGGGCACCTGACCGGCAGGGTGACGGTCGCGGGCCGCGACACCCGCACCCACCGGCCGCGTGAACTCGCCGACGTCGTCGGCACGGTGGGGCAGGACCCGCTCTCGCACTTCGTGACCGACACCGTCGAGGACGAACTCGCCTACGGCATGGAGTCGTTGGGCATCGCCCCGGAGACCATGCGGCGCCGCGTCGAGGAGACCCTCGACCTGCTGGGCCTGGCCGACCTGCGCGACCGCCCGATCGCGACGCTGTCCGGCGGGCAGCAGCAGCGGGTCGCGATCGGCTCGGTGCTGACCGTGCACCCGAAGGTACTGGTGCTCGACGAGCCCACCTCAGCCCTCGACCCGGGCGCGGCGGAGGAGGTCCTCGCCGTACTGCAGCGCCTGGTCCACGACCTCGGGACGACCGTGCTGCTCGCCGAGCACCGCCTGGAGCGGGTCGTGCAGTACGCCGACCAGGTCATCCTGCTGCCCTCCCCCGGCGCCCCGCCGGTCGTCGGGGCGCCGGCCGACGTCATGGCCGTGTCCCCGGTCCACCCCCCGGTGGTGGCGCTCGGCCGCCTCGCGGGCTGGTCCCCGCTGCCGCTGTCCATACGCGACGCCCGCCGCGCCGCCGGACCGCTGCGCGAGCGCCTCGCGGACCGTACGCCCCTGGCCGCCGACCCTGTCGCACCCGGTGAAGTCCTGGTCCGGGCCGAACGGTTGGGCGTACGGAGGGGGCGCGTCGAGGCGCTGCGGGGCGTGGACCTGACCGTACGGGCGGGTGAGGCGGTCGCGCTCATGGGGCGTAACGGGGCGGGCAAGTCGACGCTGCTGTCCACCCTGGTCGGCCTGCACACCCCGGCCACCGGCAAGGTCACCGTCGGCGGCGCGGTCCCGCACCGCACCCGGCCCGCCGAACTGCTCCGCCGCGTCGGCCTGGTCCCGCAGGAGCCGCGCGACCTGCTGTACGCCGACACCGTCGCCGCCGAGTGCGCCGCCGCCGACCGCGACGCCGCCGCGCCGCCCGGCACCTGCCGCGGCCTGGTCGCCGACCTGCTGCCCGGGGTGCCCGACGACGTCCACCCGCGCGACCTGTCAGAAGGGCAGCGGCTGTCGCTCGCGCTGGCGATCGTGCTCGCCGCGAGCCCGCCGGTCCTGCTGCTCGACGAGCCGACCCGCGGCCTCGACTACGCGGCCAAGTCCCGGCTGGTCGCCCAACTGCGGGCGCTGGCGGCCGAGGGCCACGCCATCGTGCTGGCCACCCACGACGTGGAGCTGGCCGCGGACCTCGCGCACCGGGTGGTGATCCTCGCGGACGGCGAGACCGTCGCCGACGGCCCGGCCGCCGACGTCGTGCTGTCCTCCCCGGCCTTCGCCCCGCAGACCGCGAAGGTGCTCGCGCCCGCGCCCTGGCTGACCGTCGCCCAGGTCACCCGCGCGCTGGAGGCCGCGCCGTGACGCCCCGCGAGGCCGCACCGCCGCGCGCCGTCCCGGTGCGTATCGGGCCGCGCGCCGCGACCGTACTGGCCCTGGTCTCGGCGATCGGGGCCGTCGCCTTCTGCTGGCCGCTGGTGGCCGCGCACGGCTCCGCGGTGGCCGCGCACAGCGCCGACGCGCCCTGGCTCTTCGCGGCGCTGCTGCCGCTGCTGGTCGCCGTCGTCATCGCCACCGTGGCCGACGACGGCATGGACCCCAAGGCCGTCGCCATGCTCGGCATGCTCGCCGCCGCGGGGGCAGCGCTGCGCCCACTGGGCGCCGGGACCGCGGGCATCGAGCCGATGTTCTTCCTGATGGTGCTGTCCGGCCGGGTCCTCGGCCCCGGCTTCGGCTTCACCCTCGGGTCCCTGACGATGTTCGCGTCCGCACTGCTCACCGGGGGCGTCGGGCCGTGGCTGCCCTTCCAGATGCTGGCGATGGGCTGGGTGACCATGGGGTCGGGCCTGCTGCCGTGGCCGGGCCTGCGCGGGCGGCTCGAACTCGTCCTGCTCGCCTGCTACGGGGCGGTGGCCGCGATCGCGTACGGCACCGTCATGAACCTCCAGGGCTGGCCCTACATCGGGGGCCTGGCCTCCGACATCAGCTACTCCCCGCACATCTCGACGGCCGCCAACCTGGCCCGCTTCACCACCTACTGCCTCACGACGTCCCTCGGCTGGGACCTCCCCCGCGCCGCCCTCACCGCCGCGCTGTCCTTCTCCCTGGGCCCCGGCCTCCTGAAGGCCCTGCGCCGCGCGGAACGCCGAGCGTCCTTCTCCCCGGCGACGACGTTCACACCGCCGCCGGGCGGCTGAGCCCTGCACGGGCAGCCGTCCGGCAAACAGGTGCGGCAGGCGGCCGTCGTACGGTCTGCCTGCCGCTTGCCGCACCTGTACTCAGGGCCCGCACCGCGGGTCAGAGCGCGAGGAGCTCGTCAGTCATGTCGCGGTAGCGGGTCAGGGCGACCCGCAGCTCCTCGGTGCCCGCGCCGTCCTTGCAGCCCGAGCGGAGTGCCGACCTGCGGTTCTCGACGAGCCGCGCCATGTGCTTGATCGCCTCGTCCAGCACGTCGTCGGCCTCGCGGACCGAGCGCCGCGGATCGTCGACGAAGCCGCCGATCGCGTGGTCCATGCGACGCCCGAGCCGGCCGACGACGTCGGCACCCGGCGCGGTCTCGGTGGCGGACGCCGTGGTGGACGCCGTGGTGGACGCCGTCGTGTGCCCGGCGGTGGAGCCGACCGCGGCGGCACGCCGGTCGGTGCCGGTGCCGGTGCCGGTGCCCTGGGTCGTGGTGGCAGCCTTGGCCGCCTCGGACCGCTCGGTGTCACGGCTGGTGGTGGCGGACTTGGTCCCGTCCGACCGCTCGGTGCCGTAGGTCGCAGTAGCGGCCTTGGCCGCCTCGGACCGCTCGCTGTCACGGCTCGGCGTGACGGGCTTGACCGCCTCCGACCGCTCGGTGTCGCCGCTCGTGGTCGTGGACCTGGCCGCCTCGGTGTCGCGGCCCGGGGTCGCGGGCTTGACCGCCTCGGACCGATCCGTGTCGCGGCCCGGAGTGACGGGCTTGCCCGGCTCACGCTCGGCGGCGGGGTCCGTCGCGGCCTTCTGCGGGTCCTTCTGCTGATCGCCGTCCGCGGCCTGGTCCGTGGCCTGATCCTTGGCCTGGTCAGTGGTGGGTCCGGCCTCGCCAGAGGTTCGGGGTGTCTCGATCGAGCTGTTCCTCATCGTTCCGACTCCGTCCGTCCGCGCCCATTGAGCGCGGCAAGTCGCTTGCCGATTACCGGCTTGGATTCGTTCGGCGCCGCTTCCGGCGTCGTGTCCGGCGTCGTCTCGGGCGCCCCTTCACGTGCCGTCTCCGGCTCTGCTTCGGCCGCCGCGTCCGGCTCGCTGTCGCGGGTGCGGCCGTTTCCGCGCAGCAGCCCCTCGAACAGGGCGCGTGCGGCGACCAGCGTCTTGCGCAGCTCCTCCGTGCCGTGCCGCCCGCCGGCGGCAGCCGCGTGGGCCTCCCGGTAACCGTGGACGTGGTGCGGGTGGTGCACCGACAGCGCGTCCACGTGCTCGGGCGAGTCCGCCGCCGGGTATCCCAGCTCTGCGGCCAGCCGGGCGATCAACTCGTCCGCCTGGGTGATCGCGGCGGGCGGGTCCTCCACGAACTTCGCCTGGATCGCGGTCCATTGGGCGGCGTACCGCTCCTGCTCCTGCTCGGGCAGCGCCCGCTGTTCGATGCCGCCGTACCTCTTGACGCGTTCGGTCAGCTCACGCCGGGTGGCGCGGGTGTCGCCGTCGTGCAGCGCCAGCGTCCGCTCGTATTCGGGCCCGAATCGTCTTTTGAGCCCGACTCCGCCCGAGCCGCCCTTCATCGCCACCGCCGCGATGAGCGCTGCCACGATGACGACCACCGCCACGACGGCGATGATCACTCCTGTGGACATGTCCTGCCTCCCGTCCGTCCCGGTGTCACCGGTTCAGTCGGTCGGCTTGCCCCGGATGGGCATCGCAAACCCCGGTGCCCGTTATGCGGCTTCCCCGCCGACGGCGGGCTTCTGGCGGGACTTGCGGTCCGGGTGGTCGGTGTCGCCCGCGCACAGCTCGCGGCTCAACTTCTTCACCAGTGCCGCGAGTTCGCTGTGCGCCTCGGGGTCCCAGTCGCCGAGCAGGCCGGACAGGACGGAGCGCCTGGCCTCGATGAGGCGGTCGGCGAGCGCGGTGCCGGACGCGGTGAGGACCATCGGGTTGCCCTCCCGTACCGCGTAGCCGCCGACTTCCGCCTCGACGGCGGCGGACTCGATGACGTCGGCGGGCACGGTGGTGCGGCGGGCGAGTTCGACGGGGTCGGCCTCGCCGTCGTTGGCGAGCCTGAGCAGCAGCCAGCTGGTGGCGGGGTGGATGTCGACACCGGCCAGCCGGGTGATGCGGGTGTAGAGGTCGCGGCGGGCGTCCCGGCTGCCGAGCAGCGACAGGCAGCGGGCGATCTCGTCCAGCGAGGTCCGCTCGACGGGGTTGACGTTGACCGTCTCGTTGGCGTCGGGCACGGTGACGCTGCCGCGCAGCGGCTGCTCCTTGAGCAGCAGGGACGCCACGAAGCCGACCGCAGCGACCGGCACGGCCCACAGGAAGACCGTGGTGATGGCCTGCGAGTACGCGTGCAGGACGGGCGTCTTGATTGCGGCGGGCAGCCGGGCGATGGCCGTGGGGTCGGCCTGCAGCTGCCCGGGGTTGAAGCCGGGCGGCACGCGGATGCCGCGCAGCGCGTTCGCCAGTTTGTCGGAGAGCTGGTTGGTGAAGATCGTGCCGAAGATCGAGACGCCGAAGGACGCGCCGATGGAGCGGAAGAAGGTCGCGCCGGAGGTGGCCACCCCCAGGTCCTCGTAGCCGACGGCGTTCTGCACCGCGAGCACCAGGACCTGCATGACCAGGCCGAGACCGAAGCCGAAGATGAAGAAGTACACGCTCAGCACCCAGGTCGCGGTGTGCTCGTCGAGCGTGTGCAGAAGCAGCAGGCCGATCGCCGTGATGGCGGTACCGACGACCGGGAAGATCTTGTAGCGCCCGGTGCGGCTGATGATCTGCCCGGAGCCGGTGGACGCCAGCAGCAGGCCGACCACCATCGGGATCATGTGGACGCCCGACAGCGTGGGCGAGTAGCCGTGCACGACCTGGAGGAAGGTCGGCAGGAACGTCATCGCGCCGAACATCGCGAAGCCGATGATGAAGGAGACCACCGAGCAGACCACGAAGGTCCGCACCCGGAAGAGCCGCGGCGGCAGCACCGGCTCCTCCACACGGCGCTCGATCAGGACGAAGACCGCGACCAGGGCGACGCCGACGATCGCGAGGACGATGATGCCGGGCGAGTCCCACGCCAGGGTGCTGCCGCCGAGCGAGGTGACCAGCACCAGGCAGGTGGCGGCCGCGGCCACCGTCGCCATGCCGAGGTAGTCGATACGGTGCGAGGTGCGGCGCGCGGGGATGTGCAGGACCGCGGCGATGACGAGGAGCGCCACGACGCCGATCGGCAGGTTGATGTAGAACACCCAGCGCCAGGACAGCTGTTCGGTGAACACCCCGCCGAGCAGCGGCCCGAGCACGCTGGCCGCGCCGAACACCCCGCCGAAGACACCCTGGTAGCGGCCCCGGTCGCGGGGCGGCACGATGTCGCCGACGATTGCCATGGACAGCGCGATCAACCCGCCGCCGCCCAGCCCCTGGAGGGCACGGAAGGCGATCAACTCGCCCATGCTCTGGGCGACTCCGCACAGCGCGGAGCCGATCAGGAAGATCACGATGACGGTCTGGAACAGCCGTTTCCGGCCGTACATGTCGCCGAGCTTGCCCCACAGCGGGGTGGCCGCGGTCGACGCGAGCAGATACGCGGTGACCACCCAGGACAGGTGGTCGATGCCGCCCAGTTCGCTGACGATGGTGGGCAGCGCGGTCGACACGATGGTCTGGTCGAGGGCGGCGAGCAGCAGCCCGAGGGCGAGGGCACCGATGGCGATCCGTACCTGGCGCCGGTCCTGGTACTCCCCCGGCGCCACGGCGGTGCTGGTGTCCTGCGCCATGAATCGGCTCCTCGCGTCGCCCCCCGACGGTCGGACTCTCATATTGGCATCGTTTGTGCTGATATGACCTGCGGGAGTGCGCCAGCGGGGAGGGGACCGGGTATGCGACGGCATGGGGTATCGGCATAATCACTGACACGTCTTTGCGAACGCGCGAACGACGGCGGGAGGGGAACCCAGTGGCGCCGCAGCAGCCGGACCTAACGGCAGGGCCGTACGAGCCTGACGACACCGGTGTGACCGGTGTGACCAGCGAGTACGACGAGGTCGTCGGCGAGGTCAGGGCGGCGGAGCGCTCCGCGGAGCGGGCAGCCGCGTTCGCGGTGACCGAAGGCTTCCACCCGCTGCGCGTACGCCCCTACGTCGGCGACCCGGACGACACGTTCGGCGACGGCTCGGGGGCGACCGCGCGGCCGCTGATCGTCATGGAGCGCGCGGAAGAGGGGGGTCCGGCGACGCAGGACCTCGGGCTCTTTCCCGCGGCATATGCCGCGATACAGGCGGCGCAGGAGTATCCGGCCGACGACGGGGCCCACGAGGCGGCTCTCGCCGCGGCGGCGGCACACGGCCGCCATCGCCGGCGGCGGCGCGGCATCGTGGTGGCCGCGGCGGCCATGGCCGCGTCCGCGCTGGCCGCGGGTGCGGTGGCCGTGACCGGCTCGGTCATGGGCGAGGAGGCGGGCGGCACCGACCGGGCGCTGCCCGAGCCCGCCTCGGCCGTGCCCGACGTCACGCTGCCCCCGGGAGCGGCGCCCGGCGCGGTCACCGAGCCGGTGAAGGTCACTCCGCCGCACCACCCGATGCGGGCGACGACGACACCGGCTCCCCGGGTGACGCCGTCGGTGTCGCTGGGCACGACGGCGACGCCCTCCTCGGCGGCGGGGACGCCGTCGCCGCCCGCGTCCGCGACCGCCACGCCGCCGGCCTCGGCGCCGCCGAGCACCACGCCCCAGACCCCGCCGCCGACCAGCTCCGCGCCGCCGGCGTCCCCGCAGACGTCCGTCCTCCAGCTCGGGTCGAGCGGCCCCGCGGTCTCCGACCTCCAGCAGCGGCTCACCTCGGTCTGGGTCTACCACGGGCCCGTGGACGGCCAGTACGACTCCGGCGTCCAGCACGCGGTCGCGACCTTCCAGATCTGGTACGGCATCCACGGCGACCCGATGGGTGTCTACGGCCAGGCCACCCGCAACGCGCTCCTCCAGGCCACCCCTCACCACTGACCCTCCGGGTCCCTTCGGCAGCCGGCCACTCCCTGCGGGGTGCTGTTACGGGACTCCACGGTGCCGCTGCGCGGGTGGCTCGTCTCACAGTTCCCCGAGCCCCTGGGTGATCGCCCCTCGCGGTGCGTCGCTTGCCTGCGGCGCCATCGCGGCTGGTCGCGCAGCTCCCCGCGCCCCCAGGTGGTTGCCACTTGCGGTGGCGTCGCTTTCTTTCCCGCCCCTTCGGCGGGGCGCGCAGTTCCCCGCGCCCCTGAAAAACGCTCACCCTCCCGCGCAGAGGGCCCCTGGCAGGGGCCAACGCCGGGCGCAAGAGGACGCAGGCCAAAAGGGGCGCGGGGAACTGCGCGCCCCGCCACAGAGGGCCGTAACTGTGAACGCGACAGGACGGGGCTGCCACCCAGGGGCGCGTGGGGGTACCCCCAGGCGAAGCTCGGGGGGAGAACGGAGCGACAGCCCCCACGCGGCCGCAGGCAAGCACCGCACCGCAAGGGGCAAGCACCCCAGGGGCGCGGGGGGACTTCGCCTAAGGACTAAGTCCATTCTACGAGTCGAAAGGTGCTCTGAACAGGGGAAACGGCACACTCACCCCGGTCAGGGCTTGAGCCCTTCGGGCCTCGATGGTGCGTTGTGCGATTGGCGGTTGGGCGGAGCTTTGGGCGGGAGCTGCCAGGGGGCGAGAGAGCGGGGCCGGTAAGCTCGCTGCGACTCGGGCAGGCACTGGGCCTGACCGCAATAGCCCGAAGTCGGCCCCGCTCTTCGAGGCTCGCCCCCTGGTGGCTGCCTAAAGCTCCGCTCAACCGCCCCGAGCCACGACGGCGCCGTACGAGCCTGTAGCCGGTTCACGACGTGGCTCTCCACCGGGAACCCACAGTCAGTCTCTGGATGCTCCCTCAGGCCAGGCAACCCGGACCGTGACCCCGGTGCTCTCGGCGTAGCGCACGACATCGGCGGTACCGCCGTATCCGCGGGCCGGCTGGCCATCCCAGACAGCGATCACTTCATCCACAAGGCCGACCAGGATCTCACTGCCGGTCATGTGCGCCTGCGAGTTCGAAGTTGCCAAACCGGTTGCGTGCACCTCTGACGCGCGGCTGATGAGGGCGTCGTAGACGGTGTGGTGCCAGTGGGGAAGGGAGTCACGGTAGTCCTCGGCAGGGACGACCACTTCAAGTCGTCCCCCTCGGTCGAGTACCGCCTGCGCGAACCACGCGTCAGGACCGTCAGCGATGCACGAGACAGCCGTGAGATCCTCAACACCGTAGCCGCTGACGATGTCCCTGATCTCGGCTTGGACGAGGCTGGCCACCTTGTCAGGCAAGCCGCGGTGTCCGGTGATTCCGACGCGCATGTGGTTTCCTCCTGGTCACAGGTATGCGCCGTGCAGCCTGTCATCAAATTCACGGACCACCCTTGGCGGCGTCTTCGAGGAGTACGCCCTACGGAAGATCCGCGCCCGTTCGACCACGCGGCCTGAGCGATACCGCAGTCCGGTGTCGACTGCCCGGGTAGCTAGAAGGTAACCAACCTCCAGTCGACCATTGGCCAAGTGTCCTGCGGCGAGATCAAGTTGAAGTATTGCCCGCTGCTTTGCATGCGTTGCTGCTGCCACAAGCGTTGCCTCGTCTCCCGATCCGAAGACCCACGCAGGCAGGCCGAGGCGTGCCCCGCAGGCAAGACGGCATGCAGCGACCTTTGCTTCGTTGAACGTGAAGACCCAGGGCCACGGTGGCGGTTCCTGGCTGGGGATGCGTTCTGCCTCGGAGCGACTGCGTACAAGGGCGCGGTCGCTGGATCGCTCGTCGCCCGCTGCCGCGTAGGCCAGTGCTTCTACGGTGCTGAGCCATGCGTCAGCTACGGCAATTGTTTGGGAGCCGAGTTGGTTTCGGGCACTGTGTACGAGACCGAGGGCTTGCACGGCATTGCCGTTTTCTGCCTCCATCTGGGCGAGACTGCCCACCTGGTATGCGGTGAGCAGGCTGTTGCTGGAACGTCGGGCGGCCTTGATGGCCGATCCGTACCAGGTGCGGGCTGATCCTGCGTCGCCCATGTCCCAGCTGAGCCAACCGGCCAGGCTGGCGACTTCGCTGCCGACGGCTGCAAGCCTTACTCTCTGTGCCTCATCTTGGCTGTCTGTTGCGACCCCTTGGACCAGGCGAAGATGCGCAAGGACTACTTCGAGTAGCTGTCGGGACGATGTCGTTCCGTCCATCCGGCGGTATGCGGTGGTGGCGACTCTCAATGTGGCGGCTTGGCTGGGTTCGGTTTGCTCCTGCCCCGTCAGGCCACCAAGGGCAGGGGCGGAGACAACAGCGACTGCTCCTGCGACAAAACCTCGTCGGTCCACTTGCTCTGTTCCGTCCGTGCGCGCGGCTGCCGAGTCAGCGAGGCCGACCAGCCAACGCGGCAGTTCCAGATACGCGGCGATCGTGGCCAAGGTGGTCATGTCGTATGGGCCTGTCGATCGCGCTTCTAGCCGTGAAACGGCTGACTGGGTGACGCCGCAACCTTCACCGAGTTGGCGCTGCGTGACCCGTAACTCTTGTCGGGCGAGGCGGATGACCCGGCCGTAGTTGCCCTCACGTGCAGCATCTCGGATCGCCTGCTTCGACCAGTTCATACGTTCCACTTTCCCGGACGGTACGTCCGCGGCTGGTGGGACCGGAGTATTCGCATCCGCAGCGCGCATAGGCGTATGCGCTGCGTGCATCAAGTGTGGCTGATGAAGCGGCGCAACTGCTTTGGTCTGGCCAAGAAGACCGACACATCCCGTCGACAGCAACGTAGGACCCCCGCGACCGTGCGACCGGTCCGGGGGCATGGTCAACGCCAGAGGAGCGCCGACATGTACGAGCATAATCAACGCCCCCGCGGGAGCCGGGGGGTCGCACGATGACCGCGGGCACGCAGGCAAAGGCCGGCGAGGCGAACTCCGTCGTCGAGAAGTTGTGGCCGATCGGTCCCACCACGGTTGGCAGGGCACGTCACTTACTGACCCGCAGTCTCAACGCGTGGGGCCTGGAACACTTAGCCGAGGACGCTGAGCTGATCGTCTCGGAGCTGGTCACCAATAGCGTGCGCCACGCTCACGAGCCTCGGGGGCACGTGATCCAGACCCGTTTTGAGCGCCTGCACGGCGGGGTGCGGATTGAGGTGCATGACGCCAACGTCAACAAGCCAGAACCGCGTTCGGCCTCGACGGAGGACGAGTCGGGGCGGGGCTTGATCCTTGTGGAGTTGATCACTGGCGGGCGCTGGGGCGTGAGCGACCGAATCGGCATCGGCAAGATGGTGTGGGCCGTGTGCGCCGATGGAGGTGTTGATGGCACCCCGACGTAGGCGAACTCGTCCGCGGATGATCAACCAAGAGCCGGAGGCGGTCACCTGGGCACGCGAGAAGGCGGGCTTGACGAAGCGCCAACTCGCTGAACTGGTGGGCATCTCCGAGCAGTTGATGGGCGAGATCGAGTCCGGGTGGCGAAGCGCGACTCCCGCCAACCTACGCAGGATCGCGGCGGCGTTGAACTGCCCTGTCGTGTTCCTGGAGCGGAAGCGCTCAGGGGAGATGTCGTGAGGCAAATACTGTTCTGCGTTGTCTTGGTACTGCTCTGCACTGTCGCCATCGTTCCGTTGCTGGCCTACACCGATCCGTACCCGTAGGTAGCGCTGTACACAGAGAGCCGTCGACGCCTGGCGAGGCATCGGCGGCCTCTGCGCGTCGACACTTATTAGGATAACCGGTTGACCTGTTAGCCCTGCGCCGGTCAAGCTCGCCACCTGTTAGGACAAGTGACGTTGGCGTCACTGTCGCCGAACAGTGAGGGGTGAGAGAACGTGAACGGTTCGAAGAGGCTCCGGGTTGTCATGGCGCTCACGCTGGCCGTACTGGCGTGCGTGAGTGTCGGCAGCGCGTCGGCGGTGGGCATGGGCGGCCGGTCGACATCGGCCGTCTCGTATGCGTCGCGGGCTCCGGCGCGTGTGCAGTATTCGCATGTGAAGGTCAACGGGTTGCGGTTCCGAACCCGGGCCTCCTCGCACGGCACGGTGCGGGGTCTCCTGTATCGGGGTGACCGTGTCGAGGTGATCGGGTGGAAGGGGTCGTGGATGCATGTGCAGTTGACTGCGCGCAGCCGTGGTGGCTCCCCGAGAGGGGCTTCGGGGTGGGTGGCGAAGCGGTACCTGTATGGGCCGTCGTGCCGCTCCTACGCCTCGTGGCCGTGCTCGGCGTGGCGGTAGGGCCTGAGGTTCTTCGGCGGCCCCCTGTGATCCGGCTAGGGTCACAGGGGGCCTCAGACTGAACGGTCCTGTAAGGTTTTTTCCTCTGCGTGCACAGCCGATCACTCAAGTCGCATCACCTGGTGGTAGTTTTGCTGTCGCAAAGAGGCTGGCAAAGTTCTTCGGCATTTGCGGGCATGAGGAGTGCGCGGCATGCATGAGGGTGGGGAAGACGACGGCGAGTTGGACCGTGACCTGGGCGAGTCAATGTACGTGGTGGGCTTCCCGTACCTGAAGGGGTGGGCCGAGGCGCGGGCCGTGGCAGACCTCTTGTCCTCGGAGCTTGCCCGGCTGGGTTGTTCTGAGGAAACGTTTCGCGTGGCGGTTGGCACGGGGGCGGACGGCGCTGGAGTGGTGCGGTTGCATGTGCACCCGTCGGTGATCTGCGATCTGGTGCGGGCACTGCGGCTGTTGAAGCAGGCGCATCCGGGCTCGTTATCCCAAGGTGAGGTGCGCCAGGGGGCGGCGGCGCGGCGCGCTGGGTAGGCCTGGCGCTGGTTTTGGTGGTTGCGGGGTTGTCCGGACTGGTACTTCCGGGCGGGTCGTCGGGTGGGGAGTCTGGGGGCATGGGTCGGAAGAACGTAGGGAGTGCGCTCCGGACGCAGGGGCGGGGCAAGGTGCGCGTCCAGGAGGACGGCGCGGGCCACCAGTGGGTGGTGTGCTCGGGCTGCGGGTTGGACAAGTTCACGCCTGGTCTGTCGCCTGCGAAGTTCGTGGCGCGCAAGCACGCGGATTCCTGCACGCGCTGAGGTGCAAGTGACGAGCCCCCGCCGGCTGTTGGCCGGGCGGGGGCTTTGTGCTGTTCAGGGTGCTGAATCGGGGTCGGGCGGCTGCCGCTCCGGACGGGACCGGCCGAAGGCCGCATGCCCGGCCGGAGGGCGGCCAAGCCGTCCGGCGTGCCGGAGGCACGCCCTTGAGTAAGTAGAGAAACTTTGGACCGCCTAAATGGGGGCGGCGCCATTGCCTGAGCCCGACCCCTCTTGCTGCGCCTTCATCACCCGACGCGCGTCGGCGAGGTTGTTGCGGCTGGCCAGGGTGTCGGGGTGGGTGTCACCGAGGACCTGCTCGCGCTGGGCCAGGGTGGCCTCGTACAACGGGACGGCGCGGCCGAGATCACCCGCGGCATGGTATACGACGGCGAGGTTGTTGCGGCTGGCCAGGGTGTCGGGGTGGGTGTCACCGAGGACCTGCTCGCGCTGGGCCAGAGTGGCCTCGTACAACGGGACGGCGCGGCCGAGATCACCCGCGGCATGGTATACGACGGCGAGGTTGTTGCGGCTGGCCAGGGTGCTGGGGTGGGTGTCACCGAGGACCTGCTCGCGCTGAGCCAGAGTGGCCTCGTACAACGGGACGGCGCGGCCGAGATCACCCGCTGCCTGGTAGGCGACGGCGAGGTCGTTGCGGCTGGCCAGGGTGTCGGGGTGGGTGTCACCGAGGACCTGCTCGCGCTGAGCCAGAGTGGCCTCGTACAACGGGACGGCGCGGCCGAGATCACCCGCGGCATGGTATACGACGGCGAGGTTGTTGCGGCTGGCCAGGGTGCTGGGGTGGGTGTCACCGAGGACCTGCTCGCGCTGGGCCAGGGTGGCCTCGTACAACGGGACGGCGCGGCCGAGATCACCCGCGTCATGGTATGCGACGGCGAGGTCGTTGCGGCTGGCCAGGGTGCTGGGGTGGGTGTCACCGAGGACCTGCTCGCGCTGGGCCAGAGTGGCCTCGTACAACGGGACGGCGCGGCCGAGATCACCCGCGTCATGGTATGCGACGGCGAGGTTGTTGCGGCTGGTCAGGGTGCTGGGGTGGGTGTCACCGAGGACCTGCTCGCGCTGAGCCAGAGTGGCCTCGTACAACGGGACGGCGCGGCCGAGATCACCCGCTGCCCGGTAGGCGCTGGCGAGGTTGTTGCGGCTGGTCAGGGTGCTGGGGTGGGTGTCACCGAGGACCTGCTCGCGCTGGGCGAGGGTCGCCTCGTACAACGGGACGGCGCGGCCGAGATCACCCGCGTCATGGTATGCGACGGCGAGGTTGTTGCGGCTGGCCAGGGTGTCGGGGTGGGTGTCACCGAGGACCTGCTCGCGCTGGGCCAGAGTGGCCTCGTACAACGGGACGGCGCGGCCGAGATCACCCGCGGCATGGTAAGCGCCGGCGAGGTTGTTGCGGCTGGTCAGGGTGTCGGGGTGGGTGTCACCGAGGACCTGCTCGCGCTGAGCCAGAGTGGCCTCGTACAACGGGACGGCGCGGCCGAGATCACCCGCGGCATGGTAAGCGCCGGCGAGGTTGTTGCGGCTGGTCAGGGTGCTGGGGTGGGTGTCACCGAGGACCTGCTCGCGCTGAGCCAGAGTGGCCTCGTACAACGGGACGGCGCGGCCGAGATCACCCGCCTCATGGTATACGACGGCGAGGTTGTTGCGGCTGGTCAGGGTGCTGGGGTGGGTGTCACCGAGGACCTGCTCGCGCTGGGCCAGAGTGGCCTCGTACAACGGGACGGCGCGGCCGAGATCACCCGCCTCATGGTAAGCGCCGGCGAGGTTGTTGCGGCTGGTCAGGGTGTCGGGGTGGGTGTCACCGAGGACCTGCTCGCGCTGGGCCAGAGTGGCCTCGTACAACGGGACGGCGCGGCCGAGATCACCCGCGGCATGGTAAGCGCCGGCGAGGTTGTTGCGGCTGGTCAGGGTGTCGGGGTGGGTGTCACCGAGGACCTGCTCGCGCTGGGCCAGAGTGGCCTCGTACAACGGGACGGCGCGGCCGAGATCACCCGCGGCATGGTATGCGACGGCGAGGTCGTTGCGGCTGGCCAGGGTGCTGGGGTGGGTGTCACCGAGGACCTGCTCGCGCTGAGCCAGAGTGGCCTCGCGCAGGGTGAGACTGTGTGCATCGCGGCCTTGCTGGTAGAGGTATTGGGCCGCTGCGTAGTAACTGTCCGCCGCCTGGACCGAGACCGGCACAGTCGGCGGTGCGGATTCGAGCAGCGCGAGGACATGGGGGAGCAGGCGCTCCCAGGACACGCTCGGCGGTGTGGGCGGAACACTGTCGGGGATTGCCTGGCCGATGAGTCGTTCGGCTTGCTGGCGGCCAGGAAGGGACTGGTCTGTATCGGCTGGGCGGGAGCGCAGGACGGTTTGGACGAGCCGGTGGATGGTGATGCTGCGGCGGTCTGGGGTGAACGCGATCATGTTGTAGGCATGTAGGACGCCTAATGCCTCGCCCAGTTCGATCGGATCGTCCGCCAAGGGTGCGAACAGGGTGCGGGGGATGTCATCGGGGGCCAGCCAGGCGGCGGTCTGGAGGATGGTGACGGCCAGTGGGTCGCGGTCCTGGATTGCGGTCAGGGTGTGGTTCCAGATGCGGGCGATGGTGCGTTCGGGGTCGATTCCGTCGGCCGCGGTGTCCAGGACCCGGCCGAGTAGGCGGCGGTAGGTGGCCAGGTTGGTGCCGGTCTGGTGGATGTAGGCGCCGGCCTGTTCCAGGGCGAGCGGCAGGTAGCCGAGATCGCGCGCCAGCTCTGCTGCGTCTCGGCGTTGTTCTGGGCTTGCAGCCTGCCCTTCTCCTAGGGCCAGTGTGCACAGCAGGTCGGTGGATGCGCCGGCGTCGAGTAGGTCCAGGGCCAGGATGGGCGCCACGGCGTGCCAGCCGGTGGCCTTGCGGCTGGTGGCGAGGTGGTGGCCATCGGGGAGTGCTCCGAGGTAGTGCCGCAGGTCGTCGGGGTCCTCGACGTTGTCGAAGATCAGCAGCCAGCCTGGGTGCCATTGCAGCCACGTGATCGCCCAGGCCGCCCGTTGTTCCACCTCCGCGTCGGCCGCCCACTGTGGACACAGCTGCACTGCAAGGGAGGCGAGTCCCGAAATGATCTGCTCGGTGGAGTCTGCGGTGATCCACCACACCAGGCCGTACTCGTTCCGGTACTGGTGCGCGTAGCGCTGGGCAAGTGCGCTTTTGCCGATCCCGCCCAGTCCGTGGATCGCGTGGGTGCGGCCTGATGGTTGGACGACTGCCACCTCGTTGTCCTTCGTCAACAGGGTCCGCAGTCGTTTCAGCTCCTCGTCTCGGCCGACGAACATCCCCGAGGCCGACCCGGGTAGGTATCCCGCTCCCGGAGGGGCCTGTACCTCGCGTGCCCAGGACGCCGCCTCCGTCGGCAACATCACCACCCGGGCGCCGTCCCCGGTGATCGCCACCCCGACACTGTTGGCACCTACCGATCGCGCGCCGGACGCCTGTACTCCATTCTTCGCGGCACTGCCCACCTCTAACCCTGAGTCCGGCTCCCCGACGCTCATGGCCGGACGGTCGCGTTGTCACCGGTGATCGCGGTGCCGATGTGCTGGGCTGCGATTGCCCGCTCGCCCGAGGCGGTCACGTTCACCGTCCCCGCCCCGGCAGCCGCCAGCAACCTGGCCAACTCTCGTCGCAGGTCCTGGTCCTCCTGCAACGCCTTCTTCACCTGCTGCCGCAGCGCCGCCGCCGCATCAGCATCCTGCGGCTCCGCGGCAGCGTCACTCACTGCGCCCTCCAGCGCCGCGCGCGCCGGCTCTTCCCGCTGCCGCCATACCGCGTGTAAGATTCGCCGCCCCAGACGCGCCGACCCGTCCGCCCCGGCGTCCACTACCGCATCCTCTGCCCGCGTCAGCACTGCTGCCCCGTAGGCGCCCAAAGCGGTTGATAGATACGGGCCTACCTGCTCCATGAGCTGCACGACCTCGGCGTCCATACCCACCCCCTGATAAACCGTCGCTCAGCAACGCCAGCCTAGAAAACCTGTGCTCCCGGCATGCAGGAACGGCGAAACCAGCCCACTCTCCCCCAACGAGGGCGGTCAGACAGATCGCCGAGGTCTGGCCTAGTTGTACTGACCCGTGAGGTTGGGGACGCGGCTGGCGGGTGGTTGGCCCTTGAGTGCGGTGTGTCCGCGGTGGTGATTGTAGGTGTGGAGCCAGACCGGGTAGGCCTCGCGTCGCTCGGTCTCGGTCCGGTATGCCTTCGCGTAGGCCCATTCGTCCAGCAGGGTCCGGTTGAACCGCTCGACCTTCCCGTTCGTCTGCGGCCGGTAGGGGCGGGTGCGCTTGTGTGAAATCCCCTGATCCGTGAGGGAGTTGCGCCACAGGTGCGACTTGTAGCAGGAGCCGTTGTCGGTCAGGACGCGCTGGACGGTGATCCCGGCAGCGGTGAAGAAGGCGTGGGCCCGCTGCCAGAAGGCGACGGCGGTTTCCTTCTTCTCGTCGGTGAGGATCTCGCTGTAGGCGAGCCGGGAGTGATCGTCGACGGCGTTGTGCAGGAAGCTCATGCCCGCCCTGGCGCGGTTCTTGCGGCCCGCCTGCCGGCCCAGGACCTGGTGACCGCCGCCGTCGGGGATGTTCCCGAGTTTCTTGATGTCGACGTGCACCAGGTCGCCGGGGGCGGCGTGCTCGTAGCGCCGGATGGCCCGCCCGGTGGCCCGGTCCAGGTGGGCCAGGCGGGCCAGTTTGTAGCGGGTCAGGACACGGTGGACGGTCGCCGGGTTCAGCCCGAGGAGGTAGGCGATGCGGGCCGGTCCCCAGCGGCGCAGGACACGGACCTTGATGATCCGCCGCTCCGTGCGGGTCGGTGTCCGGCGCGGGCCGTGGTGCGGACGGGAGGAGCGGTCGGCCATCCCGGCCTCACCCAGCTCCCGGTAGCGGGTTGCCCACCGCTGAGCCGTAGTGGGCGAGACCTGGAAGCGCTGCGCCGCGCGGCGCAGGGGCCAGCCGTCGTCCACGACACAGCGGGCCAGACGCAGCCGTCCGGTCTCAGTCAGGGGTGCATTACGGTGGGGCATGAGGGCCTTCTCGTCGTTCGTGTGTAGATGTCGCAATCCACACCGAACCCGGAGGGCCCTCACTCATTCAAGATCAGCCCGCCGTGACACCTGTCACCAACCTCCATGGACAGAACACCTAGTTCGCTTTGCCAACGGGTGTCCGTTGCGCGGTGACGTGGCGGGTCAGGCGGGTGCGGTCGGCGCTGGCGGTGAGGGTTTCGAGGATGAGTGGCTGGTCGTCGGTGCCGTGGGTGATGCGGTGGTTGACGAGGAGCCAGGAGCCGTCTCCGGCGAGGCTGGTGCGGTCGTCGGGGAGTGCGGGGCGGGCGGTGGTGTATTCCTGCCAGGTGAGTGTCTGGCCTGCGGCGGTGAGTAGGCCGTATATCGCGGCGGGGTCGAGCGTGGGGTTCTCGGCAAGTTCGGGGTATTGGTCGGCGGTGGCGAATGGGATGAGTGTCCGGTGGTGTGCCCGGCCGGTGGCGGAGTCGGTGAGTAGGCGGTCGATGGCGAAGGCGGCGTCGTCGGGGAGTTTGAGCAGGTCTGCTTCGGTGCCGCTGAGGTGTGTGCGGGTGACGTGGGGGTCCTCGGCGGTGGTGTACTGCCCGTAGGTGGCGAAGTTCTTGCCCCGGCGGGTGATGGTCTGGTCCAGGGTGGCTGTGGCGGTCTCTTCGCGGACGATTGATCCTTTGCCGCGCTTGCTTTCGATCAGGCCCATGGTCCGCAGTTCGGCGATGGCGGCGCGGGCGGTGACGCGGCTGATGCCGTAGCGTTCCATGATCGCCGACTCGGAGGGCATCAGACTGCCCGGCGGGTGAACGCCGCTGACGATCTCCTCGGCCAGCCTCGCGGCGACCTGGGCATATAGGTACTGCGGTTGCATCGTCTCGTCTGCCATTGCGCCTGGCCTCCCGGCTTCCCCGTACGGAATGTCAGTGGTGTGTGCTAGCAGCAGTTCGTCAGTTGTCAGGATAAGCACTTGCCGGATCAGGTCAAGGCATTGCACTCTCAACCTGTTACGACATGTACCTAACCAGACATGAGGTCTGGTGGCTGTCGGGAACCGTAAAGGTGGGGCTAGTGCAGACGATTCCGGTGGATACGTCCCGCTTGGGGGCGATCTTGTGTGTGGTGGGTCCTGAGCCCCGGGTGAATCCGGAGACGGGGCAGATCCGGGTGGATCGGGAGGGCAAGACGATCTATCTGGTGGGGGTGGCGGTCCGGCAGGCGGAGGGGCGTAAGACCGACACGATCGAGGTGGCGGTGCCTGGTCAGCCGCAGGGGATCGCTGAGGGTATGCGGGTGGTGGTCACGGATCTGACCGCCGTGCAGTGGCAGATGGGCGACCGGTCCGGGACGAGCTTTCGGGCGACGGCGATTGCCCCGGCTCCGGGTCAGGGAGCGCCTGCGCCCGCGGCGAGGAAGCCTGCGGGGGGTGAGGGCTGATGGCTGCTTCGTGGCTGGATCTGATGGAGCGGCTGACGCGGCTGGGTGATCTGGCCGGGGGTCGGCTTGATCCGGGGGTGCGTCAGGTGGCGCTTGCCCAGGTCGTGCGGGAGTGCGAAGAGGCTGCGGTGATCGCGGCGTTCCTGGCGGAGACCGGCGATGGGGCGGATCGGCTCCCGACTGGTGAGGTGCGCTCGGAGCTGGATCGGTTGGGTCGTGATCTGGATGCGCTGACCGGTGCGGGGCTGCTGCTGGAAGTGATCCCGCCGGATGGTGAGTTCGTTCCGGTGATGCTGCGGCTGGTGGACCGGCACGGTCGGGCGGCTGCGCTTCGTGCCCGGCTGGTGCTGGGTGCTGAGGACCGGGGGCCGGGGCGGGTCGGGCGTGGGGTGCGGGCTTCGGGTCCGCCGCGTGATCCGGGTGTGACCGGTGGGGGTGTGCGCTGATGCGGACGGTGCTGTTCTGGCTGGTCGTGGCGGGTCTGGTCGCTCTTATGGTGCGTCCGGATCTGCTTGGCCGGCTGCCGGGGCGGGGTCCGGGTTGGTTGCGGCGGCTGGATGACTCGGGGCTGCGCTGGTATGTGACCGGGTTTCCGGTGATGGCCTTCCGGATGGTCTTCACGTGGCGGTCGCTGTGTGTGGAGTCCGGGCTCACGGTGACCAAGCGGTCGAATCGCGCGGTGCTCGGCGGCGCTGTGGTCGTGGCGGGCCGGGAGTTGCGTCCGGGGATTCCGCGGTTGGGGGTGCCGCAGCCGACGCCGTTGGGGTTGCGGGTGCGTATCCGGATGCGTCCGGGTCAGACGCCGGCGGATTTCCTGGCGGCGGCTGAGGCGATGGCTCATGCCTGGCATGCGTTCGGGGTGCGGGTGGCCTCGCCGCGGCGGGGCTGGGTCGTTGCGACGGTGACGGCTGCTGATCCTCTGCTTCGTGCGGGCGGCGGCCTGGGTGGCAGGCCTGCGCGGTTGCTGTCGGCGGTGGTGGGCCGGACGGAAGAGGGCGGTCCGTGGCGGATCGATTTTCGGGCGGTGCCTCACTGGTTGGTGATCGGGGCGACTCGGTCGGGCAAGTCGGTGCTGATGGCGGCGCTGGTGTTCGGGTTGGCTCCGCAGCCGGTGGCGTTGGTGGGGATCGACTGCAAGGGCGGCATGGAGTTGTCGTTGTTCGGCCCGCGGCTGTCGGCGCTGGCGTGCACCGCGAAGGAAGCGGTGGCTCTGCTGGGGGCGCTGGTGGCGGAGATGGAAGCGCGGATGGCGGTGTGTCAGGGCGGTGGCGCCCGGTCGGTGTGGGAGCTGCCGGAGGACGTACGGCCTGTGCCGGTGGTGCTCCTGGTCGACGAGATCGCTGAGTTGTATCTGACGGACGGCAGTCGGGAGGGCAGGCAGCAGGCGGCGGAGTGTTCGATGGCGCTGTTGCGGCTGGCTCAGCTCGGGGCGGCGCTGGGGGTGCATCTGATCGTCGCGGGTCAGCGCTTCGGGTCGGAGCTGGGTCAGGGTGTGACGGCGCTGCGGGCTCAGCTCGGGGGACGGATCTGCCACCGGGTGAATGACCCGGAGACGGCGTTGATGGTGCTGGGTGATCTGGCGCCGGATGCCGTGGCGGTGGCCCAGTCGATCACCGAGACCGAGCAGGGCGTTGCGGTGATCACTGACGGCGGGTCGTGGGTTCGGGCGCGTTCTACGTACACCAGTGCCGATCAGTCGCGTCAGACGGCGCACACGTTCGCGAAGATCACTCCGGCGCTGCCGGGGCTTGTTCACGCGGTCGAGGGCGCGCGGGGGGCGGCGTGATGGAGGGCGGCACGTTCTCCGTGGTGTTCGTCCTCGGGGTGGTCACGGTGTTGGTGGTCCGCAGTCGTGAGGTGCCGTGGTGGCAGGCGGCGATCATCTACCTCTTCGGCTACTACACGGCCCTGTCGCCAGCTTCGTATCTGGTGCTGAGCGTGTCTCAGTCCCTCTTCTCTCATCTGTGACCGGGGGGTTGCTGTGAAGGATCAGCCGCGTTGCCCGCGGTGTGGGCGGGAGCGGAAGCGGGGTCCTGGGGGGCGTCTGCTGCGGTGCCGGTACTGCCGTCGTGTCATGCGGCGTCGCAACCCCCGGCCCCGCAACCGTCGTCACTGACCGTTTCCGCCGGCTCGCTACTTCTGTAATCAACGCAGCTCAACACACCTTGAAGGGAGCACGTCCATGCGAGTTCCGACCGCCTTGTCACTTCGGCGCGAAAGGTCACCTCCCCATGGCTGCTGCGACCCTGTACGACGGTGCTGCACGGCGCTCCGCTCTGGATCTGGCGGGGCGCCTGCGGCATCTGAGCGAGACCGAACGAGACCTGATCCGACTGGTCAAGGAGCCGGGCTACCCGCGGTGGCGGGAGCAGATCCGGGCGACCGGGGGGTGTGCCCGCCCGGTGTACCTGTCCGGGTACACCACGACTGCTGACCCTTCCACGGGCCTGGTGCTCAAGCACTACAGCACCCGTGGTGAGCCGGGCGGGCGGCTGGCGGTGCGGTGCCGCAACCGCAGGGCCTCGGTGTGTGCGCCGTGTTCCCGTGAGCATTCCGGGGACACCTTCCACCTGGTGCGTGCCGGGCTGCTGGGCGGCAAGAGCGTGCCCCCGGAGGTCGCCGACCACCCGCGCTTGTTCGTCACGGTGACGGCCCCGCCTTTCGGGCCGGTACACCGGGTGGGGCCAGATCGCTGCCGCCCCCGGCGTGAGGGCGGCGAGTGCGAGCACGGGCGTCCGCTGGGCTGCCTGGCAGTGCACGGCGAGGGCGACCGGAACATTGGTCTGCCGCTGTGCCCGCAGTGTTACGACTATGCCTCGCATGTTCTGTGGCACGCGCATGCCGGGGAGCTGTGGAACCGGACCACACGCGCGATTCGGCGGCAACTCGCCACCGCGGCTGGGATCACACAGACGCGGCTCGGGGCGCATCTTCGTGTGAGCTTCGCGAAGGTCGCGGAGTATCAGCGCCGGGGCGCGGTCCACTTCCATGCGGTGGTCCGGCTCGACGGCCCGACCGGTCCCGATACGCCTCCGCCTGCGTGGGCGACAGCGGACCTTCTCGCCGACGCGGTACACCGCGCCGTGACTGCGGTGCGGGTGCGCCTGGAGCCGAGTGCGGCGCTGGGCGAATACGTCTTCGGGTGGGGTGCTCAGCTCGATGTGCATCCTGTACGGGCCTTCGGCGATGCCGGGGCGCTGACAGATGAGGCGGTGGCCGCATATGTGGCCAAGTACGTATCCAAGAGCGTCGGGGATGCGGGCGGGCTCGATCACCGGGTCAGGTCGCTGGGTGCGATCACTGCGGCGGTGGTCTCGGGGCATCTGCGCGCGCTGATGGGGATGTGCTGGCATCTCGGCGGGCTCCCGGAACTGGAACACCTCCGGCTGTGGGCCTGGGCACACACCCTCGGCTATCGGGGGCACTGCCTGACCAAGTCCCGCCGGTACTCCACGACGTACATCGCACTGCGGGATGCCCGTGCCGCCTACCGAGCCGGGCCGGTACCGGATGAGCAGAGCGCCGACGGTGTGGTGATCTCTGCTGCCTGGCGGTACGTCGGCGCTGGTCACACAGTGGGGGAAGCGGAGATTGCCCGCGGGATCGCGGCCGACCTGGCGGACCTACGGGGCCTGCACCGGCTGCTGCTGTCAGGTTCTGGGCGGCCCGATGACTGAGCCGATGGCAGGCGAATTTCACGCGACGCGCACTGTCAACGGGTGGCATGAGGCGCTGCCGACCTGGCGGGTGACGACTCCCGACCCCGGCGTCGCTGACGGGCTCGCGCGCCTTCTCGGTGGGACCCCCCGACCTATAGGGGCGGTCGGTGGCGGTCTGGAAGTCGTCACGGACGCGGAGTCTGTGAGGGTGATGGTGGAACGTACCGGTAGCGGCGTGGGGTTCCGCTTGAAAGGCAGTACCGGCCTTGGCCGGTTCGACTTCTGCCCCTGGCCATGGACCGTCCCAGAGATCACACGCCTCGGTTCCTACGACGGCGCGGCCGGGGTGGGTGGGCGGGACACCGGGGCGCAGTTGATCATCAAGCGGGTGGAGATCCAAACGCATACCGGGGTGTACGCGGCGCACCTGGTGCCGTTGCTGCTGCTGCCTGCGAAGTAGGCAGGGTTGACCGGCTGGGGGGGAGTACGGCCGTCCCCCGGGAGCGCTAGCCGGAGGGACGGCCGTGGCGTGCCGGTTATGCGGCGGCGGCCAAGGTGTGGAGGTCCATGCCGGTGATCTCCAGCCGCTTCCCACCCGCCGGGTACAGCTTGAATTCCACTCCGTAGGAGGCCAGCATCTCGCGGCGGGCTGCGTCGTCTGGGGCCTCTGCCCACGCTTCGGCCACGGTCTTCCCGGTCGGCATCATGCGCATTCCCGCCGGCCGCTCCGGAAGCGCCTGAAGCTCCTTGATCTCCCTGCCGATGCGCGCGTACTGCTCCCGATACCAATCGGCGTCATCGTCGTCGGTGTACAGACCTGCCAGGCGGTCTGCCCGCAACCGGGCGCGGTCGGCTTTCAGCTCAGCAATCCGCACGCCGTACCCGGTCCCGGGGTCGTACTCCTTGCGCATGATCTGCCCCGACCCGTAGCGGGCGAGGAACCACGTCGTGAGTTCGGCGTCCAAGATGCTCAGCTTGATCGACGGGGCGGGCCTGCACTCCTGGGAGTCGCGGGCTCCCTTGCGTTTGCCGTTGCACCGGTAGCCGAGACCATCGGGACGGGTGGCGACAGTGATCTGGTATCCGCAGACGCCGCAGGTGCCACGGCCCGACGCCAACCGGACCCCCTTCGGGGCTCGGGGCGCACCCGGGCTCCTCCTGGCCTTCGGCTGGCACTTGGCCATCAAGGCATCGTGCATGGGCCTGTCCCACAGACCCTCGCACAAGCGGATGGGCTGCCCGGTCTCCTCGTTCAAGACGGGCCGCTCCTTGTGCATGAGGAAACCCAGTGATCCCTCCGACGTCAAAATGTGGATCAGCGCGCGTGCCGACCACAGGGAGCCTTCGGGCTCGCGCCCGTTCCGGACGGCCTTGTAGTCGCTCGGCGACAGCACACCGGCACGGTTCAGCCGCGCTGCCTCGCTGTGGGGCGTGATCGTTCCCGTGCTGTCGGCGAGGATGCGCCGTGCTACCTCACGGATAACCGCTGCTGCCTCGGGGTCGATCTCGACATGGTCGATCCGGCCCATGGGCGACTTGCGTACGAACCTGTAGCCGTATCGCGGGGCGTTGTTCGGCTTGCCCAGCTTGCGGGCCGTGACCGCCGCATCCCGGTTGCGCTTCTCGATCGCTCGAAGCTCCATCTGAGCCCCGAAGCTCTCCATGGACAGGCGCATCTCGTCGGCCTGGTCCCCTAAGTCCCACGGTCCCTGATGCCCGTAGGTGACCAGTAGCCGATCCTGCTGGTTTACGGCGTAGGCCGTGTTCAGCACGTCGCGCTGATTACGTCCGATCCGGTCGACGCTCGGACCGACGATCCCGGAGTACGGTCCCATCTCGCCACGCAGCCACGGCCCAAGCCCCGGGCGCGTCATCGGGTCGGTAGCTCCAGATACCTCCCAGTCGTCGGCCCACGCGATGACGTGTCCGCCGACTGCGGCGGCGGCCGCAAGATCGTGAGCGGCCTGCTTCTCCGGCGAGGACGTGGCGTCCTTCTTCCTGCTCAGCCGACGCACAGCAACCAGGCACTTGCCGCACCCGTCGTAGGGCGACACCGGCCCCGCCGGAATCTCGCTCGACCGCTTGCCCCTACCGCCCCTGCGCACGCCGACACGGCCCATGCCGTCATCGCCGTCCGCAGTCGTGTACATGCCTTCCATGGTCCGCCATCCGTTCCCGCACGTCATGTGCGTTTTACGGAAGTCACCCCGGGGAACTGCGCGGGCAGCCACGGCGGCGGGAAAGGTGGCCGCCCGCCGCAAGGGGCGGCCACCGGCCATGGCACCCCGGGGGAACGTAAGCTCACCGGGGTGGCCCACTTCGGAATCCCCCAGTTTCAACTGGTCCTGCTGCGCAGGATGGCCGACCACCATCCGGAACTGGTGGACGACGCGCTCCGCGCGTCGGGGGCGTCGCACGCCGAGCTGAGGGAAGCGCACCGCGCATGGCAGGCGCGGCTGCACAGCCGCACGTACCCGGGGGGCGAGCGCGGCTACCGGCTGGCGCTCGGCCCGCCCGAGCAGGAGGTCGCACGTCAGGTCGGAGACCTGACGTGCCGCGCGCTGATGTGGCCGATGCCGTTGTGGCCGGACCTGCGGTGGGAGGTGCTGTGCGCTCCCGGGGGCAGCGCGGTGTGGAACGAGTGGCTGGTCCGCGCCCCCGGCGCACCGGCCCCGCGGCTGGACCGCGTGGCGGACCTGGCGCCCTGGTCGTGCGTCGTGGACGACGTGGCCCGCGCCTTCCCGCCGGCGACGCCGCTGCCGGCGGACGCGCCGAGCCGCGCCCGGCTCGCGGTCACCGCGCCCGGCACCGGTGAGCGGGTGGTGGCACATTTCACCTGGGGTCTGCTGCAGTTCACCGTGTCGCCGTGAGGCGGGGGTGGCGCACTGCCCGAATGTTTTGTATGTTCGAGAAACAAAGTGGTCCCGCCCGCTTACCCTGACCTGCGGGCGGGGCCACCGAGTAGATCCGAGCCCAGTCCAGGGAGCCCCATGCCGTCCGTGTTCACCGCCCGCGCCCTGCTGCTCGACATGGACGGGACGCTCGTCGACTCCGACGCCGTGGTGGAGCGCTGCTGGTCCCGCTGGGCGATCAGGCAGGGCCTGGACCCGGCCGCCGTCCTGAGCGTGGTGCACGGCAGGCAGGGCCACGCGACGATGGCCGCACTGCTGCCGGACCGGCCGATGGCCCAGAACTACGCCGAGAACGCGGTGATGCTCGCCGAGGAGACCGCCGACCTCGACGGTGTCGTCCCCGTCCCCGGCGCCCCCGCCTTCCTGGCCGCGCTGGCCGGGCGGCCGCACGCCCTGGTGACCTCGGCCGGCGAGATGCTCGCCCGCGCCAGGATGGGCGCCGCCGGGCTGCCGCTGCCGCCGGTCATGGTGACCGCGGAGCGGGTGGGCGCCAGCAAGCCGGACCCCGAGGGCTTCCTCAAGGGCGCCGCCGAGCTGGGCTTCGGGCCCGAGGAGTGCCTGGTCTTCGAGGACGCCGAGGTCGGCATCGCGGCGGCCAGGGCCGCCGGCATGCGGGTGGTCGGCGTCGGACCGCGCGCCGCCGCCCACGGCCCGTCGGCCCACGCGCCCTCGCTGGAGGACGTACGGGTGACGGCCGCGGACGGCGTGCTCACGGTCACGGTCGGCTGAGGCCGAGGACGCGGCCGACGCCGACGCTCAGCCGACCACCGCCTCGTAGAGGCTGAAAGCGGCCAGCACCACCATCACACTCGCGGCGATCTTCGTGATCAGCGACAGCGGCACCCGCTTCATCAGCATCTTCCCGCCGAAGATGCCGAGCGCGCCGACCGCCCACAGGCCCAGCACCGCGCCGATGCCGACCGAGACCGGGTTGTCGTAGCGGGCGGCGAGGTTGGCGGTCATGATCTGGGTGAGGTCGCCGAACTCGGCGACCAGGATCAGCATGAAGCCGGCGCCCGCGACCTTCCAGAAGCTCTGGTCGGAGGGCGGCTTGACGGTCTCCTCGCCCTCGTCCTTGTGCAGCAGCAGCATGGCCGCGCCGGCCAGGAAGAGCAGCCCCACCACGCCCTGCACCAGGCGGTGCGGCAGCAGGGTCAGCAGGCTGCCCGCGGCGATGGCGAGCGCGACATGGACCAGGAAGGCGGCCGCGACGCCGGCGAAGACGTAGGAGGCGCGGTAGCGGGTGCCGAGCATGAGGCTGGCGAGTGCCGTCTTGTCGGGGAGTTCGGCGAGGAAGATCACGCCGAAGACGACGACTGTCACGGTGAGGCTGAACACGGGTCGAATCCTCGATCGGTAGGGTGCTGCCCTGCCGAGAGACGCCTGCGGAGAAACGGGGTCGCTTCGGCACGGCAGCGTCGGGACGCTGCGGCCGAAGGTCTCGCTGGCGGCGTCACGTTTCCGTATCGCTGCCTCCGGGCGCCGGCCCCGGTCCCCTGCCGCGCCTTTCGGCGCCGCACGCGAACCCGGGCAGTATGTCGACGGTCCGGCGAAGAGCTACTCCCCTTCTGCTGCGCACCAGTGTACGGGACGTCCGACCTGGGCAGATTTCAGTATCGGCATTCAACTGCACCTGGGGGGCCGGTCCGGCGCCGGCGCGGTGGAGGCGCGGCGCGGACACTTTCCCGGGGGCTGAAGCGTTGTTCCGGTGAGTATTCCTGTCGTGACAACGTCGTGATTGTCTCGTACGTCACGCACCCTGACCGGTGCCGTCGGCCCGTGCTGGCGTACGCTGTACGGCTGACGGTGGTTGAAGATCCGCTGCCGTCGGCGCGAGACCGGCACTGACAGCTCCGCGAAGCCTTGACCAGCACGAACGGACACGGACACGGCAGGGACCAAGCACCGCCAGGCATCGGAAATCTTCTTGCGGCATTGCAGGACCCCGACAGGACCCGACAAGTGACGCGCGACCGCGCGTAGGACTGGCGAAGGACGAGGAGGCGCGGTGCTGCAAGGCCTGGGCTCTCTTTTCGAGTGGCCGTGGATCTACCTGCTCGTCGCGCTGTCCGTCCTGCTGGACGTCTTCGTGCCGGTGCTGCCCAGCGGTGTGCTGGTGGTCAGCGCGGCGACCGCGGGGTCGTCGGGCACCAGCGACGGCGCCCTCGACGTACTGGCCCTCCTGGGCTGCGCGGCCGTGGCGTCCTGCCTGGGCGATCTGATCGCCTACCGGGTGGCCTTCCGCGGCGGTGAGTGGTTCGACCGGCGCATCGCGTCCTCGCGGCGCATGTCGGCCGCGCACGACCGGCTCGGCCAGGTGCTGGCGAGCGGCGGCGGCGCCCTGGTGGTGCTCGCCCGCTTCGCTCCCGCCGGCCGCAGCGTGGTCAGCCTGGGCGCCGGTACGGCCCGCCGCAGCCCCCGGGAGTTCCTGCCGTGGTCGGCGCTCGCGGGCGTCTGCTGGGCCACCTACAGCGTCGGCCTGGGCTGGGTCGGCGGCGAGTGGCTGGGCGCCGGCTGGCTCGGCACCTTGATGTCCTTCGTGGCCCTGCTGGGCGCGGGCGTCTTCGCCGCCTACGTCTTCCGCCGCGAGCGGCGTACGGCGATGGCCGCAGCCTATGCGGCCGTTCCGCTGACGATCCCCCCGCAGGGCGCCCCCGGGACCCCTGACCGCACCTCGGTCGTCGAGGCGCTCTGACCGCCTGCCCGGCGCCTTCAACGGCCGCCCGCGCGGGCGGTTTTCGGTGGCACTCCCCCGTTGGCGTCCAAAGTATTCTCACTCGATACGGCAATAGGCAGCGCGTAGCGTCACGACAAGAATGATCCCGTATCACCCCCATACGGGAAGGACATGCACATGTCGGTTGATGCGGGCCAGGACACCGCAGTCGGCAATCCGCAGGACGCCGCGCGTACGAGCCTCGATACGGCCGCCGCGCGGAATCTGGCCACGACAACCAAGTCCACGCCCCAGATGCAGGGCATCTCGTCCAGGTGGCTGCTCAAAGTGCTGCCCTGGGTGCAGGTCAACGCGGGTACGTACCGCGTCAACCGGCGGCTGAGCTATGCCGTCGGGGACGGGCGGGTGACGTTCGTCAAGACCGGGTCGCAGGTCCGGGTCATCCCGCAGGAGCTGGGCGAGATCGCCGCCCTGCGGTCCTTCGACGACGGGGAGGCGCTGACCGCACTCGCGGACCGGTTCGTCCAGCGGGAGTTCGCCCCCGGCGAGCTGCTCGCCGAGGCGGGGCAGCCGGCCGACACGGTCTACCTGATCGCGCACGGCAAGGTCGAGAAGCTCGGCGAGGGGTCGTACGGCGAGCAGAACCGCCTCGGCACCCTCGCCGACGGCGACCACTTCGGCGAGCAGGCGCTGCTCGGTGGCGACGGCGAGTGGGCCTTCACCGCCCGCGCGGCCGCCGCCACCACCGTGCTCGCGCTGCCCCGGCAGGATCTGGAGCAACTGCTCGGGCAGGCCGCCTCGCTGCGCGCGCATCTGGACGCGATCCGGGCGCTCCCGCAGCAGCGGTCCAACAGGCGCGGCGAGGCGAATATCGAGCTCGCCTCGGGACACAAGGGCGAGTCCGCGCTGCCCGCCACCTATGTCGACTACGAGGTCAAGCCCCGCGAATACGAACTGAGCGTGGCCCAGACCGTGCTGCGCGTCCACAGCCGGGTCGCCGACCTCTACAACGAGCCGATGAACCAGACCGAGCAGCAGCTCAAGCTCACCGTCGAGGCGCTGCGGGAGCGCCAGGAGCACGAGCTGATCAACAACCCGGAGTTCGGGCTGCTCAACAACGCGGAATACGAGCAGCGCATCCAGCCGCACGCCGGGCCGCCGCTGCCCGACGACCTGGACGAGCTGATCAGCCGCCGCCGGGGGACGCGCTTCCTGCTGGCCAACCCCAGGACGATCGCGGCCATCGCCCGGGAGTGGACCCGCGCGGGCATCTACCCCGACCCGGTCGAATGCCACGGCTCCACCGTGCCGGCCTGGCGCGGCATCCCGATCCTCAGCTGCAACAAGATCCCGGTCACCGAGGCCCGCACCAGCTCGATCATCGCGATCCGTACCGGCGAGGACAACCAGGGCGTCATCGGCCTCAACCAGACCGGCCTGCCCGACGAGTACGAACCCGGCCTGAATGTGCGCTTCATGGGCGTCGACGAGAAGGCCGTCATCAGCTACCTGGTGAGTACGTACTTCTCGGCGGCCGTCCTGGTCCCCGACGCCCTCGGCGTGCTGGAGAACGTGAACGTGTCCAACTGGCGCTGAGCGCCGTGTGAAGCGGGGTGCGGCCCCGCCGCCCGGACCTGACCGGGCGGCGGGGCCGCACTGTGCGCGCTCTGGGATCAGAGCAGTTGGCGGAAGACGTCCGCCGAGACCGCGAGACCGCTGCCGAAGGGCGCGTCCAGGTCCCAGATGAGGAAGAGCAGGAAGGCGATGAGCGCGCTGAACAGCCCGGCGAGCAGCAGTTCCTTCGCGGACCGCCTGATCTGCAGCGTGAAGATCAGGCCGACGGTCACCAGCGCGCCGACGATCAGCCCGAACCACACCACCCCCGGCATCGTCGCGCCCGCGCTCTGCCCGCGCGCGGCCCGTGCCGCGTCCGCCGCCGCGACGGAGTCGACCACCGGCTGGTAGGCCTGCGCCGCCAGGTCGCTCTTCGGATCGAACTGCGTGACGTCGGTCCGCACTTGGTCGAGCAACTGCGCGCCCCGCGGCGAGAGGTCGCCGTGGTCGCGCATGTGGGGCCACTCCTTGTCCGCGACGAAGGCGGCATAGGCGTCGACGTCCGCCCGCACCTTGTCCCTGACCCCGACCGGGTAGACCTGCACCCGGACCTTGACCTCGTGCAGCGCCTGCGCCTCGGCCAGCACGTCGGCCTGCGCGGAGCTCCTGCCCTCCCACACTCCGGCGATCGCCAGGCCCAGCACGATCGCGTAGATCACCCCGATCATCATGACCATGTATTCGATGACGTCCGGCGTCTCCGTCGGGTCGTCGTCCTCGGAGATCCTGCGGTGTCTGAGGACGACCACGGTGACGACGACCGCGCAGACCGCGGCCATCGCGATCAGCAGTACCACCCATTGCGACATCTGAACTCCCCCTCGCGTCCTACCGGTTGTTCCTGCGATAAGCCCCTGACCCCGGCTTGAGCACGGCGGCCGCCAGCAGCCCCGGCACCGTCGTCAGCAGCAGCGTGGTCGTGAGCTTGCGGCGGTGCGGCTCGGGCGCCGCGGCCGGCACGACCGCGTGCCGCGGCCAGTGCACGACGGCGGGCGGCGCGGGCTTCGGAGGCGGCTTGGGCACGGGTTTCGGTGCGGGCTTGGGCAGGGGCTCGGGCGCGGGTTTCGGCGCCGGCTCGGGCACGGCCCGCACCACCGGTTTCGGCTTCGGCGCGGGCTTCGGAGGCGGCTTGGGCACGGGCTTCGGTACGGGCTTGGGCACGGGTTTCGGCGTCGGGGTCGGCGGCGGCACGGGCTTGTGGTGGCAGTGCAGCGGCTCGGGCCACTCCCAGTGCGGATGCCACCGCCCGCACCAGTACGCGGGCCGCGGCAGCCGCGGCTTGTGCGGCAGCGGCCAGCCCGGCTTGTGCCGCCGGTGCGGAGGCCTGTGCTGCTGCTTGTGCGACTCCTTGTGCTGCCTGTGCTGCCTGTGCGGAGACCCGGGTTCACGGGTGTGCGACGGCTGCGGATGGTGGTGGTCGGCCACGGGCATGGGCACGCGCGGAAGCGCGGGCAGGGCCACGTCCATGGATACGGGCAGGTGTACGGAAACGGGTACGGGCAGGCCTGCGGGCCTTGGCGGGTGCGGGTGGGCCGGGGCGGCCGCGGCGACACCGCTGAACCCCCACGACCCCACAGCGGCCGTCACCACGGCAAGTGCCGCCCACGCGCCTATGCGCTTCCCCCTCGAAGTGCTCACGCCTTCATCGTCAGCACCCCGGCGGCCGACGCGCCCGCAGATGGCCGCCGTTCCCCGAAAGGAGTAATAGTCACGCCAAACAATCGATCACGCGTGCGAGTACGACAGGCGGTCATCGGGGCGGCCCGCACGACGACTTTCGGGGGTGCGCCCTTCGTCCGACACGGTGAGGGCGGGGATGAGGGCGAGAGCGCGAAACGGGGTGGGCGTGGACGGTTTCGAACCGCCGACATCCGCCTTGTAAGGGCGGCGCTCTACCACTGAGCTACACGCCCCGGATACTGCGACGACACAGGTTACCCCGCCACGGGGGCAGGTGGGCAAGCGCATACGGCGACGCGTGCGGGGAGTGTGCGGCAGGTGGACCGGACCGTGTGTTCGGGGCTGCCGGGTGGGAGTATGGGACGGACGGTGGTGGGCGGCGAGCGCGGGGAGAGAGAGTCACGGTGACGACGGCACGTTCGTGGTGGCGGCGCGGGGACAATCTGCGTGCCGAGGCACAGGCCGCGAAGGACGCCGCCGCGCAGGCCTTCTACGAGCTGGACACCGCCCAGCGCGAGCTGGAGATCTCCATCGAGACGATCTCCGCCGTCGAGCAGTCGCCCGAGGCGAGCCGCGCGCTGTCCGGCTTCCGGGCGCTCGGCGAGAAGATCGACCAGGTCAGCGCGGCCTACATCGCCGCCGTCGACGCCCACGACCTGGACCGGGACGAGCTGGACCACGCGTCCGCCTCCCGGGCGGTCAGCGAGCTGACCCGCGCCAAGGACGACCTGGTCAACGCCAGGACGGAGCTGGAGCGCTACCAGTCGACGATGACCGGCCTGCTGAACCGGGCCGAGACCCAGCTGGCCCGGCTGGCGCCGGCCCGCGAGCAGGCCAAGCAGTCGCTGCTGGCCGCGAGCAACGCGCTGGACGCGGTCCGCGCCGCCGGGATCACCGCCGACGACCTCGCGTCCCGCCTCGCGGCGCTGGCGCCCGAGCTGACCAAGCTCAACGAGGGCGCCGCCAAGCACGGCGTGAAGGAGACCGTGCAGCGGGCCGACGACATCCGCCGCAAGGCGGACGCGGTGCGGGCCGAGGCCGAGCGGCTGCCCGAGCAGGCCAAGGAGATAGACAAGCGGCTGGTGTCGCTGCGTACGCGCGTCCAGGCGCTCGGCACCCGGGCGGAAGGCGTCGCGCCGGTGCTCAGCGAGTTGCGGCGGCGTTTCTCGCTGGCCTGCTGGGAGGACCTCCAGCAGGTGCCGGAGCAGGCGGCCCAAGCCGTACGGCAGGCCGAGACGGCGCTGGCCGAGGCGCGCAGGGCGCGGGACGGGCAGCAGTGGGCGCAGGCCACCGCGAAGCTGGCGTCGGTGCGCGCGCTGATGGACGACGTGGACGGCGCGGTCGGCGCCGCGGGCGACCGGTTGCGCCGGCTCAACGAGGTCAGCAAGGACCCGAAGGCCGAGGTCGAGCGGACCCGCTTCGTGATCAGGGACGCCCAGCGGCTCGCGATGCAGGGCCGTACGACCCCGGAGCCGCGGCACGCCAGGCCGCTCGACGAGGCGGTGGCACGGCTGGACCGGGCGCTCGCCGCGCTGGAGGGCCGGCACCCGGACTACTGGGCCTTCCTCACCGAGACGGCCGCCGTCCGGGAGACGGCGAACCGCGTGGTGTCCAACATCAGGGAGGACCGGGCGGCAGGCCGCGCCTGACCCGCCCGACCGGCCTCAGCCGCAGCAACCGCCGCCGCAGCAGCCGCCACCGCCGCCCGCGGGGGCCGGCGCGGGAGCGGCGGAACCGGCGGCCGACGCGGTGCCGCCCACCGACACGGTCGACAGCAGCTTCACCGTGTCGCCGTGGCCCTGCGGGCAGGGCGCCGGGGCGCTGGACTGCGACATCGGGCGGCGCATTTCGAAGGTGGCTCCACAGGTCTTGCAGCGGTACTCGTAACGAGGCATGGCCTCAGGGTAGCGGGCGCCGCCCGCCGTGCGCCGCGCTGCTGCCCCGGCGGCCCGGACCTATCCTGGAGGCGACGGCGTCCTCGACGAGTCCAGCCCCGAAGGAGGCGCTTGTGAGACTCGACGACCACCTCACCGCCGACCACCGGCTCAGCACGGTCTACCGCTACGGGGCGGGGGCGATGGGCCTCATCCTCGTCGTCTTCGGCATCCTGGGCCTGCTGAACGACGTGTCGTACCTGTCCGAGGCCGGCAAGCGGATCGCCGGGCTCAATTCCAACGGCGCGCTCAGCACGATCTCCATCGTCATCGGCGCGGTGCTCTTCGGCGGGATGGTCGTCGGCGGCAATTTCGCCTCCACGCTGAATATCTGCGTGGGCACCGCCTTCCTGCTGAGCGGCTTCGTGAACCTCGCGCTGCTCGACACCGACAGCAATCTGCTGGCCTTCAAGATGTCGAACGTGCTCTTCAGCTTCGGCGTGGGGTTGCTGCTGCTGTTCTTCGGGCTGTACGGGCGCGTCACCGGCGGACTGCCACATGACAACCCGTACTGGAAGAAACGCCACCCGGAGGAGGTCGCCCGCGAGCGCGAGGCCAGGGAGCACGCGGCGGTGGCGGCCAGAAGGCCGCCGCCCCGCCGCGGACTGCCCCAGCACTGACGGGTCTTACCGCCTGCGGGCCAGCGTCAGGCCGTCGGCGACGGTGAGCAGGACGTCGTCCACCCGGTCGTCGGCCCGCACGTGGTCGTTGAAGGCCCGGATGGCGGCGCCGCCGCCGGTGGCCGCGGGATCGGCGACGTCACCGTGGTAAAGGGTGTTGTCGACCACGAGCAGGCCGCCCGGGTTCATCCGCGGCACCAGCTCCTCCCAGTAGTCGATGTACGACTCCTTGTCGGCGTCGAGGAAGACCAGGTCGATCCAGCTGCCGCCGGGCAGCGCCCGCAGCGTCTCGATCGCCGGGGCGATCCGCAGGTCGATCCGGTCGGCGACACCCGCCGCCGCCCACGCCTCGCGGCCCACCGCGGTCCACTCCTCGGAGATGTCGCAGGCGATCACCTGCCCGCCCTCGGGCAGCGCCTGCGCCATCGACAGCGTGGACAGGCCGGTGAAGGTGCCCACCTCCACGATCCGGCTCGCGCCGGTCAGCCGGACCAGGAAGGCCAGCAGCGGACCCTGCTCCTCCGCGGTCTGCATACCCGCCTGGCCTGCGAGGCGTTGGTGCGTGGTGGCGACCAGCCCGCGCTGGACCTCGTCCAGCGGCGGGTTGTGATCGAGGACGTATTGGTACAGCTCGGGCGTGAGCTGGGGGTTCTTCGTTTCGTACAAGGGTCTGCTCCGATGTGTGGCGCTTAGGGTGACGGGATGCTTGTCGATGACGCGGTCGCCCTGGTGCCCAGCATTCCAGGCCGCCGCGCGCTGCTGGGCCTGGCGGGTGCACCCGCCGCCGGCAAGTCGACGCTGGCCCGCCGCCTCGTCGCCGGCGTGAACGACCGGCTCGGCGCCGGCACCGCCGCGTACGTCCCGATGGACGGTTTCCATCTGTCCAACGCCCAGTTGGACCGGCTCCACCTGCGCGACCGCAAGGGGGCGCCGGAGACCTTCGACGTCGACGGCTACGTCGTCCTCCTGCGGCGCCTCCGCGCGGAGCGCTCACGCGCGGTGTACGCACCCGACTTCGACCGGCGGCTCGACGAGCCGGTGGCCGCGGGACTCGTCGTCCCGGCAGGGACCGCGCTCGTCGTGACCGAGGGCAACTACCTCGCCGATGACGGGCCCGGCTGGGAGCAGGTGCGCGATCTGCTCGACCAGCTCTGGTACGTCGAGACGCCGCGGCGTCTGCGCGAGCGGCGCCTTTTGCGGCGCCATATGCGGGGTGGCCGCACCGAGCTCGAAGCCCGCGCCTTCATCGCGTCGAGCGAACGCGTCAACGCTTCCCGCGTCGAATCCACCCGCCCCTTCTGCACGAGGGTCGTCTCCCCCCGGGACCCTTAGCCCAGGGGGTGCGATGCTTGCCCGCGTCCCGGCGGGGGCTTGTCGCTCCGTTCTCCCCCAGAGCTCCACGTGGGGGTATCCCACGCGCCCCTGGGTGATTGCCCCTTGCGGTGCGTTGCTTGCCTGCGCGTGCATCGTGATGCGGCGCGCAGTTCCCCGCGCCCCTCAAAAACGCGTGCTCTCCTGCCCACAGCCCGGCCCTTGCCAGGGGCAGACACCTGACGGCGGAGGACGCGAACCCAAAGGGGCGCGGGACCTGCGCGACCAGCCACGACGGACCGCAACTGTGAACGCCATCGCAAGTGGCACCCGCCCAGGGGCGCGTGGGGGCACCCCCAGGCTCTGGGGGAGAACGGAGCGCACAGCCCCCACGCGGCCGCGGGCAGGCAGCGCGCCGCAAGGGGCAGGACCCCCAGGGCCGTGGGGGCGTGAGCGCAGCGCGAAGGGCTTAC